>DATAKN010000180.1:0-20896 GCA_036261595.1 Marmoricola sp.
TGCGGCATCGTCGCGGACTCCGACCCCGAGGCCGAGCTCGCGGAAGCCCAGGCGAAGTTCGTCCCCGTCAGGGACGCCCTCACCCGTCCCTGAGGAACATCTGCCCGCTCGGGGAGGTTCGCTTGCCATGGCCACTCTCGCCGTCACCGGCGCCACCGGACATGTCGGTGGCCGGGTCGCACTCCTCCTCGCCGACCTGCGTCCACGCCTGCTGGTGCGTGATCCCTCACGAGCTCCCGACATCGACGGGACGACGGTCGCGCAGGCGTCGTACGACGACTCGGAGGCGAGCCGCGCGGCGCTGAGCGGCATCGACGTGCTGTTCATGGTCTCCGGCGCGGAGAGCCGTACCCGCCGCGAGGAGCACCGCACCTTCATCCGGGCGGCGGCCGCGGCCGGCGTGCGCCACGTCGTCTACACGTCCTTCGCCGGCGCAGCGCCCGACGCCACGTTCACGCTCGGGCGCGACCACTTCGACGCCGAGCAGGCGCTCGTCGAGTCCGGCATGGCGCACACGTTCCTGCGCGACAACTTCTACCTGGACCTGCTGCCCTTCTTCGCCGACGACCACGGCGTGATCCGGGGGCCGGCCGGTTCGGGGCGCGTGGCAGCCGTCGCGCGCGCCGACGTCGCCGAGGTGGCTGCGGCCGTGCTGCGCTCGCCCGCCCAGCATGCCGGCGCGACCTACGAGCTGACCGGGCCGGAGGCGCTCACGCTCGCCGAGATCGCGGACCGCGCCTCGGCCGCGCTCGGCCGCGAGCTGCGGTTCGAGGACGAGAGCGTCGAGGACGCCTACGCCTCGCGCCGCGCGGCGTACGGCGCGGAGGACTGGCAGCTCGACGCCTGGGTGAGCACCTACACGGCGATCCGCGACGGCGAGGTCGCGACGGTGACCGACGACGTCCGGCGCGTCACCGGCCGGAGGCCCCGGTCCCTGGAGGACGTGCTCGCAGGGCGGTGAGACGGCAGAGGGCCCCGTTGCCGGGGCCCTCTGGTGCGGTCGCGTGGGGTCAGTCGCCGACCTTCCGGGCGGCGTCCGCGGTCGCCCGCGCGGCCGACTTCGCGGTCCTGCGGGCGCTCGTGGCCGTCGCCTTCGCGCTGCTCTGCGGGGCCTTCGACCGGCGCTGCGCCGTCTTGGTGGCCGTCTTGGTGGCCGTCGCGGTGGCCGTCTTCGCCGAGCGCGCGGTGCTCCGCCCGGCGTTGCCTGCCTGGGTGCCCGTGGTCTTGGCCTTGCTCGAGGTCGTGCGCGCGGCCTTCATGGTGTCGCGGGTCGACTTCTGTCCGCGGATCCGGCGGACGAGCGCGTCGCCCCGCGTGACCAGCTGGTCGTAGGCGACGTCGTGCTCCTCGAGGAAGCCCTGGATCCGCTCCGGGACGTCACGTGCGTGCGCACGCAGCCGCTGGGGTTCGAGCTCGAGACGGTTGACGCCCTGCTGCAACCCGACGAGCCGGTCCTGGAGGTCGCCGATCGAGTTCCGGACTGCCTCGACGGCACGGTCGGTGACGCCGACGGTGGCGTACAGGGGACGCCGGAGGTCAGTGTTCCGGGTGGTGGTGGCCATGGGGTCTCCTTCCCTCCGGCCCGTGAGGCCGGTGGCGGTGTGTCCCTCGGCGATCGGACCTGTCCGGCCCGGGCCGCCAAGACCTGTCCCTGTCCGGGTACCCGGTCACGTGAGCTCAATCGTGCCGATCGACGTGATCGTGCTCACGACTGCGGACAGAGGTCAGGCGTCGAGCTCCTGGCCGGCCGCGAGCCGGACGTACTCCTGCTCCCGCGGGGCCAGGAAACGCTTGAGGTGGGCGTCGACGATGCCGAGTCCGGCCTCGCTGTAGACGGCGTCATGGATCGCCATGGAGCGCGGTGCACCGACCTCGCGGGCGTAGTCGATGCACTCCGAGACCTTCAGCCACGGGGCGCTCACCGGGAGCATCAACAGGTCGGGCGTCGTCGGGGGCACCGTGAGGGCGTCGCCGGGGTGGAAGATCGTGGTGTCCTCGACGGTGAGGAAGTAGCCGCTGTTGTCGAAGTGCGGCAGCTCGGGGTGGATCACCGCGTGCTTCTCGCCGACGAGCTCGACGCGCACCCCGAGGTCGAGCACCTGCCCGGGCGAGACCACGCTGACCCGCTCCGAGACGTCGGGCGCCTGGTCGGCGATCTGCCGCGCCACGGCGTCGATCGTGAAGACCGGCGCGTGCGTGGCGCGGAGCAGGTCAGGCGTCCAGTGGTCGGGGTGCTCGTGCGTGACGAGGACGACGGTCGCCCCGTCGACGGACTCACGAGCCGTGAACATGCCCGGGTCGATGACGACGTGGTGCGGGCCGCTCTCGAGTCTCACGCAGGCGTGGCCGTGCTTGAAGATCCGCATGGGCCAAGACTAGGGTGCGAGTCCTATTGAACTTGGTTCAGGAGCGGAGTGTGGGGCTCGTGACGGACCACGACGTGATCATCGTCGGCGCAGGCTTCGGCGGCATGGGCGCCGCGATCAGCCTCAAGCGCCTCGGGTACGGCGTCGAGACCGCCAGCGTGGCGATCCTGGAGCGCGAGGACGACCTCGGCGGCACCTGGCACGTGAACCACTACCCCGGGCTCGCGGTCGACATCGCCAGCGTGACCTACTCCTACTCCTTCGAGCCGAACCCCTGGTGGGAGCACTGGTTCGCCCGCGGGCCGGAGCTCAAGCGGTACGCCGAGCACGTCGCCGACAGCTACGACCTGCGCCGGCACATGGAGTTCGGGGTCCGGGTCGAGGGCGCCCGGTGGGACGAGGACGAGCAACACTGGGTGCTCTCGACGGTCTCGCCCACCGAAGCCCGGACCCGCACGGCGTCGTACCTGATGACGGCGACCGGTTTCCTGTCCCAGCCGAGGTTGCCCGACATCGAGGGCGTGGCCGATTTCGACGGCACGGTGATCCACACGGCCGCCTGGAACGACTCGGTCGACCTCGCCGAGAAGCGGGTCGCGGTGATCGGCACCGGCGCCACGGCGGTGCAGCTGATCCCGAAGATCGCGCGGCAGGCCGCCACGATGACGGTCTACCAACGCACGCCGATCTGGGTGACACCCAAGGCCGACTTCCCGATCCCGCGGCCGGTGCAGTACCTCTTCGCGGCGCAGCCGTGGACCCAGCGCTTCGCCCGACGGGTCAACAGCACGTGGCTGGAGACGCTGATGGTCACCGGCGTGCTGCACTACAAGCAGGCCCGGCTGTTCAACGAGGGCGCGGCGGCGCTGGCGAAGGCGCACCTGCGCCGCCAGGTGAAGGACCCCGAGCTGCGCCGCAAGCTGACCCCCGACTACAGCTTCGGGTGCAAGCGCCCGACGTTCTCCAACGACTACTACCCCACGTTCACCCGGCCGCACGTGACGCTGGAGACCGAGCCGATCAGCCGGATCACACCGCGAGGCGTGGTCACGACGGACGGGCGCGAGACCGAGGTCGACGTACTGGTGCTGGCCACCGGCTTCAACCTGTGGGACACGAACTTCCCGGCATTCGAGGTGATCGGCCGCGACGGCCGCGATTTGGGCAAGCTGTGGCGAGAGCAGGGCTACCACGCCTACGAGGGCGTCACGGTCGCCGGCTTCCCGAACTTCGTGACCTTGAACTCGCCGTACTCCTACTCCGGGCTGAGCTACTTCATGACCATCGAGGTGCAGATGCGCCACCTCGAGCGACTTTTCGGCGAGCTGGCGCGCCGGGGCGCGCGGACCTTCGAGATCTCCGAGCGCGCGGACCAGGAGTTCCTCGCCCGCATGCTCGAGCGGATGGAGGACACGGTGTTCCTCCAGGGCTCCTGCGGTACGGCGCGCAGCTACTACTACACCAACGAGGGCGACGCCGTGCTGCTCCGGCCGACGTCGTCGGCCGACGCCCGGCGGGCGGTGGAGCAGTTCTCGCTCGACGACTACGAGTACGCGTGACGGCTGCGGTGGTTGAGGTGCGAGCGAAGCGAGCCTCGAAACCCGTTTGCCGCAGACGGAGGTCGCCCACCACCATCGGCGGGTGCTCGACGCCCTGCTCTCCGGCCTGCTGACCGGCTACGCGATCGCCGTACCGGTGGGCGCGGTCGCGGTGATGATCGTCGCGGTCAGCGCGCGGACGTCCTGGCGCACCGGTGCGGCGGCGGGCCTGGGGGTCGCCAGCGTCGACGGCGCCTATGCCACCGTGGCGGTCGTGGCCGGTACGGCGGTCGCCCGCGCGCTCGAGCCGATCTCCCCCGCGCTCACCGCGGTGTCGGTCGCCGTGCTGCTCGTCATCGCCGCGCTCACCCTGCTGCACGCGTTCCGCCCCGAGCGCCCTGACGGGCGTGCGTTGCGTCCGTGGACGCCGCTGCGGGCGTGGCTGACCTTTGCGGCGATCACCTCGGTCAACCCGGCGACGGTGCTGTACTTCGCGGCGATCGTGATCGGCGGCAGCGTGCACATCGAGGGCCCGGCGCACGGGGCGGTGTTCGTGCTCGCAGCGTTCGCGGCGAGCGCCAGCTGGCAGCTGTTCGTCGCCACGGTCGGCGCCGGCCTGGGGACCCGGATCTCCAGCCCCCGCAGCCGGCGTACGACGGGCATCCTCGCCGCCCTCGGCATCGCCGCCCTCGCCCTCAAACCACTGGTCTGACCGTTGAGTCGCCAGTTCGTCACGGTCGAGTGGCCAGTTCGTCACGGTCGAGTGGCCGGCGACGGTCAGTGACCGCTCGCCGGATCAGCCGGTGAGCTCGTGGACGTAGCACCAGCGCCAGGACTCGTCCGGTTCGGCCGACCGGATCACGGGGTGCTGGGTGTCGTGGAAGTGCGCGGTGGCGTGCCGACGGGGCGAGGAGTCGCAGCAGCCCACGTGTCCGCAGGTCAGGCACAGCCGGAGGTGGACCCACTGCGTGCCCTCGCGGACGCAGTCCTCGCAGGCCCCGGGGGTGTTCGGCTCGACGTCCACGCGCGCCTCCTGGAGGTCAGCACAGCCCTTTGCGCTGGTCATGCCCCCCACACTGCCACGGACGCCCTCGCGTTCACCCTCGCTGTACTCCAGCATCGACTCCTCGACGTCGAGCATCGCGAGCACCTCGGCGACCACCTCGTGCGGCACGGTCCCGGTGGACCGGATCTCGAGCACGCGGCGACGCTCGGCGTCGATCATCAGCCGTCGGCGACGGGCATAGATCTCGCTGGGCGTCTCCTGACCGCTGGCGTTGACCCGCTCCCAGGCGGCGTAGTCGCGCCGGCGTACCCGATCGCGCAGAGTCTCGCCGACGTCGTGGGGATCCTCCTCCTGGAGCTCCTCGAGACGGGCCAGGCCGGCCTGCGAGGCCTGGTGCAGCAGGTTGGCCCGCGCGAGGGCATCGGCGCCGGCGTCGGGCGGCGGCACACGCAGCCGGCGCGCCACCCACGGCAGGGAGAGCCCCTGGAGGAACAGCGTGCCCGCGGTGACGGTGAACGCGACCAGCAGCAGCACCTCGCGGTGCGGCATGTCGACCGGGATCGCGAACGCCGCCGCGAGCGTCACCACGCCGCGCATCCCGGCCCAGCCGAGGAGGAACGTGTAGGTCCACGGCGGCACCCGACCGGACTCGTCGGGTCCGGGCCGCACGAGCGCGTAGCGGGCGGCGAACACCCAGGCCAGGCGGAGCACGATCACCGCGAGCAGCGTCAGGCCGCAGATCAGCGCGATCCGCCAGACGCCGAGGTCGTCGCGGCCGGCGTCGCGGATGATCGAGCGTGCCTGCAGGCCGATCAGCAGGAACACGCCGCCCTCGAGCAGGAACGCGATCGAGCGCCAGTTCGTCCGCTCGGCGATGCGCGACCGCGCGACCTGCAGGACCGGCGCCTGGTGACCGAGGAGCAGCCCCGCGACCACCACGCTGATCACCCCGGAGGAGTGGATCCGCTCCGCGGCGATGTACGCCGCGAAGGGGGTCACGAACGACAAGCCGCTGTCCAGGACCGGGTCGGTCACGTGCTTGCGCACCAGGCCGATGCCGAGGAAGAACGCGAGCCCGACCAGCACACCGCCGCCGGCCGCGACGGCGAAGTCGCGAACCATGAGCTGCCACGCGACGATCGCGCCGATCGCGGTCCGCAGGGCCACGAGCGCCGTGGCGTCGTTGAGCAGCGACTCACCTTCGAGGATCGTGACGATGCGGCGAGGCAGCCCGATCCGGCGGCCGATCGCGGTCGCAGCGATCGCGTCCGGCGGCGCGACCACGGCACCGATCGCGAAGGACGCGGCCCAGCCGAGGTCGTCGACCAGCGCGTGCACCAGGGCGGCCGCGCCCGCGGCGGTGAACGCCACCAGTCCCACGGAGAGCAGCAGGATCGGCCGCCGGTTGGCGTTGAAGTCGACCAGCGACGTCTGCAGGGCGGCGGCGTACAGCAGCGGAGGGAGCAGGCCGACCAGGACCACCTCGGGGTCGAGCTGCACCTCGGGCACGAACGGCAGGTAGGAGCCGACGATGCCGACCGCGATCAGTGGCAGCGGCGAGGAGATGTCCAGCCGGTTGCACACGGCAGTCGTCGCGAGCACGGTGGCGACGATCGCGACGAGGGTGCTGACCAGGTCCACCCCGGGATCATGTCAGCCAGGCGGTCGTCAGAGACCTGTGGCGAGCGCCCTGATCTGCTCGTCGAGGGCCCGCCGGTTGTCGCGGCGTACGACGGCCTCGACGACCTCGATCCCGCCGTTGGGGTTCGCCAGCGCGTGCTCGAGCTCGGATCGGTCGTGCACCCGCCAGTGCGGGACCTTCAGGCCAGTGCAGACGGTCGCGAGGTCGACGCCGTGCGGGGTGCCGAACAGCTTGTCGAACGCCTCGCCGTGCTCGGGGGCGCCCTGCTCGAGGGTGGCGAAGATCGAGCCGCCGTCGTCGTTGGCCACCACGATCGTGAGGTCGGGCCGCTGCTCCCCCGGGCCGATCACCAGGCCGGTCAGGTCGTGCAGGAACGTCACGTCGCCGACGTATGCCAGCGCCCGGGTCGTGTGCGGGCGGCCGAGCACGGCGCCGATCGCGGTGGACAGCGTGCCGTCGATGCCGGCGAGTCCTCGGTTGGCGATCAGCAGCCGGCGCTCACCGACCGGGTACGGCCTCGCCATCAGGTCCAGGTCGCGGATCGGGTTGCTGGCGCCGACGTGCAGCAGGCCGCCGGCGGGCACGGCGGCGTTGACCGCTGCGGCGACGTCGTACGGCGTGAGGCCGGGCTCGGCGGCCACCAGCGCGTCGAGCCGCTCGGACAACGAGCGGTCGGCATCGCGCCACTCCTGGAACCAGGCCGGGTCGTCCTGCCCGTGCACCTGGACCTCGTCGTACTCGTGCCGGACGGGGTGCGGCCGGTCGGGCCAGCGACCCTTCGTCCGCACCGAGACCACCTCCACATCGGTCCGGGACAGCAGCCGCTGCACCGGTCTGGAGAGAGTTGGTGAGCCGGCCACGACGACCCGCTCGACCCGGTCGGCCAGCGCGGTGCCGAGGAGCAGGCGGTAGCAGCGGATCACGGCCTCCCCGTTGCGTGACCCGCTCGTGGGCTCGGCGAGCAGCGGCCACCGGGCGTGCTCGGCGAGCACCCGGATCGCCGGACCGGCGTCGTCGCCGGCGACGACGACCGTGCGCGGACCCGACGCCAGGGTGCCGAGGACCGCCGCGTCGCCGCCGTAGGTCACGGAGTCCTCCGGCGCACGCGCCGGCGCAGGCCTCTCCCCGACGAGGGGGTCGTCGAGCTGCACGTTCAGGTGGACCGGCCCGTCGGGCAGGCCGGCGAGCCCGGGTGTGATGTCGGCCGCCGCGACGACGTCGCTCTGCGAGGACACTGCCGAGCCGAAGAGCCCCGCCTGCTCGGTGGTCTGGTTCGCGATCGTGCCGCGCAGCCTGGCGGGGCGGTCGGCGGTGACCGCGACCAGCGGGATGCCCGAGTGCGCCGCCTCGAGGATCGCGGGATGCAGGTTGGCCGCGGCGGTGCCCGACGTGGTCACGACGGCCGCGGGCCGGCGCGACGTCTTGGCGATGCCGAGCGCGAGGAAGGCCCCGGTGCGCTCGTCGATACGGGTGTGCAGCGTGAGCGCGCCAGCGGTCGCGGCGTCGTACAGGGCGAAGGAGAGGGGGGCGTTGCGCGACCCCGGCGCGAGCACGACGTGGCGTACGCCGGCCCGCAGCAGCGCATCGACGACGGCACGTGCGAGCTCGGTGGCAGGGGTCACGAGGACAGATCCTGCCCTACAGGGCCGCGACCCGGTCGGCCCAGTGGCGGACCCGGCCTGGCGCGGCGGCCCAGCGCTCCAGCAGGTCGAGCGAGGGCTGCGGGCGGACGACCGGCAGCATGCCCTCGACCGGCAGCAGCGGGTCGGCGGTGACGTCGCCGGCGAGCAGCTGCACGGTGGCCAGGCCGCAGGCGTGCCGCAGCTCGGGCAGAGCCGCCGCGAGGGCTACGCCCGCTGCGATGCCGACGCTGGTCTCGAGCGCACTGCTCACCACCACCGGCAGGCCGATGTCCTCGGCGATCCGCAGGCAGGCGCGCACGCCACCGAGCGGCTGCACCTTGAGCACGGCCACGTCCGCGGCGGCCAGGTCGCGCACGCGGTAGGGGTCCTCGGCGCGACGGATGGACTCGTCCGCCGCGATCGGCACGTCCACACGACGGCGTACGACGGCCAGGTCCTCGACCGTCGCGACCGGCTGCTCGACGTACTCCAGGCCGCCGGCGGCACGGTCGAGCAGCGGGATGCGTTCGACCGCCTCGTCGACCGACCAGCCCCCGTTGGCGTCCACGCGCACCAGCCCGTCGCGGCCGATCGCGTCGCGGACCGCTTCGAGCCGCGCCTGGTCGTCGGCGACGGTCTGGCCGCGTTCGGCGACCTTCACCTTGGCCGTCCCGCAGCCGTTCGACGCGAGCACGATCTCGCGGGCCCGGCCCGGGTCGCAGGCGGGCACGGTGACGTTGACCGGCACCCGGTCGCGCACGGGCGCCGGCCAGCCCTCGTCGGCGGCCTCACGAGCCGCGGCCAGCCACGGGCGGGCGGTCTCGGCGTCGTACTCGAGGAACGGGCTGAACTCCCCCCACCCGGCGTCGCCGCACAGCAGCACGCCCTCGCGCACCTCGATCCCGCGGAAGCGGGTGGTCAGCGGGATCGAGTAGACGTAGGGGTCAGGATCAGGCATCGAGCGCGAGCTCCTCGAGCGTCACCCGGTCGACCTTGCCGTTGGGCAGGAGCGGCAGCTCACCGACGACCAGGACACGACGCGGTGCCCACGTCCTCGGCTCGACGAGGTCGCGCAGCTCCGCGAGGTCCACGTCGTCCGACGCGGTCACGACCGCCACGACCCGCTCCCCCCACTCGTCGTCGGGTACGCCGACCACCTCGACCTCGTTGACCGCCGGATGCCGCAGCAGCGCGGCCGCGACGGCCGCCCCCGGCACCTTGACGCCGCCGCTGATGATCACGTCGTCGACCCGACCGTCGATGGCGAGGCGCCCCTCCGGCGTCCAGTGCCCCAGGTCGTTGGTCAGGAACCACCCGTCCCGGAAGACCGCGGCGGTGCGCTCCGGCTCGCCCTCGTAGCCGTCGAAGAGCACGGGCCCGCGCAGCAGAACCTGCTCGTCGGAGTCGATGCGTACCTCGACGCCGGAGAGCGCGCGGCCGTCGTACACGCAGCCGCCGCAGGTCTCGCTCATCCCGTAGGTCTGCACGATCCGGATGCCCTGGCCCTCGGCACGTTCGCGCACCTCGGGCCGCAACGGTCCGCCCCCGATGAGGACCGTCTCGAAGTCCTCCAGGGCGGCAGACTCGTCGGCGTCGGCGAGCAGCCGGACCAGCTGCGTCGGCACCAGGGAGACGAACGCGGGCCCGTGCACCAGCCGCCGCGTGGCCGCGAACGACCCCTGGAAGTCGATCGGCTCCGTTCCGGCGACGACGGACCGGTACAGCACCTGCACACCCGCGACGTACGCCGGCGGCAGGTTCAGCAGCCAGCGCCCGGGGCCGTCGAGCCGCTCCTGGGTGGCCAACGCCGAGGCGCGCATCGCGTCGCGCGACAGCACCACGCGCTTGGGCCGACCCGTCGACCCCGACGTCTCGATGACCAGGGGGCGAGGGTCCTCGGCGGCGTCCCACTCGCGGAGCAGCGCGAGGATCTCCACGGCGTCGCCGGACACGGGCCAGAGGCTGCTCACGGCCCCGAGGCTAGTGCCTGCCAGAATCCCGGCCATGGCGACAGCAGCACAGTGGATCGAGGGCGCGCGGCCCAGGACGTTGCCGGCGGCGGTCGCCCCGGTGCTGGCCGGCACCGGCGTCGCGGCGTGGTCGCGCCATGAGGTCTGGTGGAAGGCGGCGCTCGCCCTCGTGGTGTCGCTGCTGCTGCAGGTGGGGGTCAACTACGCCAACGACTACTCCGACGGCGTGCGCGGTACCGACGACGCCCGCGTGGGTCCGCTTCGCCTCGTCGGATCCGGCGTCGCCGCCCCGGCCGCGGTGAAGCGGGCGGCGTTCCTGTGCTTCGGCCTCGCAGCGGTCGTCGGCCTCGTGCTCGCCGCGACCACCGCGTGGTGGCTGGTCGCCGTCGGTGCGCTGAGCATCCTGGCCGCCTGGTACTACACCGGCGGCACGAAACCCTACGGCTACCTCGGCCTCGGCGAGGTCATGGTGTTCGTGTTCTTCGGGCTCGTGGCGGTGCTGGGCACGCAGTACGTCCAGGCAGAAGAGGTCACCTGGGCCGGCCTGTTCGCCGCGATCGCCATCGGCGCGCTGGCCTGCGCGATCCTGGTCGCCAACAACCTGCGCGACATCCCCACCGACACCGTCTCCGGCAAGCACACGCTGGCGGTGAAGCTCGGGGACGACCGCACCCGGATGCTGTACGGCGGCCTCGTCAGCGCCGCCCTCCTCGCGGTCATCGCTGTCGCCTGGGCCACGACCTGGTGGGCCTTGCTCGCGGTGCTGGGCTTCCTGCTGCTCACCCGCGCCGTGAACACGGTGACCGGTGGCGCCACCGGCCGCGACCTGATCCCGGTCCTCCAGCTCACCGGCACCGGCGAGCTGGTCACCTCGATCGGCCTCTTCGCCGGTCTTCTCATCGCTCGTTGAGTAGCCAGTTCGTCACCATCGAGTAGCCAGTTGAGCCGGGTACGACGGCGACGAACTGCCTACTCACAGGTGACAACTGGCTACTCAACGAGTTTCCAGACACCGCGCCGGCAGGTCGAACCAGCGGAGGTGCTCGAACTCCGACGTCACGCCGGGGGGCGGGTCGTCGGGAGCCGGCTCAGCGCCGAGCAGGATCTCCTCGCCCTGCTTGAGGTAGTCGGCCAGCGCGGACTCCGGTGCCGTGTCGTCGTGGCGGGGGTAGACCATGTCGCCGTCGGGTGAGTACGACACCTGGCCGAGTCGCAGCGGCGGCTCGACCAGGCCGGCGCGGTGGTGCCAGCGCCCGGAGGCCACGTCGAAGCGGTACTCCCCCAGCAGCCGCCAGCCGTGCCGGGCCACGAGGCGGACCGCCTCCACGACGTAGGAGAACACCGCCTCGCTGATGAAGTAGTTGAAGTTCACCCGGACCCAACCGGGCTTGATCCCCTCGCAGCCGGAGGCGATCTCGTGCTCGAACTCGTGGCTGCGGTCCAGGTCGATGCCGAGCAGCCGGTGGCCGTACGGACCGGCGCAGGAGCAGCCGCCCCGGGACTGGATCCCGAACAGGTCGTTGAGCAGCGACACCACGTAGTTGTGGTGCAGGTGGCGCCCGCTCGGCGCCCGCACCACGAACGACACGATCGAGAGCCGCTCGGCAGCGACGTTGCCGAGGATCTCGATCGTGGGCTCCGACTGCCACGCCTCGACCGCACGGCGCAGGTAGTGCTCCTCGTGGGCCCGGATCACGTCGATCCCGACGGCCTCCTTGAGCTGGAAGACCAGACCGGCGCGAATCGCCTCGACGATCGCCGGGGTGCCGCCCTCCTCGCGCTGCACCGGGTCGTCGAGGTAGCGGTGCTCGAGCGGGTTGACGTAGGCGACCGTGCCACCGCCGGGCACGTCGGGCACCCGGTTGGTCAGCAGCGAGCGGCGTACGACGAGCACGCCCGGCGTCGAGGGGCCGCCGATCAGCTTGTGCGGGCTGAGGAACATCGCGTCGATGCCGTCCATCGACAAGGTGACGTACGGCGCCGCGGCGGCGTAGTCCCAGAACGCCAAGGCGCCGTGTCGGTGCAGCAGCGCGGAGATGCCGGCGACGTCGCTGAGGATCCCGGTCACGTTCGAGGCCGCCGAGAACGAGCCGATCCGCAGCGGTCGGTCGGCGTACCGGCGCAGCTCGGTCTCGAGGAAGTCGAGGTCCACGTGGCCGTCGGCGTCCTGGGGGCACTCCACGACGTCGGCGATCGACTCCCGCCAGGGCAGCTCGTTGGAGTGGTGCTCGTACGGCCCGATGAACACCACCGGCCGCTCCTCCGCCGGGATGTGCGCCGACAGGCCGTAGCGGTCCTCCATCTCGGAGGGGATCCGTAGGCCGAGGACACCGACCAGCTTGTCGATCGCGCCCGTGCTGCCGGAGCCGGCGAAGATCACTGCGACCTCCGGGTCGCCGCCGACGGCCTCGTGGATGATCCGGCGGGCGTCCTCACGCAGCCGCGTCGTCTGCAGGCCGGTGCCGCTGGACTCCGTGTGGGTGTTGGCGTAGCGCGGCAGCACCTCGGCACGGATGAAGTCCTCGAGGAACCCGAGCGCGCGGCCGGAGGCCGTGTAGTCGGCGTAGGTGACCCGCCGCGGCCCGAATGGGCCGAGCATGACCTGGTCGTCGCCGATGACCGACTCCCGGACCCGGGCCAGGAGCGGGGTCTCGACCGGCCGGTCGGACGGCTGCTCGGTGCTCATCGCCGGACCTAGTCGACGTCCTCGCGCGACCGCATCTCCTCGAACTTGCCCTTGGCGCGAGCCGCTCGGGCCTCGACGCTCTCGGCGAACCGCTCCCGGGGGCCGGCGAGCAGCCGCAGCGAGAGCAGCGAGGAGATCACCGCGGCCAGGACCAGCGTCACGAACAGCACCGTGACCTTGTTGCCGAAGATGAGCACGGCGGGAGCACTCAGCACCGCGTACGCCGCCAGGAACAGGCCGAAGCGGAGGAGGGTGTAGACCACGAAGTGCTTCACAGGGCCAAGGATAGTCTTGAAGCATGATCCGGTTCGTGGTGTGGCTGCTGTTCCTCGCAGCAGTCCTGTACGCCGTGTTCTGGGCCATCGACCGACGGAACTGGACCCGCGGCCAGGACACCTCCCGACGGCCGCGCACGCCACCGCCGCGCCCGCGGGGCCCACTCGGCCCGGACGACGACGAGGCCTTCCTGCGCGACCTGGAGCGCCGGCGCCGCCGGGAACACGGCGACCCCCCACCCGGTTAGGTCCAGCACCGGATCCCCCCGGCCGCCGCACCCCGACCAGAGGAGCCCCATGCCCACCCTCAGCGACTTCAGCGCCACCACCCTCGACGGCCGCGAGCAGGATCTGGCCGACTACCACGGCAAGGTCGTCCTCGTGGTGAACACCGCCTCGCAGTGCGGCCTCACACCCCAGTTCGCCGGTCTGGAGTCCCTCTACGAGAAGTACGTCGACCAGGGACTGGTCGTGCTCGGGTTCCCGTGCAACCAGTTCGCCGGCCAGGAGCCGGGAACCGCCTCGGAGATCGGCGAGTTCTGCCAGCGCAACTACGGCGTGAGCTTCCCGATGTTCGACAAGATCGAGGTCAACGGCGAGAACACCCACCCGCTGTACCGCTGGCTGCGCACCGAGAAGGGCGGCGTCCTCGGCGACGCGATCAAGTGGAACTTCACCAAGTTCCTCGTCGGTCGCGACGGCCAGGTGATCAAGCGCTACGCCCCGACCACCGAGCCGGAGAAGATCGCCGAGGACATCGAGAAGGCGCTGGCCGGCTGACCGGCCTCAGCCGAGGAGTCCACGCTCCTCCAGGTCCGAGCGCAGGTCGGCCGCGCCGGTGAACAGCACCGCGTCCATCCCTGCCGCGCGGGCGACCTCGACGTTCGCCGCGCTGTCGTCGACGTAGAAGACACCGTCGAGTGACTGCCCGAGCCGCTCGGCCAGGATCTCGAAGATCCGGGGGTCCGGCTTCGCGATCCCCTCGGAGCCCGACACGACGACGTCGTCGAACGGGGTCAGGGCCTCGGGGAGCACCTCTGGGAGGTGGTGGATCGTCTCGGCCGACCAGTTCGTCAGCGCGGCGAGCCGCACGCCACGGGCGTGGAGCTCGTTCAGGATCTGCGACGTGCCCGGCACCAGACCGACGAGGGAGAGGGCGAAGTTGGGGCGGTAGGCCGCGATCTCCTCGGCGAGCTGCGGGTGACTGGCGGTGGCAGCTGCCTCACCGTCGGCCCAGGGCTGGCCAGCGTCCTGCAGGTGATTCCAGGCCCAGAAGTCGAACTCGTCGCCGTGCACGAACCGCTCCGCACGCTCCTGCCCGACGACAGCGGCGACCGCAGGCACCGGGTCCCAGAGCACGACCACGCCGCCGAGGTCGAAGACCACGGTCGTCACACGTCACCTCGCCCTGCGCGCCGGTCAGGCGTAGGAGTGCATGCTCCCGCTGCCGAAGAAGAAGTTGATGCCGATGAAGTTGAACCACAGCGTCAGCAGTCCGATGATCGCCACGATCGCGGCGGCACGACCCTTCCAGCCGGCGGTCGCGCGAGCGTGCAGGTACGCCGCGTACACGACCCAGGTGATGAACGCCCAGACCTCCTTGGGGTCCCAGCCCCAGTAGCGGCCCCACGCGTGCTGGGCCCAGATCGGCCCCGCGATCAGCGCGGCGAAGGTCCACACCGGGAACGCGAACGCCTGGGTGCGGTAGGCCATCCGGTCTAGCCCGTCCAGGTCGGGCAGCCGGGACAGGTAGCCGCCCTCACGGGTGCCCGGCCAGCGCTCCTTGACCAGGTAGAGCACCGAGCACATGCCACCGAGGGTGAACGCTCCGGTGGCGATGATCGCCGCGATCACGTGGATCACGAGCCAGGGCGACTGCAGCGCGTCGCGCAGCGGCACGACCGGGGTGTACAGCAGCAGGACATCGACCATCAGCGTGACCAGCACGAACCCGGTGACCACCGGGGACAGCCAGTCCAGCGAGAACCGCCGGTACAGCAGCAGGTAGCCGAGCGTGACCATGAGCGTCGCGGTCAGCGTGAACTCGTACATGTTGCCCCAGGGCACCCGCACCGGGTCGGCCGCGAGACCACGCGCGACCACGGCGACCAGGTGCACGCCGGCGGCCACGGTGGTGAGCACGACGCCGATGCGCGCGAAGCGGTCGACCCGCTCGGTGTCGACGTCCGCCCGCTCCAGCACGGCGACGCCGCCACCGGCAGACGCCAGGACGGAGGCCTCGGCCGGCCGGGCCTGCTCGGCAGGCACCGAACGGGCGGTGGCCCACTCCGCGAGGTGGGACAGCAGTGCGAGGAAGTACGCCACCGCGCACACCGCGACGGCCTGGTTGCTCAGCACCTCGAACTGGTCGTGACTCACACCGGCTCCTTGTTCAACGCGGGTTGCTTCGACGCGGGGTCGTTCGGCCCAGGGCCGCCCAGCGATCTGACGATCTGGTCGATCTCGCCGGCCAGGTCACCACCGGCCGACCGGTCGAGGCCGGCGACTTCGACGAGGGTACGCCCGTCGGTGCCGTCCCCACCGTCGCCGTCCGCTCGGCGTACCTTCACCCAGACCCGGCGGGGCCGGATGAACAGCGAGCCCAGCAGTCCGATCAGGGCCAGGACGACGCCGCCGAGGGCGATCAGGTCGCCAGGGTTGCGGCTGATCTGCAGCTTCACGAACCGGCTCATCCCGTCGAAGGTGACCGACCCCATCCCGTCCGGCAGCGTGACCGTCTGGTTCAGCATCAGGTCGACGCGCAGCGGCTTGCCGTCGGGCTTCAGGATCGGCTTGAGGTGGGACTTGTCGAGCGCGTAGACCGACTGCGGGACGCCCTTGTCGAGGCCGAGGTCGCCACGGTAGGCCAGCATCGACAGGGCCGGGTTCTTCGCGTCGGGGAAGGCGGAGAACGGCCCGGTCGCGTCGGTGAACGCGTACGTCGGGTAGAGCTCGCCCTCGAATCCGAGCTGCTCGGGTCCGTCGGGACCCCGGGCGTCGGGCACCTTCACCACGCCGAAGGAGCGGAAGGTGTTGTCCTCCGGCATGAACACCACCGGGCCGGAGTAGGCGACCTGGCCGGTGGCGTCGCGCACGGTGATGTGCGGGGCGTAGCCGTGGCTGATCAGGTAGATCTTCGTGCCGTCGATGCTCAGCGGGTGGTTCACCGAGATCCGTGTGTGCCGGGTCGCCGCCGTGGGGCTGGTGTGGTAGTCCAGGCCCGCGGAGAACTTGTGCGCCATCCCGGCCTCGCGACCCTCCTTGATGAAGGTGACGTCGAAGTCGGTGACGGTGAAGTCGAAGGGCGCGAGGTCGGAGGCCTTGAACAGGCCGCCCGGGCGGAAGTCGTCGTACTGGCTCAGGGAGTTGGCGAACGTGTTGCCGGTGACCACGATGACGCCGCCCTTGTAGCCGAACAGCGCCCCGCCGGCGAAGCCGACCAGCACGACCAGGATCGAGAGGTGGAACAGCAGGTTGCCGGCCTCGCGGAGCTTCCCGCGCTCGGCCGACAAGGCCGTCTCGGTGGTGGACCCGGTCGACACCACGCGGTAGCCGCGCAACGCACCCTGAGCACGCTCCAGCACCTGCTCGGGCGAGCCGGCGATCTCGAAGGAGCGGTGCTCCGGAAGCCGGGACAGGTTGCGGGGTGCGGCCGGCGGCCGGGCTCGGAGCGCCTTCCAGTAGACCTTGGTGCGCGGCAGGATGCAGCCCACCAGCGAGACCATGAGCAGCAGGTAGATCGCCGAGAACCACGGCGAGTCGTAGACCGAGAACAGCCCGAGCTTCTCGTAGATCGGCGCGAGCGTGTGGTGGTTCTGCCGCCACTGCGCGGCTCTGGTGGCGTCGACGGCCTCCTGGGGTACGACGGACCCGGGCACCGCGGCCAGCGCCAGCAGGAACAGCAGGATCAGCGCCGTGCGCATCGACGTCAGCTGCCGCCACGCCCAGCGCCCGAACTCACGCGGCCCCAAGGGCGGCGCGCCGGGGTCTGCCGGTGCGCTTCCCATGCCCTCCCGGCCGGTGGTCTGGACGTCGGCCATCAGACCCCCGCCGTGAACCCGGGGAAGAACCAGTTGCGCAGGTCGGCCACGAGGGTGTCCCACCAGCCGGTGACCAGCAGCACGCCCACCGCGATCAGCATCAGGCCCCCGAGCCGGGTGACCCACTGCTGGTGGCGGCGTACCCACCCGATCGCGCCCAGCATCCGCCGGTAGGCGAGGGCCGCGACGATGAACGGCACGCCGAGGCCGAGGCAGTAGACGAAGCTGAGCAGGGCACCCCGCCCCGCACTGCCCTCGTTGACCGCGAGGGAGGTGATCGCACCGAGCGTGGGCCCGATGCACGGCGTCCAGCCGAGCCCGAAGAGCACCCCGAGGAGCGGGGCGGCGGCGAGACCCACGGCCGGGACCTTGTGCACGCGCCAGTCACGCTGCAGCCACGGGAGAGCGCCGAGGAAGGCGATGCCGACCAGGATCGTGAGGCTGCCGAGCGTGACGGTGACCTCGCGCTGGTACCTCCACAGCCAGTCACCGACCGCCCCGAACAGCGCCCCGAACGAGACGAAGACGAAGGAGAAGCCGACCACGAACAGCAGTGAGCCGGCGAGCATCCGGCCGCGCTTGGCCGACCCGAGGTCGGCACCGGACAGACCGGTCGTGTAGGAGAGGTAGCCGGGCAGCAGCGGCACCACGCACGGGCTGAAGAACGACACCAGACCGGCCACCAGAGCGACCGGGACGGCGAGCAGCAGTGAGCCCTGCAGCGCGGTGTCGCGGAACCAGGTCCCGATGTCGAGCCCGATGACGAGCCCCGTCATGACGCGACGTCCTGCACCAGATCGACCAGCGTGGTCTTGCTGGTGACCTCACCGAGAATGCTGGCCGCCACGCGACCGCGGGCGTCGATGACCACCGTGCTGGGGATCGCGTTGGGCGTCAGCGTGCGGTGGAACGCGAGCAGGTTGCGACCGCCCGGATCGTAGATCGAGGGGTACGGCACGTCGTAGCGGCGCTCGAAGGACCGGGCGTTGTCCTGGCTGGCGTCGCGGGTGTTGATCCCGATGAACACCACGCCCTTCGGAGCGAGCTCGCGTGCCGCCGCGGCGAGGTCGTCGGCCTCGGCACGGCAGGGCGGGCACCAGGCACCCCACACGTTGACCACGACCACCTTGCCGGCGTACGACGCCAACGACAGCTGCTGGCCGTCCAGGGTCTGCCCGCTCACCGGCCCGGGCGCCTTGCGCTGCGCCTCGGGCAGGAGGGTGATCACACCCTCGCTGGAGATGTAGCCCTTGTCGCCGGTGCTGCCGACCTTGCTGCACCCACCAGCCACGAGCGGCACGGCGAGCAGGAGCGCGGAGAGCAGGATGCGGCGACGGGAGGCCATCTCAGCGATCGGCCTCCGGGTCGAGGTCGGCGTTGGAACCGGGCTGCTGGGCGAGGTCGTTGGGCTCCTGGAAGCCCGTGCCGGCCGAGAACGTCGCCTTGCGCTGGGTGATCGGGATCAGGTCGCCGGCCGGCTCGGAGTAGCCGACCGTGCGCAACTCGTCGTCCTCGAAGGTGAGCGACGTGACGCTGCACAGCGTGCACTGCCGGCGCCGCGGGTCGTGGACGTAGCGGCGGCCCTCGGCGCGCAGCCGACAGATCCAGATCGGCAGCTGGTGGGAGACGATCACGGCCTCGTGGCCGGCTGCGGCGGCCCGCGCGTCCTCGACCGCGGCCCACATCCTATCAGCCACCTCGCCGTACGGCTCTCCCCACGACGGCCGGAACGGGTTCCACAGGTGCCGCCAGACCGACGGCCGGCGGAGCAGGCTGGCGCTGATCGAGAAGGCCCGGCCCTCGAAGACGTTGGTCGACTCGATCACCCGCTCGTCGAGCACGGGGACGACGTCGCGGACCTTCGCCAGCGGCGCTGCGGTCTCCTGCGCGCGCTCCAGCGGCGAGGAGACGATGTGCGTGATGTCCCGGTGACCGATCCGCTCGGCGACCCGGTCTGCCATGGCCCGCCCTCGGTCGGAGAGCCGGAAGCCGGGCGAACGGCCGTAGAGGATGCCCTGGGGGTTGTAGACCTCACCGTGCCGCAGCAGGTGCACGACCGTCCTCATCGCGCCGCCACCGCCTCGGCTGCAGCCGGGAGCGCGTCGAGCACGTGCTGCACCGCCCGATCGTCGTGCGCGGCGGAGCAGAACCACGCCTCGAACGCGCTCGGCGGGAGGTACACACCGCGCTCGAGCATCGCGTGGAAGAAGACCCGGAACGCTTCGACGTCCTGTCCGGCGGCGGTGGCGTAGTCCGGAACGGTCTCAGCGTCGGTGAAGAAGATGCTGAACATGTTGCCGTTCGCCTGCAGCACGTGGGGTACGCCGGCCGCCGTCAGCGCCTTGGTCGCCTCACCGGAGATCGTCGCCGCCACCTCGTCCACCCGGGCGTAGACCTCGTCGGTGGCCAGCCGCAGCGTGGTCAGCCCGGCAGCCGTCGCGACCGGGTTCCCCGAAAGCGTGCCGGCCTGGTAGACCGGCCCGTCCGGGGACAGCATCGCCATCACGTCGGCCCGGCCACCGAACGCCGCGGCCGGGAACCCACCGCCCATCACCTTGCCGAAGGTCATCAGGTCAGGTGTCCAGCCCTCCGCGGCACCGTCTCGACCCCACTGGCCCTGGCGAGAGACCCGGAAGCCGGTCATCACCTCGTCACTGACGAACAGCGCGCCGTGGCGCCGGCAGGTCTCGGCCAGGAACGCGTTGAACCCGGGAGCGGGCGGGACCACGCCCATGTTGCCCGGCGAGGCCTCGGTGATCAGGCACGCGATGCGGTCGCCGTGCTCGGCGAAGGCCGCCTCGACCGCGGCGCGGTCGTTGTAGGGCAGCACGATGGTCTGCGCCGCCGACGTCTCGGGCACGCCTGGGGTCGTGCTCACGCCGAAGCCGACGGAGGAGGCTTCTGCTTGCCCTGAGGTGCGAGCTTGCGAGCCTCGAAGGGTGGCCAGCCCTGACCCCGCGCTCGCGAGGAGCGAGTCCACGTGACCGTGGTAGCAGCCGGCGAACTTCACCACGACGTCACGACCGGTGAAGCCACGGGCCAGCCGGATCGCGGACATGGTCGCCTCGGTGCCCGAGCTGACCAGCCGCACCCGCTCCACGGGCGTGCGCGCCACGATCTCCTCGGCGAGCTCGACCTCGGTCGTCGTGGGCGTGCCGTACGACGTCCCGCGAGAGACCGCCTCGCCCACCGCCGCGACCACCTCGGGGTGCGCGTGGCCGAGGAGCATCGGCCCCCACGAGCAGATCAGGTCGACGTACTCGTTGCCGTCCACGTCGCGCAGCCAGGCACCGCTGCCCGAGGCCATGAACCGCGGGGCGCCGCCGACGGCGGCGAACGCGCGGACCGGGGAGTTCACCCCGCCGGGCGTGACGGCTCGGGCGCGCGCGAACCACGCGTCGGACTCAGGATGGGACACCCCGGCATTCTCCCCGACAGCGGAAGCCTCACCAATTCGGGCTCCGCGGCAGCGGGCGCACGGTGCTGAGATTCCGCTAAAGACTTCTACGCCATTTCACGCCATAATCGGTGGCTCGCTCCGTCTCATCGGCGACTGCACCCCGTCGATTGGTCTCCGTACAAGATCGTTCGACCGTTTGGCGTGACCCCCATCGGGGAAACTCGTTAACAGGGGTGTCGTCCGATTTAGGGGAATCGGACCGATTACTGAACTGGGAGACTCACCGCATGTCCGCAATGCTCAAGGGCCGCAAGAGCAAGGCTGCCTCGCTCGTCCCGCTCGCACTGCTGT
>DATAKN010000298.1:0-5630 GCA_036261595.1 Marmoricola sp.
GGTCTCCAGCTGGCGCAGGATCTTCCCTTCGCCGATGCGGAGGATCTTGTCGATGATGGCAGGCACGGTGTGGGCTCCCAGAGGTGGCGCAGCGTCGGATGATGCGGCTGCCAACTCTACCCAGCAGCCGCGAAGGCCGGGTGCGGCCACGGCGAACCGGCGTCGCGACGACCTTTGGCATTCATCACCATTGACACCAAAACAGAATTGGTGTGAATTGTCACTGACATGAAAACGAAGCGCAGCTACACGATGGGCGCTCGGGCGCGGGCGGTCGAGGACACGCGACGGCGGATCCTCGACGCGACCGCCGCACTGTCCGAGCATCGCCGCATCGCCGCGATCTCCCTGGAGGACGTGGCAACGGAAGCGGGCGTGAGCGTCCAGACGGTGCTGCGCCAGTTCGGCAGCCGCGGCGGCCTGCTCGAGGCGACCCGCACCCACGTGCAGGACGCCGTGACCGCCGAACGGCAGGCCCCGGTCGGCGACGTCGACGCGGCCGTGACCGTGCTGGTCGACCACTACGAGGCCCGCGGGCCCGCGGTGCTGCTGCTGTTGGCGCAAGAGGCTGAGGATCCACTGGTCCTGACCATCACCGACGACGGCCGGCGCATGCACCGTGAGTGGGTCGAGCGGGTGTTCGCGCCGTACCGTCCCGGGCCGGCGGTCCTCGACCTGCTCGTCGTGGCCACCGACGTCTACACGTGGAAGCTGCTGCGACTCGATCGCGGCCTGTCCCGGACCGAGACCGAACAACGGATGGGGACGCTGGTGCGAGCCGTGCTCGACGCCGACGTCGAGGAGGGAGCACACCGATGAGCACGATTCTCTTCGCCACCTGGGACGGGGGTGGCAACCTGCCACCCGCCCTCGCGATCGCCGCCGAGCTCGTCGACCGCGGTCACGACGTCCGCTTCCTCGGGCATCGCGCCCAGGCAGACCGAGTCCAAGGCGCGGGCGCTGCGTTCACGGCGTATCCGTCGGCCAGGGACTTCGATGCGACCGCCGGGCCCTCGCTGCCCCGGCTGCTGGCCACGTTCTCCGACCGCGCCCTGGGGCGCGATGTGCTCGCCGAGCTGGCGGTCCGGCCGCCGCACCTCGTCGTGGTCGACTGCTACCTCTTCGGCGTCATGCATGCCCTGCGCGAGGCCGCCGTGCCGTACGTCGTGCTGGAGCACTCGTTCGACGGCAACCTCCGACGCGACCTGGCCGGCCCGCTCGCCCTGATGCTGCGGCTGCGGGGCGTCCGACCCCGCGCGTTGGTCGACTCCGGCAGGGCGGTGCTGGTGCCGACCCTCGCCACGCTCGACCAGGACGCCGCGCCAGGCGTCGTGCACACCGGACCGGTGGTGGCCGGCACGCCGGCCCGACCCGACGAGCCGACCGTGCTGGTCAGTCTCAGCACGTTCCGATTCAGGGGTCTCGTGGACACCTGGCAGAGGGTGCTCGACGCCGTGGAGGGGCTTCCGGCGCGCGTGGTCGCGACGACCGGCCCTGCGGTCGACCCGTCCGAGCTGCGCGTGCCGGGCAGCGTGGAGGTGCACCGCTGGTTGCCGCACGCCGAGGTGCTCCCCCGGGTGTCCGTGGTCGTGGGCCACGGCGGGCACGGCACCACGATGGCCGCACTGGCGCACGGCCTGCCGTTGCTGGTCCTCCCGGTCGAGTCCAAGACCGACCAGCCGTTCATCGGCCGGACCGTCGAGCGCGTCGGTGCGGGTCGCACGCTGAGCCGCCGTTCTGCACCGGCTCGCATCCGGACCGCCGTCGAGGAACTGCTGGCCGACGGCCCACACCGCGCCGCTGCCGAGGCGCTCGGTGCCCAGATCCGCGAGGCTGACGGGCGCCGCCGCGGCGCGGACCTGCTGGGGGGCATGCTCGCGACGCACCCGGTGCAGCCCTAGCCATCGGCCTGCTCGGCCTCGCGCCGCCGCTCCTCCTCGGCTGGCGTCAGGCTCGGCGGAGCGCCGAGCGCAGCGGCACGCTGAGGTCGCCCCGCACCGCGACCGCCACGTCACCCAACCCCAGCCAGCCGGCGAGCGCCCACAGCTCGGCCGCCAGCTCGGCGGCGGTCTCGCCCGGAGCCCCCGGCTCGGCGTACGCCGCCTGGACGCGGAGCGAACCGGTCCTCCGATCGGCTTTCAGGTCGACGCGAGCGACGATCCGGTCGCCGAGCAGGAACGGCAGGACGTAGTAGCCGTGCACCCGCCTGTGCTCTGGAACGTAGATCTCGATGCGGTAGGAGAAGTCGAACAGGTCCTCGGTGCGCGAGCGCTCCCACACCAACGGATCGAAGGGGCTGAGCAGGGCCCGGGCCGGGACGCGTCGCGGGACCCGGGCATTGCGGTGCAGGTACGCCGGCCGCGCCCATCCCTCGACCTGGACCGGGATCAGCTCGCCGTCCTCGACCAGCGAGGCGATCGCCGGACCCGCCTGCGAGGTCTGCATCCGGTAGTAGTCACGCAGGCACCGCGCCGTAGCGACGCCGTGGGACATCGCGGCCCGGCGGACCAGCTCGCGGTGTGCGTCCTCGTCACGAGGGACCGGCAGGTCGAGCACCGCGCGAGGGAGCACCCGCTCGGGCAGGTCGTAGACCCTCTCGAACTGGGCGTTGCGGCCGGCCACCGCGAGCTGCCCGGCCAGGAAGAGGTACTCCAGCGCCTTCTTCGTCTCCGACCAGTTCCAGCCCCAGTGGTCCTTGCGGCGAGGCAGCCCGTCGTCGAGCTCGCGCGACGTGCGCCGCCCCTGCTCCCGCAGTTCCGCGACCAGGTTGGCGACGAGGTCGTCGTTGCGGCCGTCCATCCAGGGGTGTCCCTGCTCCCGGTAGTGCCGCATCCGGTGCTGCATGTGCGGCCACAGCTCGACCGGCATGAACGAGGCCACGTGCGCCCAGTACTCCACCAGTCGGCGCGGCGCCCGACCGGAGGCGCGGTCCAGCAGCGTGGTGTCGTAGGGACCCATCCGGCTGAACAGCGGCACGTAGTGCGCCCGCTGCAGCACGTTGACCGAGTCGATCTGCAGCACACCCGTGCGCCGGACCGTGCGGTTCAGCGTGCGGAGGTCGGGCGTCGTGTGCCGCGGGTCGAGGAAGCCCTGTGCCGCCACGGCGATCCTGCGTGCCTGGGCACGGGAGAGGTCCTGCATGGGGTGGAGGTTAGAGGCTCCTGGGGACAGTGTGCGCACAGGTTTCCGACCGTGCCGGGATCGCCGAGCGGGCAGAAGCCGCCCTCCCCCGCTTCGCTCCTCCAGTGCGTTTCAGCCCGCTCGGCTCCATCCCCTTCGCTGCACTCAGGGGATGTCGAGGAGCTTCTCGCGGACGGCGTACATCACGGCCTCCATGCGGGAGTGCAGCTGCAGCTTGTCCAGGATGTTGCGGACGTGGTTCTTGACGGTGTTCTCGCTGATGAACAGCTGCTTGGCAACCTCGCGGTTGTTCAGGCCCTTCGCCACCAGGCGCAGCACCTCGAGCTCCCGGTCGGTCAGCCGCGGAGAGGCGCCGGCATCCCGGTCGGAGCGGGAGATCTCCTTGAACTCGTCGATCAGCTTGGCCGCCATCGACGGGCTGATCAGTGACTGGCCCTCGGCCACGACCCGGATGGCCTGCGCGACCTCGTCGATCGATGAGTCCTTGAGGAGGTAGCCGGAGGCACCGTTCTTGACGGCCTCGTACAGGTCGCTCTCCTCGTCACTGACGGTGAGCATGATGATCCGGGTGGACGGCACCTGCTCCTTGATGCGGGTGCACGCCTCCAGCCCGCTGCGCTTGGGCATGCGTACGTCGAGCAGGACCACGTCGGGGACCGTCTCGAGCGCGAGCTCGATCGCACTGTTGCCGTCACCGGCCTCGCCGACCACCTCGATGTCCGGCTCCACACCGAGCAGCATCGTGAGGCCACGTCGGAAGAGCTCCTGGTCGTCGACCACGACCACCCGGACGGCCTCCGTGTGGGGCTTCAGTTCTGGCACCAGAGAATCATGACAGATCAGGCGTTTCCCCGGATCGCTTCCACGAGCGTCCCGAGCGTCCCCGCGGTCCATCGCAGGTCAGTCCGTCCGGACCCGGGCGTACACATGCTGGAGTGCGTCGGAGCCGCCCACGATGGCGAACACCGCCGCCCAGGCCCGGGCGGCCCGGGGCGCCAGCGCGAGCCCGGCGACGTACGCGGTCGCCGTCCACGGAGCGAGACAGAACGGGCAGGTCAACAGCTCGCCGATGGCGTGCCGGTGCCCTTCACGCGGCCGGTCCTCGACCTCGCCGGAGCCGATCGGCTTCTCGAAGTCGGTGAAGGGCGCGCGCAGCGGTGTGGTG
This sequence comes from Marmoricola sp., assembly GCA_036261595.1. Taxonomy (GTDB): domain Bacteria; phylum Actinomycetota; class Actinomycetes; order Propionibacteriales; family Nocardioidaceae; genus Marmoricola. The sequence continues at coordinate 4,307 of DATAKN010000298.1, forward strand.
ACGGCGTCCTTCGTGATCACTCGCGTGAACTTCTGGGTGGCCAGCGCGCCCAGCACGAGGTCGCTGGTCCGGAAGGAGTCCGGGGGGTGGTCACCCCGGACGACAAGCGTGGTCGCCGCCGCGAGCACGGTCGTGCCGAACGCAGCCAGTGCCCCGACGTATCCGGGGATGTGGTCGTGCGTGTCGGCGCTCATGCTCGTCCGGTTACCCCCGCGGGGCAACGGGCATGTGCCGAGGGTAGGAGGCGCTCGCTCAGGCGTCGCCCAGATCCAGGGAGATCACGCCGTAGTCGTAGCCGCGACGGCGGTAGACCACCGAGGGACGTTCGCTCTCCTTGTCGACGAACAGGTAGAAGTCGTGGCCGACGAGCTCCATCTCGTACAGCGCCTGCTCGATCGTGATCGGCGAGGCCGGGTGCGTCTTCTCGCGTACGACGAGCGGGCCGTCGCCGTCGACCGCGACCGGTCCGACCTGGTGCTGAGCCACCTCGGCGGTCTCCCCGGCGGAGAGGGCGCCGTTCGTCGCACGGGTCATCGCCTGGTGCACGGACTCAGGGGTGTGCTGGCCGCGGTGGACCTTGCGACGGTCGGCGGCGCGGCGCATCTGCGCGGACATCTTGTCGAGGGCGAGGTCGAGCGCGGCCATCTTGTCCTCGGCGGCAGCCTCGGCGCGCATCACCGGTCCCTTGGACTTCGCGGTGAGCTCGACCCGGACCTGGCGTTCGGGTTGGCGGGCGTTGCGCTCCCGCTCGAGCAGCACCTCGACCCGGATGATCCGATGGTCGTGCTTCTCGAGCCGGGCGAGCTTGTCCTCCACATGCTCACGGAACCGTTCCGAGACCTCGCACTGCCGACTGCTGACCACAACGTCCATGCAGACCTCCCACATCCGGGGCGGACGACCGCCCACTGTTATTCCGACACGACCTGCTCGCACACGGGGACGAGAAGAGGAGTCCGTCCGGCCGACCTGGTCTTCGACCCCACACCCGCCTGCTGAGACGCTCGCAGCTTCTCTGCCACTACTGGCCTTCTCCGTTGCTTCCGCGCATCTGACGAGGAGCAACGGGCAGGACTTACGCCTAAGCCGCACCGTGATCGGCGCGCGTCCGCCGGAACGGCGGCCACCGCCTTACGTGGACCGTTTTGCCTGCGACTGGCATCGGCTTGTCGGGCCGGTCGGTACCGGAGACGTGTCCGGCCCATGACCTGCCTGACGCAACCACGGACCCGGACGGACTCCATGTACAGACGTTAGCCGCCACCCCCTCATTTCGGTAGCGGCACCCGACGCCGGGTCGCGGCCACGCAGCACACGGCGAGCA
>DATAKN010000026.1:0-6631 GCA_036261595.1 Marmoricola sp.
ACGTCAGCCGGATGACGGCCACGGTGACGCCCGACCTCGAGGGCGCCTGGACCTTCTCCGTCGAGTCCTGGAGCGACCCGCTGGCGACCTGGCTGCACGACGCCGGCATCAAGATCCGCGCCGAGGTCGACGTCGAGCTGATGTTCACCGAGGGCGTGCTGCTCCTCGAGCGCGTGCTGCCCGACACGAAGGGCGCCGACCGCAAGGTCGTCGCCGGCGCGATCAAGGCGCTGGGCGACCACAAGCGCCCGGTGGAGGCGCGCCTCGCCGTCGCGGAGAGCCCCGAGCTCGCCGCGGTCTTCCAGCGGCACCCGCTGCGCGACCTGGTCAGCGTCGAGGGCCCCTACCCGCTGCAGGTCGACCGGAAGCGGGCCCTGTTCAGCAGCTGGTACGAGTTCTTCCCGCGCTCCGAGGGCGCGTACGTCGATGACGACGGCACGGTCCACAGCGGCACCTTCGCCACCGCCGCCGAGCGCCTCGACGCGGTCGCGGCGATGGGCTTCGACGTCATCTACCTGCCCCCGATCCACCCGATCGGCGAGGTCAACCGCAAGGGCCGCAACAACACCCTCACCCCCGGCCCCGACGACGTCGGCTCGCCCTGGGCGATCGGCTCGAAGAAGGGCGGCCACGACGCGATCCACCCCGACCTGGGCAAGATGCGCGACTTCGACGCCTTCGTCCGGCGGGCGAAGAAGGTCGGCCTCGAGGTCGCGATCGACCTCGCCCTCCAGGCGGCGCCGGACCACCCGTGGGTCAGCAAGCACCAGGAGTGGTTCACGACCAGAGCCGACGGTTCGATCGCCTACGCCGAGAACCCCCCGAAGAAGTACCAGGACATCTACCCGGTCAACTTCGACAACGACCCCGAGGGCATCTACGCCGAGGTGCTGCGCGTCGTACGCCTCTGGATGAAGCACGGCGTGCGGATCTTCCGCGTCGACAACCCCCACACCAAGCCGGTGGCGTTCTGGGAGCGCCTGCTCGGCGAGATCCGCGAGACCGACCCCGACGTGCTGTTCCTCTCCGAGGCGTTCACCAAGCCGCCGATGATGCAGGCGCTCGCGAAGGTGGGCTTCCACCAGAGCTACACCTACTTCACCTGGCGCAACACCAAGGAGGAGATCGAGAGCTACCTCGACGAGGTGGCCCACGAGACCGCGCACTTCATGCGGCCCAACTTCTTCGTCAACACCCCCGACATCCTCCACGAGTTCCTCCAGTACGGCGGCCAGCCCGCGTTCAAGATCCGGGCCGTGCTCGCCGCCACCGGCTCCCCCAGCTGGGGCGTGTACGCCGGCTTCGAGCTCGCCGAGCACATGGCGCTCAAGCCGGGCAGCGAGGAGTACCTCGACTCGGAGAAGTACCAGATCCGCATCCGCGACTGGGCGACCGCCGAGGCCGAGGGGCGCTCGCTGGCGCCGTACCTCACCCGGCTCAACGAGATCCGCCGCGCCCACCCGGCGCTCCAGCAGCTGCGCGACCTGACCATCCACCACAGCGAGGACCCGAGCATCGTGGTCTTCAGCAAGGGCCGCGTCAGCACCGACCCGAGCGCCGACCACGTCGAGGGCGACGCGGTGATCGTGGTGGTCAACATCGACCCGCACGGCGCGCACGCGACGATGGCCCACCTCGACCTCGCGGCGCTCGGCCTGCCGGCCGACGCGAAGTTCGACGTGCACGACGAGCTCAGCGACCAGACCTGGCTGTGGGGTGCGGACAACTACGTCCGGCTCGACCCCGCGGTCGACGTGGCACACATCTTCACAGTGAGGAGCAGGGTTTGACCGAGGCGGTGGCCCAGGAGGGCGGCCAGGACGACCCGCAGGAAGCAGCGCGGGCGCTCTCCATCGAGCCGGAGTGGTTCAAGACAGCCGTCTTCTACGAGGTCCTCGTGCGGAGCTTCAAGGACTCCGACGGCGACGGCGTGGGAGATTTCCGGGGGCTCACCGAGAAGCTGGACTACCTGCACTGGCTGGGCGTCGACTGCCTGTGGGTGCCGCCGTTCTTCACCTCGCCGCTGCGCGACGGCGGCTACGACGTGGCCGACTACACCAACATCCAGCCCGAGGTGGGCACGGTCGAGGACTTCCACGCCTTCCTCGAGGCGGCGCACGCGCGCGGCATCCGCGTGATCATCGACTTCGTCATGAACCACACCAGCGACCAGCACCCGTGGTTCCAGGCCAGCCGGAGCGACCCAGACGGGCCGTACGGCGACTTCTACGTGTGGTCCGACACCGACGAGCTCTACGAGGACGCGCGGATCATCTTCGTGGACACCGAGCCCTCGAACTGGACCTGGGACCCCGTGCGCCAGCAGTACTTCTGGCACCGGTTCTTCGCCCACCAGCCGGACCTGAACTTCGACAACCCTCGGGTCCACGACGCCATGCTCGAGGCTATGGCGTTCTGGCTGGACATGGGCCTGGACGGCTTCCGGCTCGATGCCGTGCCGTACCTCTACGAGCGGCCGGGCACCAACGGGGAGAACCTCAAGGAGACCCACGAGTTCCTCAAGAAGGTGCGCCGCTGGGTCGACGAGAACTACCCCGGACGCGTGCTGCTGGCCGAGGCGAACCAGTGGCCGGCCGACGTCGTGGACTACTTCGGCGACTTCGAGAGCGGTGGCGACGAGTGCCACATGTGCTTCCACTTCCCGGTCATGCCGCGCATCTTCATGTCGGTCCGGCGCGAGTCCCGCTTCCCGATCTCCGAGATCATGGAGCAGACGCCGGCGATCCCCTCGAACTGCCAGTGGGGCATCTTCCTGCGCAACCACGACGAGCTCACCCTCGAGATGGTCACCGACGAGGACCGCGACTACATGTGGTCGGAGTACGCCACCGACCCCCGGATGAAGGCGAACATCGGCATCCGCCGGCGGCTCGCTCCGCTGCTGGACAACGACACCAACCGCATGGAGCTGTTCACCGCACTGCTGCTGTCTCTCCCCGGATCTCCGGTCCTCTACTACGGCGACGAGATCGGCATGGGCGACAACATCTGGCTCGGCGACCGCGACGGCGTACGCACCCCGATGCAGTGGACCTCGGACCGCAATGCCGGCTTCTCCAACGCCACGCCGGGCAAGCTCTACCTCCCGGCGATCCAGGACCCCGTCTTCGGGTACCAGGCCGTCAATGTCGAAGCCGAGCTGGACAACTCCTCCTCCCTGCTGCACTGGACGCGCCGGATGATCCACGCCCGCAAGCAGCACCCCTGCTTCGGTCTGGGGCAGTTCCACGACCTCGGCGGGTCCAACCCGTCGGTCCTGTCCTACGTCCGCGAGCACCAGTACGTCGACGAGGAGGGCAACCCCGCGACCGACACCGTGCTGTGCGTGAACAACCTGTCCAAGTTCCCCCAGCCGGTCGAGCTCGACCTGCGCCGCTGGGAAGGCCTCACGCCGATCGAGCTGCTCGGTGGCGTGCGCTTCCCGCAGATCGGCGAGCTGCCGTACCTGCTGACCCTCGGTGGGTACGGCTTCTACTGGATCCGGCTCCCCGAGGTGAAGGGAGGAGAGGCCGATGAGTGAGCAGGACCGCCATGCGGCACTGACCGGATGGATCGCCGAGGCGCGCTGGTTCGGGGGCAAGGGCCGCGACTTCGACGTGACCGACGTGACCGACGTCGCGCTGACCGACGACGTGTCGACGACGTTGGTGACCCTGCGCTTCGCGGACAACGGCGAGACCGCGCTCTACCAGGTCCCGTTGGCCGCCTACGACGCCCCCGAGGAGCGGGTCGCGCACGCGTTCGTCGGCGAGTGGGACGACAGGTTCCACTACGACGCGGTGCACGACCGCGAGTCGATGCAGGCCTGGCTGCAAGCGTTTGCCCGAGCCTCCGTGGATCGGCCCCACGGAGCCTTCGTGCGCACCGCGGAGCACGACCTCGACCTGGAGTCCCACTCGACGCTGTTCTCCGGAGAGCAGAGCAACTCCTCCGTCGCCTTCGGCGACGACAGCCTGATGAAGATCTTCCGCCGGGTGACGCGCGGGCCGAACCCCGACATCGAGATCCTCGAGGCGCTCACGCGAGCGGAGAACACCCACATCGCCGACCTGTACGGCTATGTGGCGAGCGATGACCTCCATCTGGCGATGCTGCAGAAGTTCCTGCGCACCGCCAGCGACGGCTGGGACCTCGCGCTCGCCAGCGCGCGGAACCTCTTCGCCGAGGGCGACCTGCACGCCGACGAGGTCGGCGGCGACTTCGCCGCCGAGTCACACCGGCTCGGCGTCGCGGTGGCCGAGGTGCACGCGGTCCTGGCCGGCGCGTTCCCGACCCGGCCGCTCGACCTCGCCGCCACGGCCCGGGCGATGCGAGACCGGCTCGACGCCGCCGTGGAGGTGGTCCCCGAGCTCGCCGAGCACCGCGACGCGCTGGCCGAGCAGTTCGAGGCGGTGGCGACCCTGGCCGGTGGCGGCGCTCACCGGGCGCAGCGGATCCACGGAGATCTGCACCTGGGGCAGACGCTGCGGACCTCGCTGGGCTGGAAGCTCGTCGACTTCGAGGGCGAGCCCGCCAAGGACCTCGCCGAGAGACGGCTCCCCGACTCCCCGTGGCGCGACGTCGCCGGGATGCTGCGCTCCTTCGACTATGCGGTGCGCGCCGTGGCACGCGACCTGGACTCGACCGAGGCGGAGGCGTCCCAGATCGCCTACCGCTCCGGGGAGTGGGTGGAGCGCAACACCGCGGCGTTCCTCGACGGATACGTCGAGCAGCGTGGCGCCCCTCTGACCGCCGACGAGCAGACCCTGATCACGGCGTACGCCGCCGACAAGGCGGTGTACGAGGCGATCTACGAGACCCGCAACCGGCCGGCATGGGTGGACATCCCCCTGGCCGCCCTGCAGCGGATCGCCGCGGGGACCCCCGACCACGCCACCACGACATCCGGCATGGAGTGATGATGACGCGACCCACACCGAAGCTGCCCGCGACGAGCATCCCCGAGACCCGCGCGCCTGAGCCGCCGCCCGCTCCGCGCGAGGAGAAGCGGCTCGCCTCGCCGCTGGGCGACCTCGACCTCCACCTGATCGGCGAGGGCAAGCACTTCCGGTTGTGGGAGGCCCTCGGCGCCCAGGTCGAGGGCGACTCCGTGCGGTTCTCGGTGTGGGCCCCCAACGCCCGCGAGGTGCGGCTGATCGGTGACTTCAACGGCTGGGACCGCTCCACCATGCCGATGTCGCGACGCCCCGAGTCGGGCGTCTGGGAGCTGCTCGTGCCCGGCGTGAAGCCCGGAGCCCGCTACAAGTACGTCGTCGCGGGGGCCGACGGGCGCTGGCGCGACAAGGCGGACCCGATGGCCCAGCACACCGGCGTACCGCCTGAGCAGCACTCCGTGGTCTTCGAGAGCACCCACACCTGGGCCGACGAGGAGTGGATGGCGCGCCGGCACGAGCTGTCGGACCCGGCCCGGCCGATGTCGGTCTACGAGGTCCACCTCGGCTCTTGGCGCAAGCACTACGACGGCTCGTGGTACGGCTACGACGCGCTCGCCGACGCGTTGGTCGACTACGTCGTGGAGATGGGCTTCACGCACGTGGAGTTCCTGCCGGTCATGGAGCACCCGTTCGGCGGGTCCTGGGGCTACCAGGTGACGTCGTACTACGCCCCGACTGCGCGCTTCGGCGACCCCGACGGCTTCCGCCGGCTCGTCGACCGGCTGCACCAGGCCGGCATCGGCGTGATCCTGGACTGGGTGCCGGCGCACTTCCCGAAGGACGACTTCGCGCTCGCGCGCTTCGACGGCACGCCTCTCTACGAGGACCCCAACCCGTTGCGCGGGGAGCACCCCGACTGGGGCACGCTCGTCTTCGACTTCGGTCGGCTCGAGGTGCGCAACTTCCTGATCGCGAACGCGCTGTACTGGATGGACGAGTTCCACGTCGACGCGCTTCGGGTCGACGCGGTCGCGTCGATGCTCTACCTCGACTACTCCCGCGGCGCCGGCCAGTGGAACCCCAACGTCCACGGCGGCCGGGAGAACCTCGAGGCGGTCGCCTTCCTCCAGGACCTCAACCGGGCGGTCAACGACCACGTGCCCGGCGGCCTGGTGATCGCCGAGGAGTCGACCTCCTGGCCCGGGGTCACCACCCCGACCAACGACGGCGGTCTGGGCTTCGCGCTGAAGTGGAACATGGGCTGGATGCACGACTCGCTGAGCTACATCCAGCGCGATCCGATGTACCGCTCCCACCACCACGGCCAGCTGACGTTCAGCCTGGTCTACGCGTGGTCGGAGCGCTACGTGCTGCCGATCAGCCACGACGAGGTCGTGCACGGCAAGGGGTCACTGCTGCGCAAGATGCCCGGCGACCGGTGGAAGCAGTTCGCCGGCGTGCGCGCATTCCTCGCCTACCAGTGGGCGCACCCGGGCAAGCAGCTGCTGTTCATGGGCACCGAATTCGCCCAGGACAGCGAGTGGGCCGAGTCGCGTGAGCTCGACTGGTGGCTGCTGCAGGACCACGAGCACGAAGGCGTGCGCCAGCTGGTGCGCGACCTCAACACGACGTACACCGCCACCCCGGCCCTGTGGACCCAGGACCACATCCCCGGCGGGTTCACGTGGCTGATCGCCGACGACGCGTCGGCCAACGTGATCGCGTTCGTGCGCTGG
>DATAKN010000318.1:0-40377 GCA_036261595.1 Marmoricola sp.
AGGTTCTGCGTGCCGATGGCCGCGACGACCTCGTCGCGGAACGCACGGATGCTCGCGTCCTGCTCCTGCGCGGTGTACGTCGTCCTGGCGCGGTTCGGCAGCTCGTCGGTCAGCTCGCGGCTGTCGAGCTCCCACTTCTTGCGGCCGCCGTCGAGGAGCTTGACGTCCTGGTGGCCGTAGAGCTTGAAGTACCAGTAGGCGTAGGCGGCGAACCAGTTGTTGTTGCCGCCGTACAGCACGACGGTGTGGTCGTTGCCGACGCCGCGGTCGGAGAGCAGCGCCTCGAACTGCGCCTTGTTGACGAAGTCACGGCGGACCTGGTCCTGCAGGTCGGTGGTCCAGTCGAGCTTGATCGCGCCACGGATGTGGCCCTTGTCGTAGGAGGTGGTGTCCTCGTCGACCTCGACGAGGACCACCTTCGGGTCGTCGAGGTGCTCCTCGACCCAGTCGGCGGAGACGAGAGCGGTTTCGCGGCTCATGCGGTCACTTCTTCCTTGGTGGTGGTCTTCGTGGTGATGACGGTCTTGGTGGTGCTGACGGTGCCGGACGCGCTCGCGCCGGAGAGATGGTGCGCGAGAGCGGGCCGGAGGGCGGAACGGTGGAGCAGCAGGTACATCTCGCAGCCCAGGCAGAACCCGAAGACGGCGTTGAGCAGGGCCGCGGCGAGCGCGAACCCGGCCGCGATCTGGCCGAGCAGCGTGGCACCGCTGAGGTAGCCGGCCAGCGCCACGAGGGCGAAGACCAACCCGACGGTCTGGGCGAATCGCGGCGGGGCCGCGTCCTCCAGCTCAGCGGGCGGCGTGAGCCGGGGCCGCACCAGCGTGCGGACCAGGTACGCCGTGGGCGTGTGCTGTACTCCGCGGGTTGCACCGATCGCGAAGCAGGCCGCCTGCACGGCGAGCAGCGCGATCGCGGCCGGAGCCGGCGCGGCCACCAGCACGACCGCGAAGATCGCGAGCGTGATCGCGGCGGTGAATCGGGGGCCCCGAGGGTCGATCTGCGTGATCGAACCCGCGGTGGAATTGCGAGCGGAATTCGGGGTGGAGCTCATGATGGTCTTCCTGACGTCTGCGGGTCTGGGCGCTCGAGGACGTCAGCGCACGCGTTGAGAAGGGCGCGCGATCAGAGGGGCCGCAGGTGCGGCGGCTGACGTCCGGTCAGGACATTCGACACAGCGACGAGCGCACGCGGCAGTGGTCCACTGCGCGTCGCTTGGTCAGCCAGGTCGAGCTCATGTCGGCCATCGTACGGAGAGGCTTACCTTGGCCGCATCCGTTCATCTCACATGTTGAGCAGGGCGTCCACGCAATGAGACGTGTCCAGTCCTGGCCGACCCGGCCGGCGGGCGCGTCGCCCACGGTATGCTCCCCGCGTCCTGACCGCCCACGCCCGTGCGAGGTACCGATGCGGCTCGCCTTGACCCTCCTGACGATCCTGCTGCCGCAGGGCGCGAAGCGGTGGGTCGGGCGCCACTTCCTGGGCTGGGACATCCACCCGACGGCGCACGTCGGCCGCAGCCTGATCATGGTCAAGCACCTGAGGATGGGTCCGGAGTCCTTCATCGGCCCGTTCAACGTGATCCGCGATCTCGAGCACCTGACGATGGGGCGCGGTGCCAACATCGCTTCGCGCAACTGGATCGTCGGCATCCCGCTGGACTCCGCGATCTACCCCCAGGGACGCAAGCGCGATCCCTCCCTGGTGATGGGGGACTGGGCGATGATCACGGTCGCTCACGACATCGACTGCGCCGACCGGGTCGAGCTCAAGGACCACGCCGTGATCGCCGGCTTCAAGTCCTCGATCCTCACCCACAGCCTGAACCTGGTCAGCGACAAGTTCGTGACCGGCAAGGTCGAGCTCGGCGAGCGGGCGGTGCTGATGTCGAACTGCACCATGCAGACCGGCACCCGGATCCCGGCTCGCTCGATCGTCTCGGCCGGCTCCGTGGTCAACACGCGGCTGAAGGCGGAGCAGACCTTCTACCGCGGCAACCCGGCCGAGGCCGTCCGCGAGCTGCCGGACACCCTCGGGTTCTACCGCCGCGAGGGCCGGCAGCAGCAGCTGGCCGACGAGGTCGCCCGCTGGCGGGAGCTGCGCGAGCTCCGCTGAACGCCGCTGGGGTTTCGAGGCTCGCAAGCTCGCACCTCAACCACCGGAGCTGACCGCCGCTCAGCCGGCGGCTGCGCCGACCAGGATCTGCTCGAAGCGGTCGGCACAGCGGTCCAGCGCGAACTCGCGTTCGGCGAGGACTCGCGCGGCCTTTCCGACCGTGTCGGCGGCCTGCGCGTCGCCGAGCATGCTCCTGACCCAGGCCGCGGCCTCGGGGAGCGAGGACGGCTGCGGCGGCAGCACGCAGCCGTCGATCTCCTGCACCAGCGTCGCGGCGAGGTTCTCGGCCGGCATCAGGCCGAGGATCGGACGGCCGGCGCACAGGTAGGACAGCGTCTTCGACGGCACGGAGAAGGCGCCGGCGTCCTGCTCGAGCAGCACCACGAGGACGTCGGCGGTGCCGAGCACCTCCGAGAGCCGCTCGTAGGGCTGGAACGGCAGCAGCAGCAGGGGTACGCCGTGGCGGGCCGCCTCCTCGCGCAGCACCTCCTCGGCCGGTCCCTCGTTGACCACCACCAGCTGCACCGGCTGCCCGGCGTCGATCACCTCACGCGCGAGACCGACCAGCAGGCCGGGGTTGTGCTTGAGGCCCAGCGTGCCCGAGTAGAGCAGTGTGGGGACGTCGTCGAGTCCGTGCTCCAGGGACCAGTCGTTGGAGCGGGCCACCGGCCGGATCTCCTCCAGCGGTGCCCAGTTGGGGATCACCGTGGTCCTGGCCGCCGTGCCCCAGCTCTCGTGCACGTCGACGAAGGAGTCGGCGATGACCACGACGTGCCGGGCGAGTCGGGCCGACCACTTCTCGACCAGCTCGCTCACACGGGCCACCGCGACGAAGGAGCGTGACAATTGCTTGCCCGCGAACGAGCGCATCGCCACGGCCTGCACGTCCTGCTGCCACAGGACCCACGGCCTGCGCATCAGGGCCATGCCGACCATGCACACCCCGACCATCGGGATCGGGACGTTGGACAGCAGGACGACGTCGGGGCGTTCCCGGCGAACCTGGGCGAGCAGCTGTACGCCGAACCGGACCTCCTGGACCAGCCGCCGACCGAAGCTGAGCTTGTCGACCACCTCGCCGACACCGATCGCCTCGATCCGCAACGTCTCACCCGGGACCGGATCGAGGTTGCCCTTGCCCGAGCTGTGCGCCGCGCAATGGGAATGCAGCACGTCGTGGCCGCGGCGCGAGAGCTCGCGACTCAGCTCGACCTGGAACGGGTGACCGCTGTAGTCGTGGAGCAGGATCCGCATGGGCGTCGGCTCAGCCGAGGGAGCGCTTGACCTCGTCGTACACCCAGGCATAGGTCTTCGCCATGCCGTCGGCGAGCGAGGTCGAGGGCGCCCAGCCGTAGGTGTCGAGGATCTGGGTGTTGTCGCTGTTGCGGCCGCGCACGCCCTGCGGCGCGTCGAGCTCGTAGTGACGGGTGCACCGGATGCCGGCGATCTCCTCGACGATCGAGTAGAGCTGGTTGATGCTCACCAGCTCGTCGCTGCCCAGGTTGACCGGCTCGGAGCTGTCGCCGTTCAGGATCAGCTTCGAACCCTCGATGCAGTCGTCGATGTACATGAACGAGCGGGTCTGCTCGCCGTCGCCCCAGATGTCGAGCTCGTGGTTGCCGGTGATCACGGCGGTCGCGATCTTGCGGCAGACAGCGGCGGGGGCCTTCTCGCGGCCGCCGGTCCAGGTGCCGTGCGGCCCGTAGACGTTGTGGTAGCGGGCGACCCGCGTCTGCAGGCCGAAGTCCTCCAGGAAGTGCCGGCACATCCGCTCGGTGAAGAGCTTCTCCCAGCCGTACCCGTCCTCCGGCATCGCCGGGTAGGCGTCGGACTCCTTGAGCGCGGTGATGTCGGTGTCGACCTGCTTGTCGGCGGCGTAGACGCAGGCCGAGGAGGAGTAGAAGTACCGCTCGACGCCCGTGCGCTGCGCGGCCTGCAGCATGTGGGTGCTGGTCAGCACGGTCAGCATGCACAGGGCCTTGTTGTTCTCGATGAAGCCCATCCCGCCCATGTCGGCGGCCAGCATGTAGACCTGACGCGCACCGTCGGTGTGTCGCAGCGCGTTGTCCAGCAGGGACAGGTCGGCCTGGACGTTCTCCGCGTCGGGATGGACCTGGTACCACTCCGAGGTCGGCTTGATGTCGACCGAGCGCACCGACAGTCCCTGCGCCAGCAGGTCTGCGACCAGGTGTCCCCCGATGAAGCCGCCGCCACCCGCGACGAGTACGTCCACGTTGCTCAACGTCCGAGCCTTTCCTGCTGGAGGTCCGGGTCCCTCGGGTCGCGCATGGGCCCGTCTGGTGAACGAGCCGGCGGCTCAGGGGTCACGCTGGTACGCGCAGTTCGGAGCGCGTACGAGGGTCGGAACGCGTCGGTCGCGTGGAGGGCTCTGCCCTAGAGTCCGGGTCATGAAGCGGGCATTCATCACCGGGATCACGGGTCAGGACGGCTCGTACCTCGCAGAGCTGCTGCTGGGCAAGGGGTACGAGGTCCACGGGCTCGTGCGCCGGGCGTCCACCCTCAACCGCGGGCGGATCGACCACCTGCACCAGGACCCGAACCTCACGCTGCACTACGGCGACCTCACCGACGGCGTGAGCCTGGTCAACCTGATCCACGAGATCGAGCCGCACGAGGTCTACAACCTCGGGGCGCAGAGCCACGTGAAGGTGTCCTTCGAGATGCCGGAGTACACCGCGTCGACCGATGCCGTCGGCACGCTGCGGCTGCTCGAGGCGATCCGCGCCGCCGGCATCGACTGCCGCTTCTACCAGGCCTCGACCTCGGAGATGTTCGGCGGCACTCCACCGCCGCAGGACGAGCACACGGCCTTCTACCCGCGGTCGCCGTACGGTGCGGCGAAGCTGTACTCGCACTGGGTGACGGTGAACTACCGCGAGGCCTACGGCCTGTACGCCGTGTCCGGGATCCTGTTCAACCACGAGTCGCCGCGCCGGGGCGAGAGCTTCGTGACCCGCAAGATCACGCTGGGCGTGGCCGCGATCAAGCACGGCATCACCGACCGGCTCGACCTGGGCAACCTCGACGCGGTCCGAGACTGGGGCTACGCCCCCGAGTACGTCGAGGGGATGTGGCGGATGCTGCAGCAGGACGAGCCCGGCGACTACGTGCTCGCCACCGGGGTCGGCTGCACGGTCCGGCAGTTCTGCGAGGCGGCGTTCGCGCACGCCGGCCTGAACTGGGAGGACCACGTCAGCTACGACAAGCAGTACGAGCGCCCCACCGAGGTCGACGCGCTGATCGGTGACGCCAGCAAGGCCCGGGAGGTGCTGGGCTGGGAGGCGCACACGAAGGCCGACGAGCTCGCCCGGATCATGGTCGATGCCGACATCGACCAGATGGCCCGTCTGCTGCGGAAGTGACGGGACACGCAGGGCACACGGGTCGAGCACCGGCATGAGCCGCACCCACCTGGTCACCGGCGTGGCCGGCCAGGACGGCGTGCTGCTCGCGCGGCTGCTGTTGCGCCGCGGCGAGCGGGTCGTCGGCACGGTGCGTCAGGGGCGCGACCGGCAGGAGATGGCCTGCTACCTCGAGGGCGTCGAGGTCGTGGAGCACGACGTCCGCGACCAGGACGGCTTCCGCGCCCTGCTCGAGCAGCACCGGCCGGCGGCGGTGCACAACCTCGCCGCGATGAGCTCGGTGAGCGCCAGCTGGGATGCCGCCGAGGCGACCCGGGAGGTCAACGAGGTCGCGGTCACCGGGATGCTCGCCACGCTCGCGGACCTGGGCGAGCGGGCGCCGGCCTTCGTGCAGGCGTCCAGCTCGGAGATCTTCGGCCCGGTCGCCTCCGGCAGCAGCGTCGACGAGACTGCGGCCCTGCACCCGGTGAGCCCGTACGCCGAGGCGAAGGCGGCCGCCCACCGCGCCGTGGCCGCGGCACGCCGGTCCGGGGTGCACGCCACGAACCTGGTCATGTTCGGCCACACCAGCCCGATCCACGCGGCCACCTTCGTGCTCCCCCGGATCGCCCGCAGCGCAGCCGAGGTCGCCCTCGGCATGCGCGACCGCGTCGAGCTGCAGGACCCGACCGTACGCCGCGACTGGGGTGCGGCCACCGACTACGTCGAGGCGTTCGCGCGGGCGGTCGACGCCCCGGCCGGCGACTTCGTCGTCGGCACCGGGCAGGTGCACGCGCTGCGCGACGTGGTCGAGTGGGCCCTGGTCGCCGCGGGCGTGCCCGGCACGCCGCTGGTCGCCACCGGGCAGGCGCGGCCCCACGACTTCGGTGACGTCACCGCCGACGCCACCCAGGCAGCAGAGGTGCTCGGCTGGCGGCCGCGCACGTCGTTGCGCCGGGTCGTGGAGCAGATGGTGGCCGCCGACCTGGCGCGGCTGCGCTCGGGCGTCGACCAGGACGTCGCCTACCTCGGCGAGGAGAGCGTCGCGTCGTGAGGATCCTGGTCGAGATCATCAGCGCCGAGTACGGCGGCATCCGGACCTACGTCGAGCACCTCCTGCGCACCTGGGAGCTCACCCACCCCGAGGACGAGCTGCTGGTGGTGGTGCCCCGGACCTCGACCGTGCCGACGTTCGGGCACCAGCGCGTGGAGCTCACGGTGCCCCGGCCGGACACGCTCTTGCGGCCCGTCGTACAGACCCTGCGGACGCCGCGGCTCGCGCGCGAGTTCGGTGCCGATGCAGTCCTGGCCACGCTCCCGTCGACGACGCTCGTGCACCCGGGGATCCCGAGCGCGATCGTGATCTACGACCTGCGTCACGAGCTGCGGCCCGAGCAGTTCAGCCGTGCCCGCCGGCTGCTGCGCGGCGTCTCCTACTCCCGCGGCTACCAGGTCGCCGACGGCGTGCTGTCGATCTCCCAGCGCAGCCTGGACGACCTGCACCAGCTGCACCCGCGCACGCGACGGCTGCCCTCGGCGGTCACCCACCTGGGCGCCGACCACGTGCTCGCCTGGCCCGGGCCCGTCGGTGGTGGGCCGGCGATCACGTTCGCCCACCACACGAACAAGAACCAGAGCCTGGTCATCGACGGCTGGGCCGACGGCCTGGCGCGCGGACTGGCGATGCCGAGGCTCACCATGCTCGGGGTGGGAGCTGCCCGAGAGTCGCTCGCCCGGGAGATCGCCGCGAAGGGCCTGTCCGAGCACGTCGAGCTGGCGCCGTTCCTGCCGGAGCCGGAGTTCCAGCGACTGATGAAGAGCGCTTCGATGGTGGTCTTCCCCTCCGACTTCGAGGGCTTCGGGCTCCCCGTGGTGGAGGGCATGCTGCTCGGTGCCCCGGTCGTCATCGGGCCGGAGAAGGCGACCCTGGAGATCGCCGGCGGACACGCCTCGGTGCTCGACGACTGGACGCCGTCGGCGCTCGCGGACGCCGTCGACCGCGCGGCCCACGTCGACGCGGCCGGGCTCGAGCGGGCCCGCGCCCATGCCGCGGAGTTCACCTGGGCGCGGTGCGTGGAGCAGACGCGCGCGTTCCTCGCCGGGATCAGCCGCGGGTGAGTCAGCCCCAGATGCCGTCCGCGCGCACGTAGCGGCCACGCAGCCGGCTCGCCAGTCCGGGGAACGTGCCCTTGATGCGGGCGTACTCCTCGGGCAGCGACATCCGCAGGCTCTTGAGGGCGTCGCCGACGACCTCGCGTGCCTCGGGCTTCCAGGCGCGCCGGCGCCAGGCCTCGAACTCGTCGGCCTCCTCCGCCAGGAACGGCGACGGCAGCGACGAATCCTCCGCACACTCCGCCCGGTAGGCGCGGCGGAGCTGGCGCGAGATCCGCCGGCCACGGGTGTCGTGGGCGTAGGCGTACGGCGGCGCCGGATCGAGCCGCGCCTGCTGGGCGAGGAGGATCTCGGCGTACTCCCGGCAGAGCACGTCGAGGGCGGCGCTCTCGGTGCGCAGGTGCGCGGTCGATCCGTCGTGGCGGGTCGAGAGCTCTTCGGGGTGGTCGGTGTCGAAGGCGTGGAAGTGGAACAGCCGCAGCGGCTCGCCGGTCGTGGCGATGGTCAGCCGGCCGTCGCGCTCCACGATCGGACGCTCGTGCAGGTTCACCACGCTCACGTTGTAGCCGTAGTGGCGCAGGCTGCGGGCGCGGAACAGGGTGTTGCCGATGTCCATCCACTTCTGGTCGACGAACAGGCCGGAGAGGAAGTCGAACAGGCACTCCCGACGCAGGTGCGCCCACCACCACTCGAGCATGTCCAGCGCGCGACGGTCCACGCCGCAGAAGCCGAGG
The DNA here is from genome assembly GCA_036261595.1 of Marmoricola sp. GTDB lineage: Bacteria > Actinomycetota > Actinomycetes > Propionibacteriales > Nocardioidaceae > Marmoricola. The sequence goes on from DATAKN010000318.1 coordinate 8,321, forward strand.
TTGAACACCCCCACCGTGAGCAGGTGGCCCTCCGTGGTCGGGGCGTCCTGCGGCAACGGCTCGAGGAAGTGCGGGGTGAGCAGGATCCCGCCCTCGCTGGCCGCCAGCTCCGCCTCGAGCTCGGCCATCGGCGAGGTCAGGTAGGTGTCGGGGTCGAGGTAGAACACCGCGTCGTCGGTCCCGAGCAGGTGCTTGAGCAGCAGCGGCTTCACCGCCGTCGCGAACTCCACGAGGTCGTAGATGGTTGCGACCTCGAGCAGCTCGCGCTCCGGCAGGCCCAGCACGTCGGTGCCGACCAGGTCGACCCCCGGCACCTCGGGCAGCTCGGCGTCGCTGCGGGCGTCGATGATCAGGACGGTCAGGGAGGCGCCGTCCTGGTGGCGACGCAGGCTCTCGGCCAGCGCGAGGGCCTTCGGCAGGTAGTTCGTCGAGAGGATCGTGCAGTACGCCGTCGTGCCCGTCATGTGCGGCCCTTCGAAGTCGATCCGTCGCGCGGTCTGGGTGCTTCGCGCTCGTGGGTGCAGGCAGAGTACACAGCGTCACCGGTGCTCCCGACCACCTGCCGAACGGCTCCGTCAGGCCCGATCACGGCTGCTAGCCTCCCGCGCGTGACTACCTCCGACGCGTCTGCCGCCGAGCTCCGTGCGCTCTACCTGGAGCTGATCAAGCGCAGCCTCACCGGCGCCCTGGCCGAGGACAACGACACGATCCTCGGTGGCGCCCGTGTCTCCCCGGACGCGCCGCTGGCGAAGAAGGCGGGTCACGCGGTCGGGCGTCTGGCCGGCCGGTTCGGACTCGAGATCGCCTACAAGCGGCCCTACGACGCCAAGCAGCGCGAGCAGGGGCAGGACTGGCCCTCACGCGCGGAGTCGATGATCGGCCTGAAGCGGATGGACAACATCCAGCAGTGCATCGAGACCGTCGTCGCCGACGACGTGCCCGGTGATCTCATCGAGACCGGCGTCTGGCGCGGTGGCGCCTGCATCTTCATGCGCGCGAACCTCAAGGCCTGGGGCGACACCACCCGCAAGGTGTGGGTGGCCGACTCGTTCGAGGGTCTGCCCGCGCCGAACGCCGCCAAGTACGCCGCGGACGCCGGCGACAAGCTGCACCAGTTCAGCGGCCTGGCGGTCGGGGTGAACCAGGTCCGCCACAACTTCGAGCGCTACGGCCTGCTCGACGACCAGGTGGAGTTCCTGGTCGGCTGGTTCAAGGACACCCTGCCGACCGCGCCGATCGGGACGCTCGCCCTCGCCCGTCTCGACGGCGACATGTACGAGTCGACGATCCAGGCCATCGAGGCGCTGTACCCGAAGCTCTCGCCCGGCGGGTTCCTGATCATCGACGACTTCGGCAGCCACGCGTCCCAGGCCGGCCAGGCGATCCACGACTACCGCGCCCAGCACGGGATCACCGAGCCGATCGTGCCGGTCGACGAGTTCGGTGCCTACTGGCGCAAGGAGGCCTGACCACCGACGTCCGGCGGCCTCACCGCCGCGGCGCACCCCGGTGCCGGCCGGCGCCCCCGGCCTGCACGGGTGCGACCCGCCGACGCCGTCCGCGGGACACGGTGGAGCCGCTGGCCTGCACGACGAAGGTCGTCCACCACACGACCGCCATCACCCCCTGGCCTGCGGCGACCGCCCAGAACGCACCGCGAGCACCGTCGAGCACCGCCCCGAGGATGATCAGGCCGAGCAGGAACACCGTGCTGCTGAGGTCGATCGCCAGCGTGGTGCGCACGAGCCGGAGGCCGAGGAGTGCGGCCCGCGGGCCGCTGATCAGCCCCAGGCACAGGATCTGGCTGCCGGCTGCCAGGACGAGGGGCTGGGTGACGGCCCAGGTCTTGCCCAGCAGCAGCTCACCGGCCCAGGAGGGCAGGAACACCAGCACGAGCATGTTCGCGACGGCGACGATCGAGGTGAACAGCGTCGTACGACGCGCGTGCCGGCGTACCGATGCCAGGTCGGCCGACAGCCGGGACGTCTCGGCGACGCCGGCGGCGATCGAGGCGGCCTGGAACATCATGAACGGCCGCAGGGTGAGCAGCGCCCCCTGGACGGCGCCCAGAGCGCGGGTGCCGGCAATCGCTGCGACCGAGACCGCCGCAGCCAGGGCACTGCCCTGGGTCGCGGAGAAGGACAAGAGGTAGCGGGAGGAGAACGTCCACGTCTGCCTCAGCCACGCCCCCGAGGGACGGGTGGCCCGCGTCGTCAGGGTGCGCAGCGAGAGCACGCCCGCCGCCGCGCCGGTGCCGGCCCAGATCGCGATGAACAGCACCAGGCTGTGGTTCCCGACGAGCGTGACCACGACGACGGCCACGAGCAGGAGGACCAGCCAGAGCGTGTCGAGCACGACCGCGAACCCGGGCCGCTGGACGGCGAACGCCCGGTAGCGACCGATGTCCTGCAGCACCAGCAGCGGGAGGAACAGCGCGAGCGCGATCAGGCCCCCGGCGAGCGGACGGATCCACAGGCTCGCGCCGAGGCCGGCGACGAGGGTCAGGCCGCCGAGCACCAGGCCGACGAGCACGGCGGTCGCCGCGATGTCCTCTCCCCGGCTCTCGGCCTCCTCCGGGTGCACCAGCAACGGTTCGCCCACCAGCGCCCGCGAGATCCCCTGCGCGGTGACGTAGACCAGGAAGCAGATGCCGAACAGGCCGAACGAGCTCGGCCCCAGCAGTCGCGCGGCCAGCACGGCGATCAGCACGTTCGAGGCCCCGGCGATGCCCTGGTCGATCGTGATCGTGCTCAGGCGGCGACCCGCAGACTGCGTGTTCTGGCTCAAAGCCCCTGCCATGGAGAGAGATGCCGCGGTCTGGGTAGGGTAGCCGAAATCGATCCCCCTACTCCGGCGAACCAGATTCACGCTCTCGGGCTGGACCACCTGGAGGAATCTCGTGGCGACCGACGCCTCACCTGACGCACGTTTCCGTGACTGGGCGACCCGCGTGGTCCAGTGGGACCCCGCCCGCAACGCGCTCAAGCGGGGCGCGCACCGGTACGCCGCGGCGCGCGGCCGCCTGCTGGAGCTGAGGGACGCGGTCCCGGAGATCGGCAACATCTACGCGGCGTCCTCACCCAAGGCCGGCAGCCAGTGGATGAAGGCGCTCTTCGACCACCCCGTCGTGCGTGCGCACACCGGCCTGTTCACCTTGCCGCAGCTGGACTACCAGCTGGAACGGCGGACCTTCCCGCCGGGGACGTTCGTGCCCGGGGTCTACACCAGCTATCCGGAGTTCCAGGCGCTCCGGGCCCCTCGTCCGCACCGGGTCGTCTACATGTTCCGCGACCCGCGCGACCTGATCGTGTCCGGCTACTACGCCGCCGTGGAGACGCACCGGCCGACCCACCTGGCCGAGGTGGAGCGGTTCCGCAGGGAGATCCGCGCCCTGCCGCTCGATGCCGGGCTGCTCGCCCTGATCCGTGCCGCAGCACCGCGGCTGTACGAGATCGAGTCCTGGATCGGCGTACGGGACGAGGCGGTGGCGACCTTCCGGCTCGAGGACATCGAGGCCGATCCGGAGCGCTGGGTGGTGCGAATGCTCGACCACTGCGGCGTGCGGCTCTCGGCGGACGAGCTCGCACGACTGCTCGGCGACGTCTCCCGGAGCGCCTTGCAGGAGCGTGACCTCGCGCAGCGAGAAGCCGGGGCGGAGTCGCACTACCGCGTGGACCAGAAGGGCTTCCGCGAGCTGTTCGGTCCCGAGCACCACCAGGCGCTGGACGAGGTCGCGCCCGGACTCGTCGAGCGGCTGGGCTATCTCGACGACGTCACGAACCGAGCACGACGCCACTGAGCGTCTCGCCCGGGACCCCGACCCGCGCTCAGCCGTTATGATCCAGCCGCCCGTGGGGCAGGCGACACGACTTCGGCGAAGGGCGACTCATGGATCCCGCGCAGTTCGAGCCGAGCCAGACGCTGGCGCGGCTCTATCCGGAGGCCAGGGTCGGCGGGTTCACCCGGTACGACGGCTTCGTCGAGTTCTACGCCCGCGTCAACGCACTCCTCGACGAGTCCAGCGTCGTGCTGGACTTCGGCGCCGGGCGGGGCCTTTGGGCGACCGAGCCGCTGCCGGCGTACTCACGACAGCTGCGTGCGTTCCACGAGCGCGTGGCCAGGGTCGTCGGGATCGACGTCGACGAGGCGGTGCTGCAGAACACCGCTCTCGCCGAGGCCCAGGTCGTCGCGCCCGGCGCGCGCATCCCGTACGACGACGCCACGTTCGACCTGGTCCTCGCCGACCACGTGCTCGAGCACGTCTCGAAGGCCGACGCTCCCACCGTGGCCGGCGAGATCCTCAGGGTGCTGCGCCCGGGCGGCTGGCTGGCCGCCCGCACCCCGAACAAGTGGGGCATGATCGGCCTCGGCGCCCGGGCGGTGCCCAACCGGCTGCACACCAGGTTCCTGCACCGGCTGCAGCCGGGCCGCAAGGACGAGGACGTGTTCCCCGTCGAGTACCACATGAACACCCGCCATCAGCTGCGCCGGCTGTTCCCGGCCCCGCACTCCGTGGTGGTCTACGGGCACACCTCCGAGCCGACCTACTTCGGGCAGTCGAGGACGGCCTGGCGGGCGGCGGCGTTCTTGGGCCGACTCACCCCGCCGGCCCTGGAGCCGACGCTGATGATCTTCGTGCAGAAGGCTGGGGAGCGCTGACCTCAGCCGCTCAGCGAGGCGATCGCGGCCTGCACCTGCGCCTTCGTCGGCGCACCCGCCGCCCGCGTGACCTCCACGCCGGCCCGGTCGAGCACCAGCGTGGTCGGCGTACGGAGCACCCCGAGCCGACGGACCAGGTCGAGGTGGTGCTCGGCGTCGACCTCCACGTGGGAGACGCCGGGGGTCTCGCCGGCCACGTCCTCGAGAATCCGCCGGGTGGCACGGCACGGCGCGCAGAACGCCGAGGAGAACTGCAGGAACGTCGCCCGCTCACCGAGCTGGTCGGCCCAGGGCGTCCCCTCCAGCACCGACGCCGCCGTCTCGGGCCCTGCGTCGGACTCTGCCGCGCCCCGGATGCGGTGCGTGCCGCGGAACCTGCCGTCGGCGAACGCGCGGTAGGTGCCGAACGCGAGCGCCGCCACGACCGCGATCACGAGGACCCAGGCACCGCTGCTCATGACTGGTTCAACCCACGCCCGGGGAGAACATTCCCACCGCCCACGGCGGCGCTCATCCCCCGGCGAACGGTGGCAGGAACTCCACCGTCTCTCCCGGATCGACGCTGACCGCAGCGGGATCCTCCGAGGCCACCGGCCGGTCACCGACGAGGACCGAGCAGCACGCGAGCACCGCCCGGAGCCGGGGCGAGGCCGCGTGCAGCCCGCACGCGCGCTCGCGGAGCACGTCGAGGGAAACCGGGCCGTCCACGTCGAGGACGTCCTCCTCGACACCGGCTGCGGCGCGTGCGGACGCCCAGTACCGCAACCGGACCTGTCCGGCTGTCGAGTCGGTCTCCCCTGCGTGCGCACCCATCTCCGATATCCTGCCTCATCTCAGTCGGCCGCCCCGAGGAGGTGTCTCGCAGTGAGCACACTGCTCCTCCTGACGAGCACGACCCAACCCTCGGCAGACGTGCTGCCCGGACTCGCGCTGCTGCCGCACCAGGTGAAGATCCTGCCCGCCGAGGGCAGCGCGCTCCTCGAGGCGCCGGCGTCCGACCTGGTCCTGATCGACGGCCGGCGGGAGCTGGCGCACGCCCGCGACCTGTGCCGCCTGATCCGCACGACCGGGTCGGACCAGCCGGTGCTGCTGATCGTCACCGAGGGCGGTCTGGCGGTGGTCGCTGCGGACTGGGGCATGGACGACGTGGTCGTGGACAGCGCCGGCCCGGCGGAGATCGACGCCCGCCTGCGGATCGCGCTCGGGCGGCTCGAGGCCGCCAAGGACGCCAACGATCCGGAGGCGCACATCATCCGGGGCGGCGAGGTGGTCGTCGACGAGGCGACGTACACCGCGAAGCTCGGGCGACGGGTCCTCGACCTCACCTTCAAGGAGTTCGAGCTGCTCAAGTACCTCGTCCAGCACCCCGGACGCGTGTTCACGCGCGAGCAGCTGCTGCAGGAGGTGTGGGGCTACGACTACTTCGGTGGCACCCGCACCGTCGACGTGCACGTACGCCGCCTCCGCGCGAAGCTCGGCCCGGAGAACGAGTCGCTGATCGGCACCGTGCGCAACGTCGGCTACCGGTTCGTGCTCCCGCCCAAGGACGCCAATCGCGAACGCGAGGACGTGCCCGCCCCGTGAGCCCGGAGACGAACCCGGAGATGCACCCGGAGATCAGGCAGATCCAGCCCGGGGAGTTCGACACCGGCGACGCCGCCGGGCCGGCCGCGGAGGTGAGGCGGATCGCCGAGGCGTGCGACCTCGTCGACGGGGTGGTCACGCTCAACGAGCAGGCCTGCCTGGAGCTGAAGCACCGCGGAGTGCGGCACGCCTCGTTGTGGCTGGGGCGTGGTGGATTCGCCTTGCTGCGCGGGCAGGTCCTCGACCTCGCCGTGCACCCCGAATCACGGGGCCAAGGCGCCGGTACCGAGCTCGCCCGGCTGGCGCTGGCGGCCACCGACCGGGTGGAGGCCTGGTCGCACGCCGACCACCCGGCCGCCGCTCGGATCGCCGGCCGGTTCGGCATCCCCCGCGAGCGCGAGCTGCGGATCATGAGCCGGCCGACGTCGCTGCCCTTGGCCGATGCGGTGGTGCCCCCCGGCGTACGGGTGCGCACGTTCGTGCCGTCGGACGAGGACGCGCTGCTCGCGGTCAACGCGGCGGCGTTCGCCCACCACCCCGAGCAGGGGCACCTGACCCACGCGGACTTCCAGGAGCGCGCGGCCGAGCCGTGGTTCGACCCCGACGGCCTGTTCCTCGCCGTCCCCGACGAGCGGGTCGACCCGCACAGCGCCGCTGATCCGGACCTGCGCGTGCTCGGCTTCCACTGGACCAAGGTGCACCGCGACGAGACCCCGCCGTACGGCGAGGTGTACGTCGTGGCCACCAACCCGAAGGCCGCCGGCCGTGGCCTCGGCACACTGCTGACCAACGTCGGCCTGCGTCACCTCGCCACCCAGGGCGTGGCCGAAGTGATCCTCTACGTCGACGGCGACAACGACCCGGCGATCGCGGTCTACGAGCGCCAGGGCTTCACCACGGTGCGCACCGAGGTGCAGTACCGGGGCCCCACCTTGCCGGCCTGAACGCGAAGCGGCCCCCGGGAGATCCCGGGGGCCGCTCTGCGTTGCGTGTGGCGTTACCTCACTTGCGCACGCGCACCGTGAAGGTCTTGTCGACCTGGGCGAGCTTCTTGTTGCCCTTGAAGTGCACGGTGAAGGTCTGCTTGCCCTTCGGCTGACCCTTCACCACGATCACGGCCTTGCCCTTGACCAGCTTGACCGCCTTGTGGACGACCTTGGTGCCGCGGAGCACGACGACCTTGCCCTTCACCGGCTTCTGGTGAGCCGACACGAGCTTCACCGCGAACCGGACCTGGTGGTGGCCCAGCCGCTTGGCCTTGCCCTTGGCGTCGGCCGGCCAGCGGACCGGGTCGGTCTGAGCGGAGGCCGCCTGACCGACGTTGGTGCCGTTGACGGCGCGCACGACGACGTTCAACCGCTGGCCGAGGTCCGCTGCGGTCGGCGTGTAGTTGGCACCGGTGCCGACGACGGTCGCACCGCGCATCCACGTGTAGGTGAACTCGTTGCCAGCGTTGCGGCTCCACGTTCCGGGCGAGGCCGTGAGTGCCCGCCCGACTGCGGCGAACCCGCGGATCGAGGGCGCCTGACGAGCGCTGAGCTTGTCCGTGAGGGCGAGGTTGATCCCAGTGACCGTCTGCCCGGCACCGACGGTGATCGGGGTCGCGCCCGCAGCGGTGTCGCTGTCGACCCACCACTTCTCCAGGTAGTACGCCCACGGAGCCGTAGCCGTCTGCGCATCCCAGCCGTAGCCACCGACGCGGTAGGTGCCGGGCTCGACCGCGATCTTGTAGCTCTTCCCGTCGACGTCACCGGTCGAGCGGGACCAGGCGTACTCCATGTCGGTATTGAACACATCGAGGTTGTAGCCGTCGGTGAAAGCGTGCCCGTCAGCCGCACTGATGGTTCCCGAGATGATGCTCGCCGGTGTCATCACGAAGTCCTTCACGGTGTCCCCACCGTCGGTGATGCCGACGGCAGCGGCGCTCGGGCGGTACTTCGCCCCGCCGTACCAGCGCTCCAGGTAGAACGTGTCGCCCGTGTAGTCGAATCCGCTGTTGTCGTAGAAATCGAGTTTGATCGAGGAAACGCCCATGCCGGAGACCAGGCCGGAGAAGCTGTACTTGCCGTCGGCGCCCGTGCAGCTCTCCTGCAGGTAGCGGTCGTTCGTCGCGTCGAAGGCGTCGACGCAGATGTTAGTGAGCGGCGCGCCGCCGACACCAGTGACGGTGCCTTCGACGTCGGGGCCGGCAGCGGTCGCCGAGCCTGCGAGACCAACGCTGAGTGTCGCTGCCGCAAGCCCGAGGACGGCCGCGCTGGCTACCCGGCGGCCGAGGACCGACCGGGACAAAGCTGACTTCATGGATCCCCCTTGGATCTTCGTAGTAAGAAGCCCGGCGAACCTAGCAGCGATCTTCTGACTGGATGTGACAAATCCGAGAACCCGACGTATCCGATTCGGATCGGGTCGAAGACGAAGCGGCCCCCAGAGAATTCCTGGGGGCCGCCGTTGCTCGGGCTGCGTGGTACTAGGTCACTTCCGGACGCGCACCGTGAAGGCCTTGTCGATCTGTGACAACTTCTTGTTGCCCTTGAAGTGCACGGTGAAGGTCTGCGTGCCCTTCGGCTGGTGCTTGACCACGATCACGGCTCGGCCCTTCACCAGCTTGACCGCCTTGTGAACGACCTTCGTCCCGCGCAGCACGATGACCTTGCCCTTCACCGGCTTCTGGTGGGCCGAGACGAGCTTGATGCCGAATCGCACCTTGTGGCCCTTGAGTGCCTTGGCGCCGCCCTTCACCGTCGAGGCGTAGCGCACGACCTCCGAGGCGGCGGTCGTCGACTGACCGGCGAAGTCACCGTTGATCGCGGTCACGACCAGCGTCAGCTTCTTGCCGAAGTCAGCCGCCGTCGGCGTGTACGTCGCGCCGGTACCGACCTGCAGACCGTCCCTCAGCCACGCGTAGGAGAACTCGGTGGCAGTGTTGCGGGCCCAGGTGCCCGGAGTCGCAGACAGCGGCAGACCGACGGTCGGGTGGCCGACGATCGAAGGTGCCTTGCGGTTGCGGAGCACGTCGGTGAGCCGGAAGTTGATCCCGCTGACGTTCTGTCCGGGGCTGACACTTACCGGCGTGGCCGCGGAGAACGTGTCGGCGTCCACCCAGAACTGGGACAGGTATGCCTTGTCGGTGTCAGAAGCGAGACCGTAGATGCGAACCGGTCCGGCAGGGTCAACGATGAAGCGGTAGTCGCCCGTCGCAGCGTCCGTGAACTCGCCAGAACCGAAGCCCAGAGCGAACAGACTCATGAACGAACCCAACGGGTCGTTGTCCGCATCGAGGGAGATGGCGCCGAAGTCCGATGTCGGCACGTGCGCGTCCGCGCCGACGCGGATGTTGCCGCTGATCGAGGCGTACTGCGGCAGGTTGGCATTCACCGAAGCCGGGGTCGCGGGGTCCACGGTGATCGTCGTGGCCGTCGCGCCCTTGAAGTAGCGCGACCCGCCCGACCAGCGGTCCTGGTACGGCAGCGGGCTTGTGGCGGTGACCGGGCTGGCGCCGGAGTTGTCGGGCGCGAACTCGACCTTCACCTGGCCCGCGGTCAAGCTGTCGAACGAGTAGGTCCCGTCGGCTGCCGTCGTCGTCGAAGCAATGCTGCTCGACTCGTTGTTGACGTCGTACACCGAGACGGTCGCCCCGGCGAGCGGAGCGCCACCGGCCCCGGTGACCGTGCCCTGCAGCTCGATCGTGTTGGCCGCGCTCGCCGGGCCGGCGACGCCGAGGCTCAGCGTCGCGGCCGCGATCGCCAGGACCGTGCCGGGCACCACGCGGCGGCCGAGGACCGACCGGGACATGGCTGACTTCATGGATCCCCCTTGGGTTAGTGAGTGCGAATCCCGGCGAACCTAGCTCCGGGTGTTTCCCCCCGCGTGGGAAAGACGAGGAGAGCGCGAAATGCCGGAATCGTCGGGCCGAAATCCCCCATGGGCTTGGCCGAAAGGCCGGCTCAGATCAGACCCGAACGGTCGTTGTGGCAGCCGGTCGCTGGTGCTAACGCGCGTCGATCAGCCGAGCGCGCGGCCGACCACCTGGGCGATCTCCTCGTTGTGGCGGCGCGCCTCACGTCCGACGCCGACGATGTTGAAGAAGCCGTGGATCATCCCGGGGTAGCGCTTCCGCGTGACCGGTACGCCGTGGGCGGCGAGCAGGTCGGCGTACGCCTCCCCCTCGTCGCGCAGCGGGTCGAACCCGGCGGTGACCACGTGCGCGGGCGCGACGCCCTCGGGGAACGGCTCGGTGAGCAGCACGGAGGCAACCGGGTCGGTGCGGTCGTGCCCCTTCGGCAGGTACCAGTCCTCGCACTGCACCATGAACCGCTCGGTGAGGAAGAAACCCTCACCGAAGAGGTGCCGCGAACGGCTGCGTTCGGAGAAGTCGGTGGCGGGGTAGACGAGCAGCTGGTGGCGCAGCGGCAGCCCCTCCTCCGCGGCCATCAGCGCGACCAGGGCGGCGAGGTTCCCGCCCGCCGAGTCGCCGCCGACGCCGAGCCGCTCGGGATCGGCGTTGACCTGGTCGGTGTTCTTCACCAGCCACCGGTACGCCGCCCGCGCATCCTCCGCGGCTGCCGGCAGCGCGTGCTCAGGCGCCAGGCGGTAGTCGACCGAGAGGACCTGCACGCCCGAGTGCTCGGCGAGGAACCGGCAAGCCGCGTCGTGGCTCTCCAGGCCGCCGTACACCCAGCCACCGCCGTGCAGGAACAGCAGCGTCGGGACCGGGTCGGCCCCCAGCCGCGAGCTCGGGATGTAGAGCCGGGCCGGCAGGTCGCCGTCCGCGCCGTCGACGACCAGGTCGCGCAGCGCACCCACCGACTGCCGTCCGCCGACCAGGGTCGCCTGGTGGATCAGCGCGTCCCGACCCTGGGCCAGCGGCAGCTCCTCGACCACCGGCATCCTGGCGACCTGCTCGAGCCGCAGCATCAGCTGGGTCTCGGTCGAGAGCGTCTGCCCGTCGAGCACGACGGGCGTGCGCACCAGCAGCCGCTGCACGCTCGGGGGCAGCCCCAGCACGGCGCGCAGGACGAAGGCTTCGACGGTCGGCGGCAGCGTGGGCATGAGGCAGAACCTATGGCGGCCGGAGAGGCGAGCGCCAGCGTCCTCCGCAGCGTCTCACCCTCCGTTCACCTCTGGGTTCACCTCTGGCTGTCAGACTGCTCCCATGGCCACCGAGTCGTTCCCGTCGACGGTCGGCGCCAGCGCCGAAGAAGGTCCGCTGGACACCGGCCTCCGCGTCGTCGACGACGCGTTCGACGTCGACCCGCCGTACCTTCCCGAGTCCGACGACCTCGACCGGCACTTCCCCGAGCGGTTCCTCGACCGGGAGCTGTCCTGGCTGCGGCTCAACCAGCGCGTGCTGGAGCTCGCCGAGGACGAGACCCTGCCGCTGCTCGAGCGCGTCCGGTTCCTGGCCATCTTCGCCAGCAACCTCGACGAGTTCTACATGGTCCGCGTCGCCGGCCTGAAGCGCCGGATCGCCGCGGGCGTTGCGGTGAAGGCCGCGTCCGGACTGATGCCACGCGAGGTGCTGCAGCAGATCCTCGACAAGACCGCCGACCTGGCCACCCGGCATGCCCGGGCCTTCCGCGACCAGATCATCCCCGCCCTGTGCGAGGAGAAGATCGAGATCGTCCGCTGGGAAGGCCTCGACAAGGACGAACAGCGCGCGGCGAAGAAGGTGTTCAAGGAGCGGGTCTTCCCGGTGCTCACGCCGCTGGCGGTCGACCCGGCGCACCCGTTCCCCTACATCTCCGGGCTGTCCCTCAACCTCGCCGTGCTGGTGCGCAACCCGAAGACGGGCAAGGAGCACTTCGCGCGGGTCAAGGTGCCGCCGATCTTCAGCCGGTTCGTGCCGCTCGGCAACCAGCGGTTCGTCCCTCTGGAGGACGTCATCGCCGAGCACCTCAAACGGCTCTTCCCCGGCATGGACGTGCTGAACGTGCACACCTTCCGGGTCACGCGCAACGAGGACCTCGAGGTCGAGGAGGACGACGCCGAGAACCTTCTCAAGGCGCTGGAGAAGGAGCTGCTGCGCCGCCGGTTCGGGCCACCGGTCCGACTGGAGGTGGAGGAGTCCATCGACGAGCACGTGCTCGACCTGCTGGTCTCCGAGCTCGGGATCAGCGAGTCGGAGGTGTTCCGCCTGCCCGGGCCCCTGGACCTGCGCGGTCTGCACGACATCGCCGACCTCGACCGGCAGGACTTGAAGTACCCGGCGTTCCTCGCCGCGACCCACCCCGCGCTGGCACCGGTCGAGTCCGCGTCACCGGTTGACGTGTTCAAGGCGCTCTCGCGCTCCGACGTCCTGCTGCACCACCCCTACGACTCCTTCAGTACGTCGGTGCAGCGGTTCCTCGAGCAGGCCGCCGCCGATCCGCACGTCCTCGCGATCAAGCAGACCCTCTACCGCACCTCCGGCGACTCCCCGATCATCGACGCCCTCGTCGACGCGGCGGAGGCCGGCAAGCAGGTGCTGGTGATCGTCGAGATCAAGGCCCGCTTCGACGAGGAGGCCAACATCCGCTGGGCCCGCAAGCTCGAGCAGGCGGGGTGCCACGTCGTCTACGGCCTGGTCGGACTCAAGACCCACTGCAAGCTCGCGATGGTGGTGCGCGACGAGCCCGACGGCATCCGGCGCTACACCCACATCGGCACCGGCAACTACAACCCGAAGACCGCGCGCCTCTACGAGGACCTCGGGCTCCTGACCAAGAACGAGGCGATCGGCGAGGACGTCGCCCACCTGTTCAACAACCTCTCCGGGTTTTCCCGCAACGCCTCCTACGGGGAGCTCATGGTGGCGCCCGACTCGGTCCGCAGCGGGCTGATCGAGCGGATCCGCACCGAGGTGGCCCACCACCTCGCGGGCAAGCCCGCCGGCATCCGGATCAAGGCGAACTCCATCGTCGACGAGGCGATCATCGACGAGCTCTACCGCGCCTCGGAGGCCGGCGTCCGGGTCGAGCTGCTGATCCGGGCGATCTGCGCCGTGCGGCCCGGCGTACCGGGGCTGTCGGAGAACATCCACGTGAGGTCGGTGCTCGGCCGGTTCCTCGAGCACAGTCGGGTCTACTGGTTCGCCAACGCTGGTACGCCGACCGTGCACATCGGGTCCTCGGACATGATGCACCGCAACCTCGACCGTCGCGTCGAGGTGCTGGTCCAGCTGCCCAGCCCGGACGCCGTCGACCAGGTGACGCGCCTGCTCGACCTGGCGTTCGACCCGCACACGTCGGCCTGGGAGCTGGCCGCGGACGGCACCTGGACCCGCAACAGCTCACCGGACGACGCCCCGATGGTCGACCTGCAGGAGACGCTGATCTCCCTGCACAGCCGCCGCCGGAGCAAGTAGCAGCGTCAGGCGGTGAGGCCGCCGTCGGCGACGATGACCTGCCCGGTGAGGTAGTCGTTGGCCGGGTCGGTGAGGAACAGCGCGATCCGGGCGATGTCGGCGGGCTCGCCCAGCCGTCCGGCCGGCGTACGGCGGACGATCTGCTGCAGCTGCTGCTCGTCCAGGCCGTGCGACATCTCCGTGCGCAGGTAGCCGGGCGCGATCGAGTTCACCACGATGCCGCGCGAGCCCAGCTCGCGAGCCAGCGACCGGGTCATCCCGTCGAGCGCCGCCTTGGTCGCGCTGTAGACGGCCAGACCGCGGTAGCCGGAGAGGCCGACGATCGAGGAGATGTTCACGATGTGCCCACGCTTGCGGGCGAGCATCCTGCGGGAGACGAGCTTGGTGATGTGCAGCGTGCCCTTGATGTTGAGGTCGACCACGAGGTCGATGTCGTCGTCGTCGGTCATCGCCAGGATCCCGTCGCGGGCCACACCCGCGTTGTTCACCAGCACCTCGATCGACTGCCATCGCTCGATCACACTGCCCACGAACGCGGTGGTGTGCTCGCGGTTGCTGAGGTCGGCCTCGGCGAAGAGGAACCGGTCGGGGAACTCCTTCTCCCAGCGGTCGACCTCGTCGGTGCGCGTGCGCGCGCACGTGGCCACCCGGTCGCCCGCGTCGAGGTAGGCCTGGACGATCCCGGCGCCGAGACCCCGGCTGCCGCCGGTCACGACGACGACGCGCGGTGCTGTGCTGGTGGTCACTGCTCAACCCTTCTCACGGTCTTGTTGCCCTGGGTCGCGATCTCGCCGACGAAGGCGATGCTGCGTGGCCGCCACGCCGGAGGGAGGTCCGCGACCGCTTCCTTGATCCGGGAGCGCAGCTCCTCGGTACTGTCCTCGTCGAGGTCGCCGGTCGGTACCACCTCGGCCGCGACGATCGCACCGGTCAGGCGGTTGGCCCGGCCGAACACGCGCGCCATCGCCACACCGTCGACGGCGCCGATCCGCTCCTCGACCGGCAGCGGGTGCACCTTCACCCCGCCGACGTTGATCACCTCCGAGCTGCGCCCGCGGAACAGCACGCGTCCGTCGACGATCTCGACCAGGTCGCCGGTCGGCCGCCACTCGGCGTCGTCGTGGGACTCGGTGGCAGCGACCGTGCCTTCGGCGTACCCGAGCATGCCGGCGCCGGCCCGAACCCACAGCTCGCCGTCGACGATGCGCAGGTTCGAGGTCGGGTTGTGCTCACTGAACAGGACCTCGACGGCGAGGCCCGGGAGGCCGTCCCTGACCGAGGCGACGGAGCCGAACTCGGTGGAGGCATAGATCTGCGAGATCCGCGCCTGCGGAAAAGCCTGCCGCAGCTCGGCCAGCAGGTCGGGCGGGCTGGCCTCGCCACCGAGCGTGATCTGCTCCAGCACCGGCAGCTCCGCGGTCCGCGCGCGGGCTT
Source organism: Marmoricola sp. (assembly GCA_036261595.1). Lineage (GTDB taxonomy): Bacteria > Actinomycetota > Actinomycetes > Propionibacteriales > Nocardioidaceae > Marmoricola. The sequence continues at coordinate 23,340 of DATAKN010000318.1, forward strand.
CGGCCAGCAGGAACCGCCAGTACGTCGGCGTCGCGCTCACGCACGTGACGCCCTCCTCCAGGAGTGCCGTCAGACCGTCGCGCGGTTGCCGGGGGAACGGCGCGACCAGCGTCGCATGGCTGGCGAGCACGTGCTGGAGCACCTGCAGGCCGGCGAACTGGTGCGGCCCGTAGGCGAGCAGCCAGCGCTGGCCCGGCCGGGGCTGGACGCCGGCCACGGTCCGGCCGAGCACCGACCAGTCGTGACGGGCCGCCTTGGGCAGGCCGGTCGTGCCGGTGGTCCGGATCATGAGCGGCTGGGAGTCGCCGGGCAGGCGATCCTCCCGGCCGGCCGCCTCGAGGAGGTCGGCCGGGTCGAGCACCCCAGCAGCGGTGATGTCGGGTCGTCGGGTCACCACCACGTCGTGGCCGAGCGTGCCGGCCTGGGCGGTGAGGTCGGACGGCGCGATGTCGGCCTGGTACTGGCACGGCTCCGCGCCGGCGAGGGCCGCGCCGGCCAGCAGCCGGATGACCCACGCCGCGTCGGGCTCGACCACCGCGAACCGGGTGACGCCGCGCTCTGCGAGACCTTCGGCCACGCATCGAGCGTCGGCCAGCAGCTCGCCATAGGTCCACGCGCCCTCGCTGGTGACGACGGCGACGCTGTCCGGCGAGCCGGCCGCGGCCCGCTCGAGCAGCCGGATCATGCCGGTGCGGCGACCTCGTAGAACGCGAGGACGTCGCCGACGGTCTCGGGCATCTCGTCGCCCTCGGAGAACGGGTCGGTGCCGAACTCGTCCTCCAGCATCGCCGAGAGCTCGGCCGCCTCCAGCGAGTCCAGACCGAGACCGTCACCCCAGAGGCTGGTGTCGTCGGTGAGCTCGTCGACGCTCTTGTCCGCCCGCTTCAAGAAGGTGGCGATGACGTCGCGCACGGCAGTCAGATCTGTCCCCACGATCTGTTCCTCTCTGGTGGTCGTGGCCGGCTCGAGGCCCGCGTCACGAAGGTTTGGCAGCGGTCAGTATCCCGTAGCCCAGCGTGTGGTCCTGCCAGAAGGCCTCGAGCACCTCCGTGGAGCGGACGAAGTCGTCGACGCCCTGCCGGCCGAGCAGCCCGACCAGCGCCGATTCGTGGGCGGTGACGTTCGCGCGCCAGGCGGCGAAGGTCGGCAGCGTCTCGTCGCTGATGTCGGTGCTGTCGGTGATCTTCATGCCCAGGTCCTCGAGCGTGCTCGTGTAGGACGCGAGCGGCTCCATGTGGGCGTCACCGAAGGCCGCACGCAGGGTCGCGAAGTCGGCGCGACGCTGCCTGACCTCGAGGAACGGGATCTCGCGCCGCCGGATGATGTCGCACAGCACGATCCGGCCTCCGGGCGCGAGCACCCGCACGCACTCACCGAGCAGGGCGTGCTTGTCACGCATGAGGTGGGAGGACTCCAGGACCCACGCCACGTCGAACTGCTCGTCCGGCAGACCGTTCGCCGTGCCGTCGCGCTGCTCGAACCGGGCACCGGCCACACCGCGGGTCGCGGCGAGCTCCGTGGCTGCCTCGACGCCCTGGCTGCTCGTCGTGATGCCCAGCACCTGCGCGTCGTACGCCGAGGCGAGGTCGCAGGACTGCCGGCCCGTGCCGCAGCCCACGTCGAGGATCCGGGCGCCGCGGGCGGTCCCCGCACGCTCGAGCATCTGCCCGGTCAGCGCTGCGGTGGCCTCGTCGAGAGGCGTCTGCGGTGACGCGAAGTACCCGTAGTGGAACTCCTCACCCATGATGAGGCGCCAGGCACTGTGCACGCGGTCGTAGTGCGCGGCCGGTGCATAACCGCTCGAGGTGTCGTCGCCCATTCCCGATGCTTTCGTACGCCGTCAGAGTGGTCGCAAGGTACACCAGTTCGCGCACGGCGATCGCGGTGTCCACGGACGCGGACCGACCACCCGGATCGCCGCCGCACAGCACTGCTCAGCAGGTGGCGAACAGCACCGGCCCGTTGTCGAGGGCGGACAGCACGAAGCCGCTGCGCGACTTCGGCTCGAACCCGAGCATCACGGCCGCCCCGTCGGTGCGCGAGCTGGTCAGCCGCAGGTCGTCGCTGAACGTGCCGCCTCGCCCCGGCGCGTCCCCGACCGCGAGCCGGGCCCGCGCGCGGAGGTTCTCCTTGGCCTGCCCCGAGCTCTCGAACAGCTCGGCGACCGTGAGCCGGCGGTCGGGGTCGAGCGCCATCACCAGGCCGTCGAGCGGCGAGACGCCACCGGCCCGGCGGACCAGGTCGTCGCCCTGGTCCTGGCTGTCCTGGTCGGCCTGGGACATCGCCAGGTCGCTGCACGCGAAGTCGCGCGACCACACCATCGCGGCGGCCGGCTCGTCGAGCTTCCCGACCAGGTCGCTGGTCGGCGCGTCGTCACCGAGCGAGGGGCGGTCGCCGAGGGCCGTGGACACCGCCACCTCGGCGTAGGACTCCTCGTCGCTGGTGACGATCAGGTGCTGATCGGCCAGGACGGCGACGTACTGCAGCTCGGGGGTGATCGTCGGGTCGATCGACGCGACCAGGTCGACACCGCCCTTCCAGACGCCCGTGGCCTTCGACGGCTTGGTGAAACCGAGGTCCTCGAGGTGGCTGGTCACCTGGTTGAGGTCGAAGCCGTCGGGCATCCGGACGATCATCGTGGCGCCTTCCCGGGACTGCGCGTAGGCCTCCCAGTCGGCGGTGGCCGGCGAGAAGCCGAAGTGCTTCTGCAGCGCGGCGGTCGACTCGTCGATGCTCGACGCGGCCGAGAGGTCGGTGTCGTAGGCCTTCGTGGTCAGCTTCTGGATGGTCGCGTCGGACGGCCGGCCCTGGTCGGGTACGCCGAGCTGGCGGCGTACGGCGGCCCAGTCGGTGAACGCCATGCGCAGCGTCGCCCGCGGCACCACGTCGAGCGCACGGCTCAGGTCGGTGCGGTGGGTGTCGCGCCAGACGGCGCGGACCCCGATCGCCGCGACCACGCAGACCAGCACCACGGCCGCGACCACGACGGCCCGGCGACGACGACTGCTCATGTCTGCTTTCCCATTTGCTCGGCTGCCCGAGAGACTAGCCGCATGGGGTCCACCGACTCGGACGTGTCCGACGCCGCCTCCGGTCCCGACGTCATCGCCGCGGGTGCGGTCGTGCTGCGCCGGGTCAACGGCCGCGAGGTGCTGCTCGTGCACCGGCCGAAGTACGACGACTGGGCCTGGCCCAAGGGCAAGCAGGACCCCGGCGAGCACGTCGCGGTCACGGCGGTGCGCGAGGTGGTCGAGGAGACCGGCGTCGAGATCCGGCTGGGCCGGCCGCTGCCGCGCCAGCTCTACCTCGTCTCCGGCGGACGCGCGAAGCACGTGCACTACTGGACCGGCTGGGTGCTCGGCGACCCCGACGTGTCGGGGTTCGCCGCGAACGACGAGATCGACGACGTCAGGTGGGTCGGCCTGGACAAGGCACGCCGGCTGCTCACCTACGCCGACGACGTCACCCTGCTCGATCATGCCGTGGAGCACCCGAAGCGCACCCGGGCGCTCGTGGTCCTGCGCCACGCTCGTGCCCGCAAGCGCGACGCGTGGGACGGCGTCGACGCCGACCGGCCGCTGACCCGACCCGGCAGCCGCGACGCGGAGCAGCTGGTGCCGCTGCTCTCGGCGTACGGGGTGACCCGGATCGTCTCCTCCGACAGCGCGCGGTGCCGCCAGACCGTCCAGCCGTACGCCGACGACCACGTCCTGGCGGTCGAACCCGAACCCGCTCTCAGCGAGGAGGGATGGAGCACCGAGTCCGTGCGGGCCGTCGTCGAGGACCTGCTCTCGAGCAAGGAGAACGCCGTGCTGTGCAGCCACCGGCCCGTGCTGCCGGAGATCCTCACGGCCCTCGGCGTCACCGAGGAACCGCTTGCTCCGGCGGAGATGGTGGTGTGTCACCACCGCAAGGGACGCGTGGTCGCCGTCGAGCGCCACACGGTTCCCTGAGAACCGGCTGACAAACCCATAATTCGTGATCCCGGTCTCATCCACGCTCAGGAGGGGGCCAAATGGCGGCTGTCGTTCACTTCGCGTTCACCCGTCCACGGCGGATGCGTCATTTCGCATTCCTACGTTCCGTGGTGTCCAGTCATTGAAGACAACAGGAGAACGAAGTGAACCGCACTGCCCTCCGCCGCATCGCCGCCCCTGGCGCTGCCGCGCTCGTCCTGGGCCTTGCCCTGTCCGCCTGCGGTGCCGGCAACGAGTCGAACAGCACCTCCGGCAGCGGCCTGAGCGGAACGCTCAAGGGCGCCGGGTCGAGCGCCCAGGAAGCCGCCATGGCCGCCTGGCGCTCTGACTTCCAGAAGGCCAACTCCGGCGTCACCGTGAACTACGACTCGGTCGGTTCCGGTGCAGGCGTCCAGCAGTTCAACGCCGGCGCCACCGACTTCGCCGGCTCTGACGCTGCCCTCGACCCCGCCAAGGGTGAGGTCGACGCCGCGAAGAAGCGCTGTGGCGCCAACGCGCTCGAGGTGCCCGACTACGTCAGCCCGATCGCGATCATCTTCAACCTGGACGGCGTCGACAAGCTCAACCTCGACGGCCCCACGCTGGCCAAGATCTTCGCCGGCAAGATCACCACCTGGAACGACCCGGCGATCAAGTCGCAGAACCCCGACGCCAAGCTCCCGTCGACGAAGATCTCGCCGGTGCACCGCTCGGACGAGTCGGGTACCACCAAGAACTTCACCGACTACCTCAACAAGGCCAGCGGCGGCGCCTGGTCGTGGCCGGCCGACACCGTGTGGCCCGTGCAGGGCGGCGAGGCGGGCGCGCAGACGTCCGGCGTCGTCTCCGCGGTGAAGAACGGCACCGGCACGATCGGCTACGCCGACGAGAGCCAGGCCAAGGACTTCACCAAGGTCTCGGTCAAGGTCGGCTCCGACTACGTCGCGCCGAGCGCCGACGCGGCCGGCAAGGCGCTCTCCGCCTCGCCGCTCGACACCACCCGCACCGAGGGCGACCTGGTCGTCAAGGTGGACCGGACCACGACGGCGGCCGGTGCCTACCCGGTGATGCTGACGTCGTACCTGATCGCGTGCCCGACGTACGATGCCTCGAAGGCCGACCTCGTGAAGAAGTTCCTCAACTACGTGATCAGCAGCGACGGCCAGCAGGCCGGCGCGAACAACGCAGGCTCCGCACCGCTCCCCGCGGACCTGCAACAGAAGGCGTCGGCCATCATCGACTCCATCAAGGCCAAGTGATCGGACAGGCACCCTCTCTGTGAGCACGATCGACACGAAGACCGGATCGCCCAAGCGCCGCTTGGGCGATCTGGTCTTCGCCGGCGTCACCCGCAGTGCCGGCATCCTCATCCTGCTGGTCCTCGCCGGTGTCGGGCTGTTCCTCACCGCCAAGGGCATCCCGGCGCTGCACGCAGGACGCGCGGACCTGCGTGGGCACGCCACCTTCCTCGGCTACGTGTGGCCGTTGGTCTTCGGCACCCTGCTGGCGGCCGCGATCGCCCTGCTGATCGCCCTGCCGCTCTCGATCGGGGTGGCCCTGTGCGTCTCGCACTACGCACCGCGCCGGATCGCGGTGCTGATCGGGTACGTCGTCGACCTGCTCGCGGCCGTCCCTTCGGTGGTCTACGGCCTGTGGGGCATCGGCTTCCTCGGACCGCGACTGGTCCCGCTCTACGGCTGGCTGGCCGACCACGCGTCCTGGATCCCGTTGTTCGCGGGCCCGGCCTCCACCACCGGCCGCACGATCCTGACCGCCGGCATCGTGCTTGCGATCATGGTGCTGCCGATCATCACCGCCATCTCTCGCGAGATCTTCGTCCAGACCCCTCGGCTCAACGAGGAGGCGGCGCTCGCACTGGGTGCGACGCGCTGGGAGATGATCCGCATGTCGGTCCTGCCCTACGCCCGGTCCGGGATCGTTTCCGCCGCGATGCTCGGTCTGGGCCGTGCGCTCGGCGAGACCATGGCGGTCGCCATGGTGCTCTCGGCCAGCGGCGTGGTGACCTTCAACCTCATCTCCAGCACGAACCCGTCGACGATCGCGGCCAACATCGCACTGAGCTTCGCCGACTCCACGGGCCTGCGGATCAACGCCCTGATCGCCAGCGGCCTCGTGCTGTTCCTGATCACCTTCGCCGTGAACTTCGCCGCCCGCGCCGTCGTGGGCCGTCACGAGAGCAGGATGCGCTGATGTCCGTCCAGGCGCCTGAGCGCCCGCACCTCGAGAACGCTCCGATCCGCCACCCACGGCTTCCGCGCTGGGCTCCCGGTCTGGTCGCCGTCGTGGCGCTGGCCGCGGCCGGTCTCCTCGGCCTGACCCTGCACTGGGGCCTGGCGCCGATCGTCGTGGTCGCCGTGGTGCTCCACCTGGTCGCCCTGCCGCTGTGGTCCCGGGTCATCGAGAACCGCCGGGCGGCGACGGACCGCTTCGTCGAGTCGCTCGTCTGGGTGTCCCTCATGCTCGCGCTCATCCCCCTGGTCTCGCTGCTGTGGAAGGTGATCAGCAACGGCGCCCCACAGCTGAACGGGCAGTTCCTCACCTGGTCGATGCGCAACGTGGTCGGCGAGCCCGGCGGGATCTACCACGCGCTCGTGGGCACGCTGCTGATCACCGTGGCAGCCGCCGTCATCTCGATCCCGGTGGGCCTGCTCACCGCGGTCTACCTCGTCGAGTACGGGTCGCAGTCGCGGCTGGCGTCCTGGATCCGGTTCCTCGTGGACGTCATGACCGGCATCCCGTCGATCGTCGCGGGCCTCTTCGCCTACACACTCTTCGGCGTGGTCTTCGGCGCCGGCACCCAGGACGGGCTCGGCGGCGGCGTCGCCCTGTCGATCCTGATGGTCCCGATCGTCGTGCGGTCGACCGAGGAGATGCTCAAGCTGGTCCCGCACGACCTGCGCGAAGCGTCGTACGCTCTCGGCGTGCCGAAGTGGAAGACGATCGTGCGCGTCGTCCTGCCCACCGCGCTCGCGGGGATCATCACCGGAGTGACCTTGGCGATCGCGCGCGTGATCGGCGAGACCGCGCCGCTGCTGATCATCGCCGGCGCCACCGACTCCACGAACTTCGACCTGCTGCACGGCCAGATGGCCAGCCTGCCGGTCTTCATCTACTCCAGCTACACCCACCCCGGCATCACCCCCGAGATCCTGCAGAACATGGCATGGGGGGCCGCACTGGTCCTGATCATCGTCGTGATGGCACTCAACGTGATCGCGCGCGTCGCCGGCAAGTTCTTCGCCCCCAAGCGTGGGCACTGAGAGGGAAGCACCCATGGCCAAGAGCATCGACATCTCCGACCTGAACATCTACTACGGCGACTTCCTCGCCGTCGAAGGTGTCAGCATGACCATCCCCGCCCGGTCCGTGACCGCGCTGATCGGCCCCTCCGGGTGCGGCAAGTCGACCTTCCTGCGCACGCTGAACCGGATGCACGAGGTGATCCCCGGCGCGCGCGTCGAGGGCAAGGTCGTCATCGACGGCCAGTCGCTCTACGACCCGACCGTCGACCCGGTCGAGGTCCGCCGCATGGTCGGCATGGTCTTCCAGCGCCCGAACCCGTTCCCGACGATGAGCATCTACGAGAACGTCCTGGCCGGCCTGCGGCTGAACAACAAGAAGCTGTCGAAGTCCGCCGCCGACGACGTCGTGGAGCGCTCGCTGAGCGGCGCGAACCTGTGGAACGAGGTCAAGGACCGGCTCAACAAGCCCGGCATGAGCCTCTCCGGCGGCCAGCAGCAGCGGCTGTGCATCGCTCGCGCGATCTCCGTCGAGCCTCAGGTGCTGCTCATGGACGAGCCGTGCTCGGCGCTCGACCCGATCTCCACCTCGGCGGTCGAGGACCTGATCCACGAGCTGAAGACCGACTACACCATCGTGATCGTGACCCACAACATGCAGCAGGCCGCTCGTGTCTCCGAGGACACAGCCTTCTTCAACCTCGCCGGAGCCGGCAAGCCGGGTCGCCTGATCGAGATGAACCCGACCAAGAAGATCTTCAGCGTCCCCGACGAGGAAGCCACCGAGGCCTACATCTCCGGCCGCTTCGGCTGAGCGGCGTACGGGCTGCCCGGTTCGTGGCGCGCCCGCTCCGCGCCCGCCCTGGCCGCGTAGCCGGACCTGCAATTGTCGCTGCCTGGTCACGCGACCGCGGCAGGTGACCCTCGCGCGACATTTGCAGGTCGGCGTACGAGCTTGACCACGTCCTCCAGCACGCTGACGACGTACGCCGGCTCGAACATCACCTGCTCCCAGCTGAACCGAACCACGCGCCAGCCCAGGCAGGTGAAGGCGTTGTACCGCACGCAGTCACGGGTCAGTGCCGCCCGCTTGCCGTGCCACTCGAAGCTCTCCGCCTCGATCACGATGCCCAGGACCGGGTCAGCCAGGTCAGGATGCAGTACGCGCTCGGCAGACACGCGGATCGGCAGCTGCGGGATCACCTCCAGGCCGGGAATGGCGGAGGCGATGGCTCGCAGCGTCGACTCGTAGGGGTTCTTGGGCCGCGCAGTCGCCATCGCGGCGACCAACATCGCCCTGGTGCGACCGCGGCCGCGCATCGACGCCGCGATCGCCCGCAGCTCCTCGCGCGTGACGTCACCGGCACGGACGGCGCTGTCGACGATCGGCACCGATTCCTCGAGCGGCAGCATGCGCATGCAGTCGACGAGCGTACGGCGCATGCTGGTCGTCCCCTCGACGACGTCTTCCGGCGCGATGTCGGACCAGTGCGGCACGACGAGCTCGCGCGCCGACCGCGGCAACCGGCGGGTCCGAGGGAAGGTGACGTCGGGCTTCTCCGGGACCAGTCGCTGCCCCCACCCGTGCCGTTGGGCAGCGCTCCTGTGCGAGATCACTCCGCTCAGCGTCGCGGCCGCGGTGACTGCGGCACTCGCGGTCCGAAGCGCGTACCGTCCGCGCGCGACCCTGACCAGCACGCCCTCTCGCAGCGCCCGGTCGACAGCAGCACGCCCACACCGCTCGACCAGCACGGCACGCGTGCACGCCCCGCCGAGCACGGTGACATGGCTGATCAGGTCCACCGGCGAAGCGTGACCGACCAGGGGCCGTGCGCGCTGGCGGCATCCACAGGCGACCCCGACTCCACGCGGTGCGCCCGATGCTCCGCCCGCCGCGACCGGCCTCCGGCCACCGCTCGCGTAGCCGGACCTGCAAATGTGGCGGGAGGCACTCGTGAGCACCCCGTCCGACCCACGTGCGACATTCGCATGTTCGAGTACGGCGCGAGTACGGGCGACGGCGCCGGGCGCAGGCCCAGGCGCACCAGCCCGCCCTACCCGTTCGAGCAGCCGGTCGGCTCGAGCTCAGGGGAGCTGGAAGACGAACTTCAGGACGAAGTAGACGGCGGCGGCGACTGCGCCGGCGGCGGGGACGGTCAGGATCCAGCCGATCACGATGCCTTGGGCCACGCCCCAGCGCACGGCAGAGAAGCGCTTGGTGGCGCCGACACCCATGACCGCAGACGTGATCGTGTGCGTCGTGGAGATCGGGGCCTGGTAGAGGTACGCCGTCGCGTACAGCACGCTGGCCGACACCGACTCTGCCGCGAAGCCGCGAGCCGGGTCGAGGGCGATGATCCGGCGGCCCAGCGTGCGCATGATCCGCCAGCCGCCCGACCAGGTGCCGAGCGAGATCGCGCTCGCTGCGGCGACGATCACCCACAGCGGGAGCCGGTCGTCGGCCTGCACGTGGCCACCGGCGAGCAGGGCCAGGAAGATCACGCCCATCGTCTTCTGGGCGTCCTGCAACCCGTGCCCCAGCGCCATTGCCGCAGCGGACACCGTCTGGGCGAGCCGGAAGCCCTTGCCCACACGAGTGGGCGACCGCTTGCGGAAGATCCACATGATCGCCAGCATCAGGAGCCCGCCGAGTACGAACGCGACGATCGGCGACACCACCATCGGGACGACGACCTTGTCGACCACGGTGTTCCAGTTCACGGTGACACCGGCAGCGATGGCCGCGCCGACCAGCCCGCCGATGAGCGCGTGCGAGGACGATGAGGGCAGGCCGTAGTACCAGGTGATCAGGTTCCAGCTGATCGCGCCGGCGAGGCCGGCGACCACGATCACCAAGGCGTGGTTGCCCGTGCCGGGGTCGATCGTGTCGCTCACCGTGTGGGCCACCTTCTGCCCGAGCAGCGCGCCGACGAAGTTCATCACCGCCGACATCAGCAGCGCCAGCCGAGGGGTGAGCGCGCGGGTCGAGACGGAGGTCGCGATTGCGTTGGCCGCGTCGTGGAAGCCGTTGGTGTAGTCGAACGCGAGGGCGACGACGACCACCGTCACCACGATGGCGAGATCCACCGGTCAGGACTCCTTGACGTGGAGCTGCTCGATGATGTTGGCGACGCGCTCGAACGCGTCGATCGCATGCTCGAGCGAGTCCACGATGTCCTTGAGCTTGAGCACCTCCAGCGCCTCGTAGGAACCGCTGAAGAGCTTCGCCAGGATCCGCCGGTAGCTCTTGTCACCGGCGTTCTCGAGGCGGTTGATCTCGATCCAGTACTCCTCGAGGTCCTTCATCGCCTGCAGCCGCGGCATGGACTCTGCGGTCAGCTCGGCGCACCGCTGGAGCACCTCCACCTGGTCGGCGAGTTCAGCGGGAAGGGTCTCGACCTCGTACAGCAGGGTGAGGTCGACCGCCTCCTCCATGAAGTCCATGACGTCGTCGAGCCCCGAGGCGAGCGCGTAGATGTCCTCGCGGTCGAACGGCGTGACGAACGTGCTGTTCACCCGCCGGATGATCTCGTGCGTGGTCTCGTCGGCGTGGTGCTCGGCGTCGCGCATGCGGGCCGCGATGCCTTGGCGGTCGTTGCCCTCGCCCAGCATCTCTGCGAGGAGCGCGGCGCCGTCGACGAGGTGCGTCGCCGATGTGGTCAACAGTTGGTAGAAGGCAGTGTCGACAGGCTTGAACCTCAACGCCACGGTGAACTCCTGAAGAGCAGGATCAGAACGGCACACATGCTAGGCGGTGAACGTCACCGCTCTGCAAACCGGACCCCCGCCCTGTGACGAGCAGCGCTCGTCCCGGTACGACGCCGCAGCGGCTCTGCCGGGCCGACAGATCAGCTCAGGCCGAGCAGGCGGTCGATCTCCTCCGGGGACAGGGGCCCGTCGGACTGGTTCGCGGCGACCATCAGACTTGCCGTCAGGCCGACCTCGTCGAGGAGCTCGGGATCTTCGAGCTCGACGTCGAACGGGTCAGTGGACACCAGGTGCCTTCCTTGTCTCCCCCGACTTCATGCGTCGCCGCCAGTCTGCCCCGAGCGCGGCGTTGGAAACTTCCTACACCCAAGACACAAGGGGCCCCGACCCGAAGGTCGAAGCCCCTTGCGCTGGTGTTGCTCGATCAGAGCGGGCGGACGTTCTCCGCCTGGGGGCCCTTCGGGCCCTGGGTCACGTCGAACTCGACCTTCTGGTTCTCGTCGAGCGACTTGTAGCCCTGGGTCTGGATGGCCGAGTAGTGGACGAAGACGTCATCGCCGCCGTTCTCCTGGGCGATGAAGCCGAAACCCTTCTCGGCGTTGAACCACTTGACGGTGCCTTGAGCCATGCTGCTGCTTCTCCTTATTGGGGCGAGAGACGACCACCTCGGTTGTCTCAGCACAGATGCAGTGATACGTCGTCCCGCCTCGCGAAGAGAAGAAACGCCGTTGGATCACAAACTCCAACAAGCGTTGGTGTACTGCTGGAACTTGCATCTGCAGGGCCAACAGTACCAACTAGGTCCCCGTTGTCACGTGGGTCGGGCCGGTTGTCGTGGATTCCCTGTTCCCCCACCCCTCTGGTCACCTCGCAGCCCGTGCGGCGAGCGCCCGGCAAGCCGTACGGCGCGCGCACCCTGCCCGTGCGGCGTGCCCAATCGCCGCGTGGGTCGTTGGGTGCATGTCAGGACAGGAGTGCGACAATTCGCTGCGAACCGGCAGGGAACGGCGCCTGACGGGGGCGGCGGCAGCAGCTGCGCAGACGTCTGCACCGGAGGAACCAGGAAAGGGGTGGGTCCGTGGCACGCAACCGCCGCGCGCGCTCCACCCCGCCCGACGACGTAGCCGATCCGCCGATCGGCGTACCGCCCGGCGCCGAGGTCGTGGACCCGCTCCGGATCGCCTCCGAGGGCCTCGAGGAGGTCGAGGAGGAGCACGACCCGACGACCGGTCACCGGGCTCGGGACGAGGCCGTCCCCGATCCGCTCGCGGTGCTCAGCCTCTCGATCGAGGACGGCGACTTCGAGGCCGACCCCGCTCCGCGACGCCGGCTGCTCGGCCGGCTCGCACGCAACCGCGACACCCGGTCGGCCGGCCCGCGCCAGGCCGGGGCCGACATCGGATCCGACTTCGGCGCCGAGGCGACGCGGGAGGGCGCCCCGGCGGAGCCCACGGCGGCCGACGAGGACGAGCCCCGCGTCACCACGCTGGCGGAGGTCTTCGCCGAGCAGCCCTGGGCGACCGGCGAGTGGCCGGCCGTCACCGAGGTGACCGCCGGTGACCTTCACGACGCGATCGTGCAGGACGGGACCGAGGCGGCGACGGCGGCCGGCGTACCGGGCCAGGCTCCTGCCGACGCCGAGGCTGCGTCCGACGAACCAGCCGACTTCCTCGGGACCTACCTGGACGTGCCGGCCGAGGACGCGGCAGACGCGGGCCTGGGCGCGGCGGCCCCCGTCGAGCACGTCGTCGACGACGCACGCTGGGACGTCGAACGTGACGGCGGCGGCTCCCCCGCCGACTTCCTCGGCACGCTCATCGGCACGGACGGCGGGACGGCCTCGGCGGCGGCCGAGCAGGACCGGCTGGCCGCGGAGAGCGCGGAGCGCCACCGCCTGGAACGCGAGCGGGACGAGGCGGAGACGGCCGAGCGCTCCCGCCTCGCGGCGCAGCGCGCCGACGACGCACGTCTCGAAGCCGAGCGGGCCGAGGACGCAGAGCGGCAGCGCCTCGAAGCAGTGCGGCAGGACGCCAAGCAGCGCGAGGAGGAGCGGCTCGCCGCCGCCCAGGCGGCCGAGACCGAGCGCGCCCGCCGGGCCGCACTCCACGCTCAGCAGGCATGGCTCGCCGTCGAGCAGTCGGAGACCGAGCGCATCGAGGCCGAACGCCTCGCCGCCCAACGAGCCGAAGCCGAACGCCTCGAACAGGTCCGCCTGGCCGCCCTCGAAGCCGAACAACACCGACTCGCGACCGAAGCCGCCGAGACCCAGCGCATCGAGGCCGAACGCCTCGCCGCCCAACAAGCCGAAGCCGAACGCCTCGAACACGTCCGCCTGGCCGCCCTCGAAGCCGCGCGAGCGGCCGAGCAGGCAGAGCGGGCCCGCATCGAGGCGATCCGCGCAGCGGCGGTGCAGCTGGAGACGGAGCGGCTGGCCGCCCTTCGCGCCGAGGACGCGCACCGGGCCGCCGAGCGAGCCGAGGCCGAACGCCGCGAAGCCGAGCGGGCCGAGGCCGAACGCCAGGAGGCCGAGCGGATCGAGGCGGAGCGCCAGGCAGCGGAGCTCGCCGAGCGCGCCCGGCTCGACGCGGAGATGGCCGAGCGGCAGCGGCTCGCGGCCGAGCAGGCCGAGGCCGACCGGCTCGCGGCCGAACGGGCGGCCGCCGAAGCGGCTGAGGCGGCGCGCCTGGCCGCCGTCGCCCAGGAGGAGCAGGAGCGCCTCGCGCGCGAGCAGGCAGAGGCCGAGCGCCTCGCCGCCCTGGAGGTACGACGCCAGGTTGCGCTGCGCGAGCAGGAGCGCCTGGCCCAGGAGCGCGCCGAGGCCGAGCGTCGCGAGGCTGAGGAACGTGAGCAACGCCGCCAGGCGGCGTTGCTGCAGCAGCAGGAGCGCATCGCTGCCCAGCGAGCGGAGAAGGAGCGGATCGCTGCCGAGCGCGCGGAGTGGGAGCGACAGGCACGCGAGCGCGCGGCGCGGGCAGCCGCCCCGCAGGCGCCCGGCCGCGGGGCTGCGTCGGCCACGCCGTCCGAGCCCGACGTCCCGTTGAAGCCACCCGCCACGACGCCGCCCGCCCGCACGACGCCCCGCGCCGCCGACGCCGAGCCGATCCCCCGGTTCGTGGAGTTCCGCAGCGGCAACCTGGTCGCCTACGTCTTCGGCGCACTGTTCACGGTCTTCGCGGGTGGCGCGGTGATCGCGATCTTCTGGGCGGTCTCCGAGGGCGGCCGGGACGCCGTCCTCGGCGCCGCGGCCCTGACCTCGCTGGCCATGGTCTCGTGGTGGGCCCTGCTGAGCTGGTCGCCGCCGATCGTCTCGATCAGCAACGGCGTCCTGGAGGTCTCGCAGGGCAGCCGGACGCTCGACTGGGACCTGCGCGATCCCGCCACGGAGGTCACCTTCCGCGGACGACCGTCCTCGCGCAGCTGGAGGGCGGTGCTCCGCGACGAGGGCGGCAAGCCGGTGAAGATCTCGGCCCGTCAGGTCGATGCGAGCCAGTTCACCGAGCTCGTCGAGCACTACCAGGCGGCCGGGCCGGAGGACGACGCCGGCGACGCCTGAGCGCACGGGTCGGACGACCGGGCTGGTCTCGGGTCAGGCGTAGAGACCGAGGAAGGCGTGCGACGCGGCCTCGACGATCTCGTCGGCCGTCGCCTGGAGACCACCGTCGAGCCAGGCGGTGATCAGCTCGGCCATGCCTCCGATGAACAGCAGGCCGGCGGTCTCGTCCTCCCGCTCGCTGCGGCCGGGCAGGCCGAGGAGGTCGCGCGCCTCGATCGCCGAGCGGTGTGCTAGGTGCCGCAGCAGGGCGGTACGACGCTGCCGCAGCGCCGGCACGGCGACCGACTCGATGATCGCCACGCGACCCTTGCGCGGATCGTCGAGCAGGAGCTGCACGAACGCCTGGACCGACGCGTGCACCCGGGCGACCGGGTCGCCGGCGGCGCGTTCGGCCGCGGCGCGGCTGGTCTCCTCGATCTCGGCGGCGATCGAGTCCATGACCGCCTCGAGGATCTCGTCGAGGCCGGAGAAGCTCTCGTAGAAGTAGCGCTCGGTGAGCCCGGCCTCGCCGCAGATCGCCGTCATCGTGGTGCGGGTCTCGGGGTCGGCCCACACGGCGAGCGCGGCCTCCAGGAGCCGTGCCCGGCGGTCGGCGACACGGTCCGCGGCGCTGACGCCCCGGTACACCCCTGACTGCACGGCCATGTCCCTCACCCTGCCACACGGGCCACACGCCAACTCGCGAGACCAAAGGTTGACAGGGCATCCTTCCTGAATCAGGGTGTGCATGACGCCCATCACACCCAGGACGAGGTGAGCCATGACGGTCGAGGCCTTGCACCAGCCCGACACGCAGCCCCAGCCCCGCAGGAGAGCAGCGGCCGGCGCCGATGCCGCTGCACGACCGATCCCCGAAGTCCGGGCCGACGACCGCGGCCTGCCGTGGTTCGGCCGGATCTTCGACTTCGCCAAGGACCCGGTCGCGCTGATGCGGAGCCAGTGGGACCACTACGGCGCGGTGGCGCCGCTGTACAACCTGGGCAAGACCGGCGTGATGCTGCTCGGCCCGGACGCCTGCGGCCAGGCGCTGCAGAACCGCGACAAGGCGTTCGCCAACGAGCCGGCCTGGTCGCAGCTGATCGGACCGTTCTTCAACCGTGGCCTGATGCTGATCGACTTCGACGAGCACCACGCCCACCGGCGGATCATGCAGGAGGCCTTCACCCGCCCGCGGCTGGAGACCTACGCCAACCGGCTGCACCCGGCGATCGAGAACGGCATGGCGAGCTGGGAGACCGGCCGCGAGTTCCCGTCGTACTGGAAGCTCAAGCAGCTGACCCTCGACATCGCCGCCGACCTGTTCATGGGCGGGGCGGCCGACACCAGCCAGGCCGAGATGGACCGGGTCAACCAGGCCTTCATCGCCTGCGTCCAGGCCGCGGCCGGCATCGTGCGCGCCGACGTGCCGTTCACCCGTTGGGGCAGGGCCTTCCGCGGCCGCAAGGTGCTCGAGGATTTCCTGCGCCACTACCTCCCGGCAAAGCGGGCGAACCAGACCGACGACATCTTCTCGGTGCTCTGCCACATCGAGACCGAGGACGGCGACCGGTTCAGCGACGACGACGTCATCAACCACATGATCTTCCTGATGATGGCGGCGCACGACACCTCGACGATCACCACCTCGACGATCCTGCAGTACCTGGGCCAGCACCCGGCCTGGCAGGAGCGCTGCCGCGCCGAGGCGCTCGAG
Source organism: Marmoricola sp. (assembly GCA_036261595.1). GTDB lineage: Bacteria > Actinomycetota > Actinomycetes > Propionibacteriales > Nocardioidaceae > Marmoricola. Next base: position 39,510 of record DATAKN010000318.1, read on the forward strand.
CTCGGTCCCACCCCGTCGATGGCCGAGCTCGAAGGTCTCGTCTCCATCGACCTGGTCATGCGCGAAGCCCTCCGGCTGCGGGCACCGGTCCCCGTGCTCGTCCGGTACGCCGTGAAGGACACCGTCGTCCAGGGGGTCCGGATCCCAGCCGGCACGGACGTGGCGATCGCGGTGCAGTTCTCCCACCTGATGGAGGAGTACTGGTCGAACCCGATGGTCTTCGACCCGGAGCGGTTCGCGCCGGGCCGGCAGGAGGACAAGTCGCACCGGTTCGCCTGGGAGCCGTTCGGCGGAGGCATCCACAAGTGCATCGGCCTGTACTTCGCCGGCCTGGAGGTCAAGGCGATCATGCACCGGCTCCTGCGCGAGTACCACTGGACGATCGACCCCGGCTACCTGCCGCCCCTGGACCACCACTCCCTGCCGTTCCCCAAGGACGGCCAGCCGATCACCCTGATCAGGAACTGAGGACCGATGACCGCGACCGTGCCCACGAGCGTGCCCGCCCAGCCGTCCGCGCCGGCCGAGGAGTCGGCCGCAGCCCCGACGCCGACGAGCCGCCACCGTCCGGGATGGCTGACCGACGCCCGCATCGCCTCGCTGCTGCGCTGGGTCGCCGTGCCCGAGTCGGGCGGCGCAGAGACGCTCACGGCGATCGCGCCGTACGACGCTCTGCCCACCGTCCCCGTCCCGGCCAGCACCCGCGCCGACGTGGCGCGCGCGGCCCAGGAGGCCCGGACCGCCCAGGAGGCCTGGGCCGCGCTCTCCTTCGCCGCACGTGCGGAGGTGGTGCTGCGCTTCCACGACCTGCTCGTGGAGCGGCAGGACGAGGTGATGGACCTGATCCAGTGGGAGATGGGCAAGGCCC
>DATAKN010000018.1:0-8164 GCA_036261595.1 Marmoricola sp.
CATCGGCGACGACGGCTACCTGACCATCCAGGACCGCAAGAAGGACGTGATCATCACCGGCGGCGAGAACGTCTCCTCGATCGAGGTCGAGGACGTGATCTTCTCCCACCCCGACGTCGCGGAGGTCGCCGTGATCGGCGTACCGGACGAGAAGTGGGGGGAGACGATCAAGGCGCTCGTGGTCAAGGCCGAGGGCTCGACGCTGACCGAGGCCGAGCTGATCGCCTATTGCAAGTCCAAGGCCGCCGGATACAAGGCGCCCACCTCGGTGGAGTTCCGCGAGGTGCTCGCCCGCACGGCGACCGGCAAGCTGCAGAAGTTCAAGCTGCGCGCGCCGTACTGGGAAGGGCGCGACCGGCAGGTCAACTGAACCAAACTGCAAATAACTCTTTGCAAAGATCTCTTTGCGGTCTAACGTGACCGCATGGAGCGCACGTACATCAGCCCAGGGCCCGCCGGCCTCAAGGCCCTCAGCCACGCCGGACGGCTGCGCATGCTCGGGCTGCTGCGCAGCGAGGGTCCGGCCACGGCGACCACCCTGGCCGCGAGGCTCGGGCTCAACAGCGGCGCGACGTCGTACCACCTGCGCCAGCTGGAGAAGCACGGGTTCGTCGTCGAGGACGTCGAGCGGGGCAACGGCCGGGACCGCTGGTGGCGGGCGGCCCACACGACCACGCGCACCAACCTGATCCCCGAGTCGCCGGAGGACCACGACACCTACGACGCCTACCTGCACGCGGTCGCGACGGTCTACCACGAGCGGACGCTCCGCTCCCTCGAGGAGCGCCAGCTGCTGCCCGAGCCGTGGCGCGAGATCGGTGACCTGAGCGACTGGACCCTGCGCCTGACGCCGCAGCGTGCCGAGGCACTGGTCGACGCCGTGCATGCGCTGATCGAGGAGTACGCCGAGGACGACGACCCTGACGCCGCGCCGTTCGTCGTGAACTTCAACGCGTTCGTCCGGCCGGGCTTCCTCGACCCGGAGGGCGAGGCATGAACCGCCGGCTGCCGTTCGTCGGTTACCTGACGGCGCAGGCTGTCTCGGTCACCGGCACCCGGGTGTCCACGATCGCGATTCCGTGGTTCGTGCTCACCACCACCGGATCGGCGACCCGCATGGGCATCGTCGCGTTCGCCGAGATGGCGCCGCTGGTGATCCTCCAGGCCCTCGCCGGGCCGCTCATGGACCGCTGGGGTGCGCGTCGGGTCGCGATCGCCGGTGACCTGGTGAGTGTGCTGGCCGTCGGAGCTGTACCCGTGGCGCACGCGGCCGGGGTGCTGTCCTTCCCGCTGCTGATCGCCCTCGTCGTGCTCGCCGGGTCCTTGCGCGGGCCGGGCGACGCGGCGAAGCACGCGATGCTGCCTGTGCTCGTCGACCAGGTCGGACTGCCCACGGAACGGGCGACGGGCGTCACCGGCGCCGTCGAGCGGGGCGCCAGCATGGCCGGCGCGGCGTTCGCCGGGGGCCTGGTCGCGCTGATCGGGCCGACGAACGCGCTGGTCGTCGATGCCGCGTCGTTCCTCGTCTCCGGGGTGGTGCTCGTCCTCACCACGAAGGCTGCGGCGACCCGCCGTGCAGAGCAGTCGCCCGTGCGGACGTCGTACGTTGCCGAGCTGCGGTCGGGCTGGGACTTCATGCGGCGCGACCCGATCCTGATGGGCATCGGCGTGATGGTGGCCGTCACGAACCTCCTCGACGCCGCCTGGTCGGCGGTGCTCGTGCCGGTGTGGGCCCGAGACGGCGGCCACGGCGTCCAGGCGGTCGGCCTGCTCGGCGCCACGTTCGGGGGCGCGGCGATCCTCGGCTCGGTGGTCGCGGCGGCGTACGGGCACCGGCTGTCGCGCTACGCCGTCTACCTGGTCGGCTTCCTCCTCGCCGGCGTCCCCAGGTACGTCGCGCTCTCGCTGGACTGGCCCTGGCTGGCCATCCTGACCGTCGCAGTGGTCGGCGGCTTCGCGTCCGGGTTCCTGAACCCCCTGCTCGGCGCGGTGCTGTTCGAGCGCATTCCGGCCGAGCTGATGGGACGGGTCTCGTCGTTGAACATCGCGATGAGCTGGTCGCTGATCCCGTTCGGCGGGCTCCTCGGCGGTGCCCTCGTCACGGGCTTCGGCATCGCGCCGGCACTGCTCGTCGTCGGTGGCGCCTACTTCGTGACCACCATGGTCCCGGCGGTGCAGCCGCGCTGGCGCGAGCTCGACGACCGCCGACCGGTGGTCGACTCGTCAAGGGCCGTCGAGGCGTCCCAAACGGCAACAAAGAAGACGCCTCGGCGATCGGTGGGAGAGCCTGTCGAAACGCCGGTAGCCTCTGCGCATGCCCGCGCTGAGTGACGTCGTCGCGCTCGTCGAGGAGTGGTACCCGCCGGAGCGGGCCGAGGACTGGGACCGGGTGGGGCTGGTCTGCGGCGATCCCGAGGCCGACGTACGACGCGTGCTGCTGGCCGTCGACCCGGTCCTGGCCGTGGCCGACGAGGCCGTCGCCTGGGAAGCCGACCTGGTGATCACCCACCACCCGCTGTACCTCCGCGGCACCAGCAGCGTGGCCGCGACGACCCCGAAGGGCCGGGTGGTGCACCGCCTGGTCACCCACGGCTGCGGGCTGCTGGCGGCGCACACGAACGCCGACGCTCCGGCCGGGGGAGTCAGCGAGGCGATGGCGCTCGCACTGGGGCTGGTCGAGGTCCGGCCGCTGGAGGCGGACAGTCTCGAGCCCCGCGACAAGCTGGTCGTCTTCGCACCCACCGGTGACGCGGCGAAGGTCCGTGACGCGATCACCGCGGCCGGGGCCGGTGCGATCGGCGACTACGACTCGTGCACGTTCACCACGGCCGGCGAGGGCCGGTTCCGGCCGCTGCCCGGGGCGAACCCGACGATCGGTGCCGTGGGCGACCTCGAGACGGTCGAGGAGGTCCGGATCGAGGCGATCCTGGACCGTCGGCTGCGCGGCCGGGTCGTGGCGGCGATGCTCGATGCCCACCCCTACGAGGAGCCGGCGTACGACGTGGTCCCGCTGGCTTCGCTCGAGGACCCGACCCGAGGCTCGGGCCGGCTCGGACGGCTCCCGGAGCCCATGTCCCTGGCGGAGTTCGCCGCCCGTGTGGCCGACCGGCTGCCGGCCACAGCCCACGGCGTACGGGTCGCCGGCGACCGGACCGCGACCGTGGAGACCGTCGCCATGTGCGGCGGGTCCGGGGACTTCCTGCTCGATCGTGCCCGTGCGGTCGGCGCGGACGCCTACGTCACCTCCGACCTGCGCCACCACCCGGCCTCGGAGCTGCGCGAGCACCCGGATGCCCCCGCACTCCTCGACGTCGCCCACTGGGCGGCGGAGTGGACCTGGCTGCCGGTGCTCCGGGCCCGACTGGTCGAGGCGCTGGGCGATACGGTGACCGTGCACGTGAGCACCACCAACACCGATCCGTGGACCTTCCGGGTCTGACCGCCGAGGAGCACCCGCTGAAAGCCGACCCGTTCGCCCAGTTGAAGCTGCTCGACGTGCAGGAGCTCGACACCCAGCTCGACGGCCTCGCCCACCAGCTGGCCACGATCCCCGAGGCCGCCGCGCTCGCCGAGCTCGGCGCGCGTCGCGCCGAGCTGGACGGTGCCGTCCGCGACCTGCGTGTCGAGGTCGACGACCTGACCGCCGAGCAGAAGCGTGCCGACGCCGACGTCGAGCAGGTCAAGGCGCGCCGCGCGCGCGACCAGGGCATGATCGACGCCGGCTCGGTCGCCGACCCGAAGGCGCTGCAGCGGATGCTGGGCGAGCTGGAGTCGCTGGAGCGGCGGATCTCCGACCTCGAGGACGTCGAGATCGAGGTGATGGAGCGGCTGGAGACCGCTCAGGCGAACCTCGAGCAGCACACCGAGGACCTCGCGAAGCTCGACCGCGACCTCGAGGCGCTCGAGCACACCCGGGCCCACAAGGCGCGCGAGCTCGAGGAGAAGATGGCGGCGGTGGGGGCCGAGCGCAAGACCACGGCCTCGGGGATCCCGGCCGACCTGCTCGGGCTCTACCAGAAGCTGCGCGACCAGAAGGGCGGCGTGGGCGCTGCCGCGCTGCGTCGCCGGGAGTGCAGTGGGTGCCGGCTCACGCTGAACCCGTCCGATCTGGCTACGATCGCCGCCGCGCCGGCGGACGACGTGCTGCGGTGCGAGGAGTGCAGCCGGATCCTCGTGCGCACGGGCGAGTCAGGCCTGTGAGCGCAGCCGACCTCGACAGCGTCATCGTCGAGGCGGACGGCGCTGCGCGCGGCAACCCCGGGCCGGCGGCGTACGGCGCGGTGCTCCGGAACGCGCGCACGGGCGAGGTGATTGTCGAGATCGGCGAGAGGATCGGGGTCGCGACCAACAACGTCGCCGAGTACCGCGGGCTGATCGCCGGCCTCCTGCTCGCAGCGGAGCTCGCGCCGAGTGCGACCCTCGAGGTCCGCATGGACTCCAAGCTCGTCGTCGAGCAGATGTCGGGCAACTGGAAGGTCAAACACCCCTCGATGCGCCCGCTGGCCGAGGAGGCCGGCCGGCTTGCTCCCGCGGACACGACGTTCACCTGGGTTCCGCGGGCGGAGAACTCCGAGGCCGACCGGCTGGCGAACGAGGCGCTCGACGGCGTCCGCGACGCCACCGGTCCGCTCGGCGGATCGCCGAAGGCCCGCCCGGCCGACTCCGCGCCGACGGTGGGTGAGGCTCGAACCGAGGAGAAGCCCGCCCGGGGCTGGCACCCGCCCGGGGAGTCGCCGACGACGCTCGTGCTCGTGCGCCACGGGGTCACCGACCACACCACGCGCAAGGCGTTCTCCGGCGGCGTCCGCGGCGCCAACCCGTCGCTCAACGATGAGGGACGCGCCCAGATCCGCGCCACGGGCGAGTGGCTGGCCCCGATGCGGGACCGGATCGATGCGATCGTGGCCTCGCCGGTACGCCGCACCCACGAGTCGGCGGAGATCCTCGGTGCGCTCCTCGGCCACGACGTGGAGTTCGACGAGGGCATCGCCGAGATGGACTTCGGCTCGTGGGAGGGCCTGACCTTCGCCGACGTCCAGAAGCAGTTCCCCGACGAGCTCTCCGCCTGGCTGGGTGACCTCGAGTACGCCGCCGGGGGTGGTGAGTCCTTCCGCGTCGTCGCCGACCGGGTCCTCGAGGGCCGGGACCGGATCGTCGAGACGTACGCCGGCCGCACGGTGCTCGTGGTCAGCCACGTCACGCCGATCAAGACCCTGGTCGCCGATGCACTGGGCGCGCCGCTGGAGGCGCTGTTCCGCATGGAGCTGTCGCCGGCCTCGGTGACGGTGATCAGCTACTTCCCCGGCCGTGGCCCCGCCGCCGGGGAACGAGTCGCCAACCTGCGGCTCTACAACGCCCGGCCGACCGGGGGCCCGTTCGCCTGAGCGATGTGGGTCGAGTGCTGGCGCGGTTGCCCTGGCGACCACCTGAGCACTCGACCCGATCGGGTGGTGGCGGTCGCGCCTCAGATCTCCTCGACCACCACGTCGAGCTGCTGGCCGGTCCGGGTGGCCGGCTGCGGCTCGACGGTCCAGCCGAGGCCGGCGAGGTGGTCGGCCAGATCGGCGGGGGTGCGGGGTGTGCCGCCGTCGGCGAGCAGCGCCCGGACGATCCGGCCCTTGGTGGCCTTGTTGAAGTGGCTGACCACCTTGCGCCGTCCGTCGACCTCGTGCAGCACGCGCATGGTTGCGACGCGCGCGGCCAGCTCGGCGGGTGGCTTCCAGAACCCCGCGTAGGTCGAGGACCGCAGGTCGACGACGAGGCCGTTGCCGGCCGCCTGGGAGAGGACGGGGCCGAGGTGACGGCGCCAGTAGGTGCTGATCGTGCCGAGACCGGGCAGGTTCGTGTCGCCCGAGAGCCGGTACGACGCGATCGGGTCCGCCGGGCGGACGGCGCCGAACAGCGAGGACATGATCACCAGCCAGCGCGTGGCCCGCCGGCGAGCCGAGGCGTCGAGCGAGGCGAGGTCGAGGGCGTCGTACAGGACGCCGGTGTAGATCCGGTCGGCCCGCGTCGTGGGTGCGGTCGGCAGGCCGGCGTTGCGGGTGACCTGCTCGAGCTGGGTCGAACCGAGCCCGAGCACGCGGGCGGCATCGGCGACGTCCTCCTCGAGGGTGCCCGAGCAGAGCTCGACCAGGGCCGCGAGCACGCTCTCGCGGGCCTCGGTGAGCTCGGGGAAGTCCAGCGCTCCGAGGTTCAGCGGCTTGCCGCGGGACGGAGCCGCCTTGCCCTCGGACGGCGGCAGCAGGATCAGCACCGGGACAGCCTAGGGAGAGCGACGCCCCGCGCCTGCATAGGGTGGAGCCTCAGCGCGTGCCCCCGACGAGCAGCCGAGGAGTCACATGAGCAACCGGGTCCTGCGAGTCCGACATGGCGTGGCGGCGCTGCACGAGCGCATCGCCGCGATCCAGGCCGAGCTGGAGATCGAGGCGGACTTCCCGCCGGACGTCGTCGCTGCTGCGAGGGAGGCGGCCCGCCGGCCGAGGCTTCCGGAGCTGGACCGCACCGACATCCCGTTCGTCACCATCGACCCGGCGGGTTCACGAGACCTCGACCAGGCCCTCCACCTGGAGCGGGCGGGCGACGGGTACGTCGTCCACTACGCGATCGCGGACCTGCCGGCCTTCGTCGAGCCCGGTGGACCCATCGACGTCGAGGCACACCGCCGTGGTGAGTCGATGTACGGCGCCGACCAGCTGGTCCCGCTGCACCCCACGGAGCTGTCGGAGGGGGCGGCGTCGCTGCTGCCGGAGCAGGTCCGGCCGGCGTACCTGTGGACGATCACGCTCGACGCCGACGGCACCCAGACCGACGCCCGCGTCGAGCGGGCACTCGTCCGCTCCCGCCAACAGCTCGACTACGCCGGTGCGCAGGAACTGGTCGACCGGGGCACCGGCGGGCCGGTGCTCGAGCTGCTCAAGGAGGTCGGGGAGCTCCGTGTGCACCAGGAGGCCGTCCGCGGCGGCGTGAACCTCCCCATGCCCGAGCAGGTCGTCGACTGCAGCACAGAGCCGTGGCGGCTGGAGTTCCGGCAGATGCTCGACGTGGAGACGTGGAACGCGCAGATCTCGCTGCTGACCGGTTTCGCGGCGGCGTCGCTGATGGTCTACGGGCGGATCGGCATCCTGCGGACGCTGCCACCGCCGCCGCCCGAGGCGGTCACCCGCCTGCACCGCACCGCCCGCGCGCTCGGGATCGACTGGCCAGCTGAGGAGACCTATCCCGACTTCATCCGCTCCCTCGACCCGGCGAAGCCGAGCCATGCCGCGATGGCGGTCGCGTGCACCAGCCTCCTCCGGGGCGCCGGGTACGCCGCCTTCGACGGTGAGCTCCCCGCGCAGCCCGAGCACGCCGCTCTCGGCTCGGAGTACGCCCACGTGACCGCTCCGCTGCGTCGGCTGGTCGACCGCTACGGCCTGGAGGTGTGCGCCGCGTTGTGCGCCGGCCGTGAGGTCCCGGCCTGGGTCCATGAGGGCCTGCACGCGCTGCCGGAGACGATGCAGCGGTCCGGGAGGCTGGCCAGCGCCTACGAGAACGCCGTGCTCGACCTCGTCGAGGCCGCGATCCTGCAGGGCCGCACCGGCGAGCGGTTCCCGGGCGTCGTCGTGGCCGCCGAGCACGACGACCCGCGCAAGGGCGACGCCGTGGTGCGGGAGCCGGCCGTGGAGGCGAGGGTGGCGGGGGAGCAGCCGTTGCCGGTCGGTGAGGACGTCGAGCTGGTCCTCGTCGAGGCCGACCTGGACACCCGTCGGGTGCGGTTCGAGCTGCCTGGGTCGGAAGGGGCCACCGGAGGCCGAACCCCGCTATCCTGAGCCCTGCGGATGGGCTGGCCGGGCGACCGCGGGGAGGCGACTCCTCGAGGAAGGTCCGGGCTCCACAGGGCAGGGTGGTGGCCAACGGCCACCCGGGGTGACTCGCGGGACAGTGCCACAGAAAACAGACCGCCACCGCCTTCGGGCGGGGGTAAGGGTGAAACGGTGGTGCAAGAGACCACCAGCGCGGCGGGTGACCGTCGCGGCTCGGCAAACCCCACCTGGAGCAAGACCAGACAGCGAGCGTTCGAGGGCGGCCCGCCCGAGCTCGCGGGTAGGTCGCACGAGGATGTCGGCAACGGCATCCCTAGATGGATGGTCGCCAACCGCGTCGTCGTGAGGCGGCGCGGCGA
>DATAKN010000039.1:0-3040 GCA_036261595.1 Marmoricola sp.
GGCACCGCGCCGGTGGGGCGGTCGACCAGCTCGACCCGCAGGACGCCCGGGCCGTGCGGGAGCGCGAGCGACCTCTCGTACCAGCCGGGGCCGACGGCCTCGACGCCGCGCACGGCACGCAGCGCCAGGAAGTCGAGGAGCTCCTCCCCCGCGAACGGCTCGCGTACGCCGATCCGCGTCGCGATCGTCCCGGGCGTCGTCGTGCCGCCGCGTCGTCCGCGCAGGTCGGTCGGCGTGGCGGCGTACACCTCGCGCAGGGTGTCGTTGAACTGCCGGATGCTGGCGAAGCCGGACGCGAACGCGACATCGGCGAAGGACATCGTCGTGGTCTCGACGAGCACCCGGGCGGTCTGCGCGCGGCGGGCTCGAGCCAGCGCCAGGGGGCCGGCGCCGAACGCCCCGGTCACCAGCCGGTTGAGCTGGCGCACGGAGTAGCCGAGACGCGCGGCCAGCCCGGCCACGCCTTCGCGCTCCACGGTGCCGTCGGCGATCAGCCGCATCGCGCGACCGGCGACGTCGGCGGCAAGGTCCCACTCCGGCGAGCCGGGCGTGGCGTCAGGCAGGCAGCGTTTGCAGGCGCGGTAGCCGGCCTGCTGGGCCGCGGCGGCGCTCGGGTGGAAGGTGACGTTGGCGAGCTTCGGGGTGATCGCCGGACAGCTCGGCCGGCAGTAGATGCCGGTGCTGCTGACCGCGGTGTAGAAGACCCCGTCGAACCGGCGGTCCTTGCTCTTCACCGCCCGGTAGCAGGCCTCGATGTCGGTGAACACGGCTCCAGTCTGGACGTCGCCCGCCGACAGTTCTAGCGGAAATCGGCCAGCGCCGTGGGCGGGACCGGGGAACAACGAACAGCAGCCCGGTCCGAGGGACCGGGCTGCTGGAGGTGTACCCCCGACGGGATTCGTGTCCCGCGTCAAGGAGTTGGCAGGTTGTCGGTGGTTTGAAATGTCGGGACGGTAGGGCTGGCCAGGCCGAGGTGCACCTCCTTGGGCCGGTTCCAGGCCAGGGCTTCGTGGGGTCTGATCTCGTTGTACTCGATCCGGTACTCCTCGGCGTGCTTGGCGAGCATGACGGCGTCGTCGATCTCGTCGATGTAGAGCCGCTCGTACTTCAGCGTGCCGAACCCGCGCTCGCGTGACCCGTTCTGGCCGGGCGATTTCACCCGGGTGCGGACGTGGCTCAGCTCGGGGTGCTTGAGGATGAAGGTCTCGAACCTGAAGGACCGGAACGGGCCGCCGTTGTCGGTGACGATCGTGACGACTGGCTTGATCTCACCTGTCTCGGTGTCGATCTCGCAGAGATCTGCGAGTGGGTGGCCGAACATGGCCTCGTAGTCGGCCAGCGCGAGTTCGACGGCATCGATCGCGTCGAACTGATTCGCGGTCGGCGAGACGTGGAACGGATGCTCGTACTTGCTCCAGTAGTCCCGACAGCCCGCCAGCCGCCAGGTGCCGCCGGTGGTGGTCTCGAACTCGCTGAAGTCCAGCTGCCAGACCTGGTTCGGCCCGGTCGGGTCGTTTGCGAACGCTGCCTTGCGTCGCTCGGCAAGCTTGCGGCGTTCGCGCTGGTAGTGCGCGGGCAGGATCAGCCCCTCGTCGCGCAGGAGCCGCAACACGGTCGCCTCGCTGACGACGTGCCCGTCGTGGCGGACCATGGCCCAGATCTTGCGGTGGCCCCAGGCCGGGTGCTTGTTGGCGTGGAAGAGCACCCGGTCGCGAGCCGACTCGCGCGCCGGCTGCGGCCACGGTCCCTTGGCCTGACCGCCGGCCCTGGTCTTGGCCTGCCAACGTCGCCACGTCCGCTCGGGCATGTCGATGAGCTGGCAGAACCTCGCGGTCGACATGCCCGCCTCGATGCGGATCACCTCGAGGTCCTCGAAGGGCCCAACCTGCCCTCCGCTGACTTCTTCCACACTCGTAGCTCGACCGCGGCCTCACCGAGCGCCTGGGTCAGATCAGCGACCTCGGCCTCGAGCTGCTGCTCCCGGGTCGACGGCCCGGACCTGCCGGCCGCCAGCGCCGTCTTCCCGGCTTCGAGGAAGTCGGCCTTCCACCGGCCGATGGACTGCTCGCTGACCTTCTCCCGCCGAGCCGCCTCGGCGATGGTCATCTCTCCGGCCAACACGCTCAGCACGATCCGAGTCTTCTGCTCGGCCGGGATCACAGGGGGTCTACCCATGTCGTGGATTCTCCTTCAGGGACTGACTAAACGTCCCTGCCAGAAATCCTGACGCGCGACACGCGGCACCAACGAGAACACCAACGGGCTGCTGCGCCAGTACTTCCCCAAGGGCACCGACCTGTCCTTCTGGGGACCTGGATTCCTCGAGAAGGTCGCCGCCGAGATGAACAACCGCCCCCGCAAGACCCTCAACTGGCGCACCCCAGCCGAAGCCCTCGACCAGCTACTCTCCGAACACGACAACAAACCCGGTGTTGCACTCAGCCCTTGAATCCGCCCCCTGGGCGAGGCCTCGAAACCTCCGGTGCCCGCGCAGGGGTCCGGAGGTCCCGCCCCGGCACCCGCTCAACGCACGCGCTGGACCCGGCCCTCGTCCCAGACCGGCTCCGGAGCCTCGTAGACCGAGCCGTCCTCGCCGAAGACCAGGAAGCGGTCGAACCCACGGGCGAACCAGCGGTCGTGGGTGACCGCCAGGACCGTGCCGTCGAACTGCTCGAGCCCGTCCTCGAGCGCCTCGGCCGACTCGACGTCGAGGTTGTCGGTCGGCTCGTCGAGCAGCAGGAGGGTGGCGCCGGACAGCTCGAGCAGCAGGATCTGGAACCGCGCCTGCTGGCCGCCGGACAACGACTCGAAGGCCTGCTCCGCGGCGTGGGCGAGCTCGTAGCGGTCGAGCACGCGGGACGCCTGTTCGCGGCCCATCCCGGCGCGGTGGGGGTCGCCGCGATGCAGGATCTCCAGCAGCGTGCGGCCGATCAGCTCCGGGTGCTCGTGGGTCTGCACGAACCCCCCCGGCCGGACCCGGGCGCCGAGGCGGGCCCTCCCGTCATGGCGGACCGGCGCGATGTGCATCTCGACGCCCCCG
>DATAKN010000048.1:0-10463 GCA_036261595.1 Marmoricola sp.
CCGACGGTGCGTCGGGTTGCAAACCACACTGCTGTGATTACATGCCTGTCGCACAGCGTAAGTCAAGCCCGCATCTGATAGTGGAAAACGCAGAAGACAGACTGTGCTCATGAGCGATCAGACCCGTGGGCTTCCCCCGAACGTGACCGTGCTCTCCGGCGGCGTGGGCGGCGCCCGCTTCCTCCAGGGCGTGCTGCGGCTGCGGGAGCGTACCGGTTCCAGCGGTCGGGTGACGGTGGTGGCGAACACCGGCGACGACCTCTGGCTCCATGGTCTCAAGGTGTGCCCCGATCTGGACACGGTCATGTACACGCTCGGTGACGGCATCGACACCGACCGCGGTTGGGGCCGCAAGGACGAGACCTGGCACGCCAAGGAGGAGCTGGCTGCGTACGGCGTGGAGCCCACCTGGTTCGGTCTGGGCGACCGCGACCTCGCCACACACCTGGTGCGGACGCAGATGCTGGAGGCGGGCTACCCGCTCTCCGCAGTGACCGAGGCGCTCTGCCGTCGTTGGCTCACGCCGCTCCATGGGTCCGCCCTCCGACTCCTGCCGATGAGCGACGATCGGATCGAGACCCACGTCGTGATCGACGACCCCGAGACCGGCGAACGGCGCGCGGTGCACTTCCAGGAGTACTGGATCCGCCACCAGGCGGCGGTCCCGGCGCACGCGGTCGTCCCGATCGGTGCGGACAAGGCCCTACCCGCACCCGGCGTGCTGGAGGCGATCAGCGAGGCCGACCTCGTCCTGCTGCCGCCCTCCAACCCCGTCGTCTCGGTCGGCACGATCCTGGCGGTGCCCGGCGTGCGCGACGCCCTGGCCAAGACGACAGCACCCGTGATCGGCGTGTCCGGCATCGTCGGCGACGACCATGTCCGCGGCATGGCGCGTCAACTGCTCGCGGCGATCGGTGTCGAGGTGTCCGCCGCCGGTGTGGCCGAGCACTACGGTGCCCGCGGCGGCGAAGGCCACGGCGGGCTGATCGACGGCTGGCTGGTCGACACGATCGACGCCGCCCTGGTCGACCGCGTGGAGGCCGCCGGCATCCGCTGCCGGGCGGTCCCGTTGATGATGACCGACCACGACGCGACCGCCGACATGGTCGCGGCCGCGCTCGACCTGGCCGGGCTCTGAGCGCCGATGGCGTCGGACCGGCTGCAAGTCTTCGCCCCCGACGGCATCGGCGAGGTGGAGGAGGGCACGGACCTCGCGGATCTCGTGGCGCCGTACGTCAGCGACGGCGACGTCGTGGTGGTGACCAGCAAGGTGGTGAGCAAGGCCGAGGGTCGGGTGCGGGTCGGTGATCGCGAGCAGGCGATCCACGACGAGACCGTGCGGGTGGTCGCCAGGCGAGGGACGACCAGCATCGTCGAGACCCCGATCGGAGTGGTGATGGCCGCGGCCGGCGTCGATGCCTCGAACGTCGTACCCGGCTCGGTCGTGCTGCTGCCCACCGACCCCGATGCCAGCGCACGCCGGATCCGCACCGACCTGGCTGCCCGCCGAGGTCTCAACGTCGCGGTGGTGGTGAGTGACACCGCAGGACGCGCCTGGCGCCACGGACAGACCGACCTCGCGATCGGGCTGGCCGGCCTGCACGCCGTCGAGTCGTTCGAGGGCCGCGTCGACGGCTACGGCAACCCGCTCGCGGTGACCGCACCGGCGGTGGCCGACGAGATCGCCGGGATCGCTGAGGTCGCGACCGGCAAGTTGGGCAACCGACCGGTCACCGTCGTCCGGGGCCTGGCCGAGCGGGTGCTCCCCCGCGGCGAACACGGAGCGGGCGCCCGGGTGCTGGTGCGAGAGACCGGGACGGACATGTTCGGCCTGGGCAGCCGGGAGGCCGTGGTCGCGGCGCTCAGCAATCGGGACCAGCAGGCCTTCGGCGCACCTGCAACGGCGGCGGACCTCGTGCGTGCCCTGACCGACTGCGGCCTCCCTGCGTCGGCCGACGAGGGCCGGGTCGTCGTCTCCGCGGAGCCTGACGACCTGCGCGTCGCCATCCTCGCGTTCGCCCACTCGTGGCAGGTCTCCGGCCAATCCGCAGACTTGTCCACCGTGCTTGTCCCGCTTTCGTAGACTGCCCACCGCCCCCGTCGACCGGACAGAGAGCAGATCGTGGCCAAGAAGAACCCGAAGAGCACTGAGCGGCGCGCCATGGTCGAGAAGATGCGCCAGGAGCAAGCCCGCAAGGAACGCATCCGCAGCATGTCGATCCTCGGCATCTCGGTGGTGGTCGTCGTCGGCCTCCTCGGCGTGGCCGTGTGGCGCTACGTGGGCGACCAGCAGGACAAGACCGCGCTGGCCAGCAAGAAGATCACGAGCATCGGCGTCTCGGCGTCCGCCGCCGCGTGCAACCCGATCGAGACCAAGCCCACCGACAAGAACCAGAACCACATCCCGGAGGGCAAGCCGGTCACCTACACCGACACGCCGCCGGCGTTCGGCGAGCACCGTCCGCAGGCCGCAGCCTTCGGCCGGCCCTTCTACACCGCCTCCGACCGGCCGGAGGTCGCCGAGCTGGTGCACAACGAGGAGCACGGCTACACGATCGCCTGGTACGACGAGACCGCGGCCAAGGACAAGACCGAGATGAACGCCCTCGAGGCGATCGCCAAGAAGTACCAGGACGAGAACGTCCGGTTCATCGCGGCTCCGTGGACCACGAGCGACGGCGCAGCCTTCCCCGACGGTAAGCACATCGCCCTGACGCGGTGGAGCGCCGACGCGAAGGCGCCGACCGACCAGAGCAAGCAGCGCGGCAACTGGCAGTACTGCGGGTCGGTCAGCGGCGCCGTGGTCGCCGACTTCGTGACCAAGTGGCCCAACAGCGAGTCGCCCGAGCCCGGGATCATGTGAGCGGGCCGGCGGGCTGAGCCCGCCGGCTCCGGGTCAGGTCAGCTCGCCTCGGCCCGCCGCCTTGAGCGCCTCCACGAGCGACTTCACGTCCTGCGCGCGCTCGGCCGTCGTCACCAGCAGCGCGTCGTCGGTGTCCACGACCACCACGTCGTCCAGGCCCAGGACGGCCACGGTCCGCCCACGTCCCGGCACCACCAGACCGGTGCTCTCGCGGGCGAGCACTGCGGCGGGGTCGCCGAGGATCTTCGGTCCCTGACCGGAGTCCGGCAGGAGGGCCGCCAGGGCAGCGAAGTCGCCGATGTCCTCCCAGTCGAAGCTGCCGGGGACGACGGCCACATGGCCGGCCGCAGCGGCCGGTTCGGCCACCGCGTGGTCGATGGCGATCTTGGTCAGGCCCGGCCAGGTCTCCTCGAGCCGCGAAGGGTCCGCGGCGATCGCGCGGAGGCCGGCGGCGAGGTCCGGATGCTCGGCCGCCAGCAGGTCGAGCAGGACGCCGGCCCGCGCGACGAACATGCCGGCGTTCCAGCGGTACTGACCCGACTCGACGTACTGGCGGGCGCGCTGGGCGTCCGGCTTCTCGACGAACTCCTGGACGGCGTGCGCGGTCGCGAAGCCGGGCAGCCGGTCGCCGAGGTGGATGTATCCGAATCCCGTCGAGGGCCTGGCCGGAGCGATCCCGATCGTCACCAGCAGGCCGGTCCGCGCCACGGCTGCGGCCTCGGCGACACACGCACGGAAGCTCTCCGCGTCCGCGATCACGTGATCGGCCGCAAACGACCCGAGCAGGGCCTCGGGGTCCTCGCGCTCGATGATGGCGGCGGCGAGGCCGATCGCGGCCATCGAGTCCCGGGGACTCGG
This sequence comes from Marmoricola sp., assembly GCA_036261595.1. GTDB lineage: Bacteria > Actinomycetota > Actinomycetes > Propionibacteriales > Nocardioidaceae > Marmoricola. The sequence continues at coordinate 3,722 of DATAKN010000048.1, forward strand.
CTCGGCGATCACCCGCTCGGCCGGCAGGGTCGGCAGCTGACGGCGTACGGCGTCCTGGTGCGCCCGACCGGTCACGACGAGGACGCGGTCGCCGACCAGCGGCTGCAGACGGTCATGGGTGCCCTGCAACAGCGTGCGGCCGGTCCCGGTCAGGTCGTGCAGGAACTTCGGTGACCCGGCCCGCGACAGCGGCCACAGCCGGGTACCCGCCCCGCCGGCCGGCACCACGGCCCACAGCTGTCCCTGGTCCGAGCTGGAGGGTGGCGCGGAGGGGGGCACGGACGCTGACTCGGTCATGGGCGGCATCATGGCAGCATGACCACGCTCCCCGACCTCCTGGGCCGCCGTGTGGCCGCCGACCCCGGACAGCCGCTCGTCACGTTCTACGACGACGACACCGGCGAGCGCACCGAGCTGTCGGTCAAGACGTTCGCGAACTGGGTCAGCAAGACCGCGAACCTGTACGCCGAGGAGCTGATGCTCGATCCCGGTGACGGGATCCGGATCGACCTGCCGCCGCACTGGCTGGGACCGGTCTTCCTCGCCGCTGCCTGGGCGTGTGGCCTGGAGCTGCGCGAGGACGCCGACGTCGCGGTGGTCGGTCCCGACGGCCTCGACCGGACCACGCGTACGACGCTGGCATGCGCGCTCACGCCCTTCGCCACCCGCTTCACCACGCCCCTGCCCGAGGGTGTCCTGGACCACGGCGTCCTGTGGCCGGGACAGAGCGACGTGTTCTCCCCCGTCGACGCCACCGCGCTCGACCTGCCGGCAGCCGATGACCGCCGGGTCATCACCGACCTCGACCCGCTCTCGTCCGAAGGTCAGGACCTGTTCCTGGGCCTGCTCGCGGGGACCGGCTCACTCGTGCTGGTGGCGCATCCCGACGAACGTCGGTGGCCCGCTCACCACGAGAGTGAGCGGGCCACCAGTTCGCTGCGAACGGCTCAGCCGAGCAGCTGATACCCGGCGTATCCGTTTGCCACCCACATCCGCGGCGCGAAGCCGCCCGATGTCTTCCCCGGGAGCAACCAGAGCGTGCCGGTACCACTTTCCCTGGCCAGGAGGTCCGCCACGCCGTCACCGTTGACGTCGCCGACGCCGATGAAGGCGTCGTAGGCGGGAGCCGCCGTGCCGTCGGCCATCCGCAGGGCCGAAGCCGGATCCATGCCCGCCGACGGCACGAAGCTGCCGTTGGCGGAGGCGAACACCGACCCACCGGACGCCCAAGGGGCCGTGCCGATCTGGTTGTAGGTCCGCATGGATGCCGGAGCGAGGACGGGCGCCGCGATGCCGTTGGTGCCGGCGCCCGGGAAGATCGTCATGGGTCCGTTGGCCGTCGAGCCCATCAGATCGGGGAGGCCGTCGCCGGTGACGTCGCCGACCGCCGCCAGCCGGGTCACGGACCTCCAGCCGGTACCGAGCGAACGAGGCCGGCCGAACGTGCCGTTGCCCAGACCCGGATAGAGGACCAGCTGATCGCCACCGCCGACCCGGACGACGACGTCCGCGTTGCCGTCACGGTCCCAGTCCCCCACGTTGAGTAGCTGGCTGGCACCGGCGACCGTCAGGTTCGACGGCAGCGCGGCGGACGCCGTACGCAGCCCGTTGTTCGCGACCACGACCAGGTGACCGCCGGCGTCCCGGCCCACGGCGTCAGGGGCGTAGGAGCCCATCATCGGCGCGAGGGTGAGCTTCTTCAGGCCGGCCAGCGCACTGAACGGGCCGAACTGCTGGCCGAGAGCCGAGCCGCCCGTGCCGGCGAATCCGGTCGTCATGCTGCCGATCCGCGCCAGCACGTCGGAGCGGCCGTCGTTGTTCTCGTCGCCCCAGCCCAGGAGGGTGTTGGCCGGCGCGGGCAGCGTCGTGAGCACGGTCGGGCGACCGAGCGCCCTGCCGCGTGAGGCACCCGGGAAGAGGTACAGCGTCCGGTTGTCCTTCGAAGCCACCAGGTCGGGCTGGTGGTCGCCGTTGAGGTCTCCGACGCCGACCACCTTGGTGAACGGCCACCGCTTGCGCAGCACGATCGGCTTCAGGAACCGCCCGTTCCCGGCCCCGCGGTAGAGCAGCAGCGCGCCCGTACGACGGTCCTTGCCGACCACGTCGAGGTGGCGGTCCTTGTTGAAGTCGCGGACGCCCACGAGCATCCGGACCCGGGCGAAGGCCGTGGTCGGCGCGATGCCGCGGCCGACGTGCCCCATCCCGTCGCCGGGGTACACCCGCGTCACTCCGGTTCTCGCGTTCCGGCCGAGCACGTCGGACTTCCCGTCACCGGTCACGTCACCGACGGCGGCGATGAGGTTCATGTTCTGCCACCCCCGGCCGTTGACGACGCGGGTGGTGTAGTCGGCCACGCCCTCGGTGGGGACGACCTGGACCGTGCCGTTGGCCGACATCGCGAACAGGTCAGGCCACCCCGAACCCACCACACTCGTCCGCTCGGGGAACGAGATGGCCGGCTGCGCGGCCGCCGGGGCGGGCGCCTGGATCGGAGAAGGCATTCCCGCCGGTGCCGGGATCATCGGCAGCGTCACCGGGTCTGCCGGCGTCTGGGCGCGGTCCTGGATGATCTGCGCCAGGTAACGGATCCGGGGAATCTTCGCGTACAGATACTGTCCCGGGCATGCGGTCTGACCCACGTCGCGATGCCCGTTGATCGCGTACAGGTAGCGGTTCTTCACCCAGAGGTGGGACGCGTCGGCACGGATGTTGTACAGCGAGAGCTTCCAGGCGAACAACGACGCGTAGGCATGCACCACGGCGGCCGGCGGCTTGGCGATGTCGTAGTTGCCGATGGCCGACATCGCGAAGGAGACCTCGTTGTAGCCGAGCGTGTGGGCGCCCACGACCGGTCGGTCGACGCCGCCGTACCGGCCTTCCCAGATCCGACCGAAGCGGTCGACGAGGAAGTTGTAGCCGATGTCGCTCCAGCCCCGGGTCTGGGTGTGGTACGCGTAGATGCCGCGGATCAGTGCCGGCACCTGGTCGGCCGTGTAGTTGTTGGCGTTGACGGTGTGGTGGATGAAGCCGGTCTGGATCGTGCCGTAGTGCAGCGAGCTCTTGTCGCGGAGCGCCTCGTTCGCCCCCCACTGCGCGCGCGAGTAGATCATCGGCTTCGGCGCGACGGTCATCGCGGCCAGTGCGGCGGTGTCGCCACTGGTGGAGTCGGAGGTCGACGCGCTCGCGGTCTGGGCGGTCGCGGTCTTCTCGACCGGCGGGGCGCTGGTCGCCGTCTGGTCGCTCGCCGGGAGCTTCGAGGTGTCGATCGCCGGCGCCTGCTTGGTGACCTTGCCGGCACCCGGGTCGATCACCGCGAGCTGGAGGTCGGCCGGGGCCTTGCCGGAGGTGGTCTCGGCCTTCATCTGGACCTGGTCCACGTCACCGATGAGGAGCGGGTCGGTGCCAGGACGGATCTTGCCGCCCTCGGAGCCGTTGTCGGCCGGTCCCTCCTCGGCGTCGTACTTGACGTCGGTCCAGCCGGACCAGACGCCCGCCTTCATCGTGCGCACCTGGACGCTGATCGACCCGTCGGCCAGGTCGGACCCCGGCGCCCACGTGACACCGACGGTCGCGTAGCCGTGGACCGGGGTCGGGGCCGTGAGCGCGACGAGCGTGTCAGGCTTCGCGGTGGGCGTGGACGGCGCGGCAGGCGACGCCGGCGACGTGGGTGCCGTGCGAGCAGCCTTGTCGGGCGCGGTCACGAGGCCCGGGATCTCCTTGGCGGCCTTCGGGTCGATGCCGGAGACCTTCACCTCGTTGATCTTCGGCGTCACCGGTCGGGTGTCGGCGTACGCATCGGAGACCTTGACCGCGGGAGCCATCCCGCTGGCCTGGGCAGCGCGCGACTCCGGCGAGACGATCTGCAAGGTCATCACGCCGGCGGCGGACAGCCCGACGACGAGCACCACTGCCGTGACCAGGAATTGCTGGCAGATAGTGACGTAACGGGCTCGAGAAATTCGCATCGGATGGTCTCCGTGTGAGGGGGGAAGTATTCACAGGAGTACCAAGTTTCACATCAGTAACAGGGGGGTGCGCAAGCGATTCGTCCTAATTACACACCTGTAATTATTGAATTACAACGGTGTCATTAAATGCGCGAGAATGCGCATTCTTGTGAATCGGCGCAGTGTGCGCCCGGGCAGGGGGCAGCCCTGAGCTCCCTCCACCCCTTCGCTCGACCCTGCTCGTTCCTCGCCAGGTCAGCGGTCAGACATCGGCTCCGAGCTCGCTGTCGGCGACGGCCTCGGTGGTCTCCTCGTCCTCGTCGTACTGCAGGTAGCGGATGCCCTGGTCGACGTCGCCGTCGAAGTTCAGGTGTCCGGACTCCAGGACGAGCACGCGGTCGCACATGGCCCGCACGGACGCGGAGGCATGGCTGACGTAGAAGATCGTGGTGCCCTGCTGCCGGATCTCCTGCATCTTCGACATGCACTTCTTCTTGAACGGCCGGTCGCCGACGGCGAGGACCTCGTCGGCGAGGAAGATGTCCGCGTCGACGTGGATCGCGATCGAGAAGCCCAATCGGGCATACATGCCCGAGGAGTAGTGCGAAACCGGCGTGTCGATGAATTTGCCGATGTCGGCGAAATCGACGATCTCGTCGAACTTGCGCCTGATCTCGGCTTCGGTCATGCCGAGGATCGCGCCGTTGAGGAAGAGGTTGTCGCGACCACTGAGCTGGGGCTGGAAACCGGCGCCGGTGGCGATCAGGCCCGCGATGCGGCCCCGGGTCCGGATCGTGCCGGCATCCGGTCGCATCACACCGTTGATCAGCATCAACAGCGTGCTCTTGCCACTGCCGTTGAGCCCCATCAACCCGATCGACTCGCCCTGCTCGACGGTGAAGGACACGTCGTTGACGGCGCGGAAGTTCTCGCGGAGCGGCAGCCCGCGCATCGTGGCCACCGCCATCTGCTTCAGGGTGCGGTGGTACTGCAACGTGAAGTCCTTGGACACGTGGTCCACGACGATCGACTCGGACATCAGAGACGCTCCGGGAACTTTCCTTCGAGGCGCGAGAAGAACTTCTGCGCCAGCATGAGCAGGATCGCGCAGACCGCCAGCATGATGAACCCGCGCGCCCACAGGTCCGGCGGGAACTCGTTGGCGTACTGCGAGGGCTTCAGCGTCGGCGCCCAGAACAGCCTCTGCATGAGCATGACGGACTCGGCCAGCGGATCGGCGAAGTAGAGCTCGTAGGCCCAGCGGTGGTGCTCCCCCATCCTGGCGATGTAGGAGTAGGAGTACATCATCGGGACGAGGAAGTGCAGGAACTGGGTCAGCGTCTGGACGATGTTCTGGAAGTCCTTGAAGAACACGTTGAGCGCGGCGAAGCTCAGCGCCAGCGCCATCGAGAAGCAGACCAGGATGGCCAGGCCGAGTGCACCGGCGGCCAGGCCGACGAGCGAGACGTGCCAGCCCAGCAGAAGCGCGGCGATCGCGAGGATCAGCACCTGCGGTGCCGTGTGGTACGCCGCCACGACCATCGCGGCCACCGGGAAGACCTCCCGGGGCAGCCGCATCTTGATCACCAGGGCGCGGTTGTTCCAGATCGAGTGCGTGCCGAGGCTCCACGTCTCGGTGAAGTAGTGCACGAACACCATGCCGGTGAACAGGTGGAGCGCGAAATTCGGCGTGCCCGCGTGCGTCTTGAGGATGATCCCGAAGACCGCGAAGTACACCGCGAACCGGAGTGCGGGCTGGATGTAGGACCACAGGAGCCCGAGCAGCGAGGCGGCGTACATCTGCGCGAGCTGACGGGTGACGATCAGCCGCAGCAGGTAGCGCTGCTGCCAGACCTCCCGGAGGCCGCCACGCGGAGAGGGGTCGACCAGCTCAGCCTCGACGACCCGCTGTTGCTTCGGGCCGGTGAGCTCGACGACGGGCATCGAGTCGGCCTTCTTCTCCATCAGCCGTCGGGCCTTGCGAGCCGCGTTGCGGCGGCGGCCGCGCTCGTCCACCTTCGCCTGTTGCTTGGCGGTGACCTCCGCGGACTTGTTGGCGGCCCTCACTTGCGTCCCTCCATGGATGCGGCGAACGTCGACTCCCAGGTCTCGGGCGCAGTCACGTCGGCCAAGGCGTCACGGTAGCGCTGCGAGAGCGCCGGCCACTCTCGGTAGAGCCGCTCGTGGATCTCGAGCGTACGCCGCAGCAGGTCACGGAACTGCTCCGGCTCACGCCGGTAGAACGCAGCCGAGGTGCCGTCGGGCATGCTCACGATCGCGGAGTCCAGGGTGGCCAGGTGGTACCACCGGGCGTCCATCGCCGGGATGTTGCCCTCGGGGAACTCCCGCGACAGGCCGCGGGGCCCCCGGAACTGGCGAAGACCGCCGATGACGGCCGAGACCAGCTGGGCGGGCTTGCTGGGGATCTCCGAGGTGTCACTCTTGCGCCGGGGCTTCGAGTGCCGCACCGGCGGGAACGCGTCCGGGTCCGGCGAGAGCTGCGCGTCGGGGAACCCCTTGCGGAACTCCCGCACCTCGCCCAGCTTCGAGCCGAGTACGCCGTGCAGACCCTCGGGCCCGGCGAGCACGTCCTCGAGCGCGAGGTGGCGCAGCTCCACGGTCGAGTACTGCATCGCCAGCAGATGCTTGATCTGGTGGTTCAGGCTCTCCCGGATGAGCCGGCCACCGCGCGGGAACGGCGAGTGCAGCAGTGCGGCGATGAAGCGGTTGCGCTGGTGGAAGTAGGCCTGCCAGTCCAGCGCGTCGTTCTTGTCGGTCCACGGGATGTGCCACAC
>DATAKN010000065.1:0-2763 GCA_036261595.1 Marmoricola sp.
ATCTTCCGCATCGCGCCGGCCATGTTTCCTCTTCCTCTGCGCTCGGTGCCGCTGACTGCATGCGGCCGAATCCTGATTCGGACATTACTTGATCGGTGGCCGCGGACCGAGGACCGCGGAGCCGACACGCACGTGTGTCGCTCCGCACCGGATCGCGTCCTCCAGGTCACCGCTCATGCCTGCGGAGACCCAGGTCGCGCCGGGGTGCACCCGACGCAGATCAGCCGACACCGCGGCCAGCCGCTCGAAGGCCGGCAGCGGCGGCTCGCCCAGCGGCGCGACCGCCATCACTCCCCGCAGACGCAGCGCTTCGGCGTCGGCGATCGCCTCCGCGACCGCGGGGACGTCCTCGGGCGTCGCCCCGCCCCGGCCCTCGGCGCCCGGGGGGTCCAGGCTCACCTGGACCAGGCAGTCGAGGGTCCGGCCGTGCTCGTGGGCGCCCCGGTCCAGGGCACGGACGAGCTTGACCCGGTCGACCGACTCCACCACGTCGGCGTACGCCGTGATCGCCACCGCCTTGTTGCTCTGGATCGAGCCGATGAAGTGCCACGACAGACCCAGGTCGGCGCAGGCGGCGGCCTTGGCGGAGGCCTCCTGGTGGCGGTTCTCCCCCACGGCGCCGACGCCGAGGTCGGCCAGCAGGCGGACGTCGGACTCGGGGAAGAACTTGGTGACCACGACCAGGGCGACCTCGTCAGGGTCGCGCCCGGCGCTGGTGCAGGCGTTGCGGATCCGGCCGCGGACGATCTCGAGGTTCGCCGCCAGCTCGGCGCGCCGGTCGGCGTGGTCAGCCATCGGCGCGCCTGACCACCAGCCCGGCGAACCGGCCCGCGCGCGCGCCGTCGCGCCGGTAGGAGTACAGGTCGTGCGACTCCCGCGTGCACGTGCCCACGTCGACCACCGCCACACCCAGGCCCGCGAGCTGGGCACGCACCCCGGCGCCGATGTCGAGGGAGGGCGTGCCCCACGAGGTCGTCGCGACGGCCTCCGGCACCAGGGCGCCGACCTCGGCCTGCAGAGCAGCGGGCACCTCGTAGCAGGCGCCGCACACCCGCGGACCCACCCAGGCCTGGACGTCGCGGGCACCGAGATCGCGCATCCGGGCGACGGCCGCCGGCACCACCCCGGCAGCCAGACCGGGGCGACCGGCGTGGACGGCACCGATCATGCCCGTCGTCGGATCGGCCAGCAGCACCGGCACGCAATCGGCCACCCGGACCACGAGCAGGTGACCGGCCTCCGCGGTGACCAGGGCATCGGCCTCGGGTCGGTCGGTAGCGCCGCCGGACCGACGGTCCTCCACCACCGCGACGCCGTCGGCGTGGATCTGGCGCATGTCAGCCACCGTGGCACCGGGCGCGAAGTCGGTCGCGACCAGTCTCAGGTTGGCGGCGCACGCCTCGGGGTCGTCGTCGCCCTCGAGCGCCAGGTTCAGCTCGTCGTACGGCGCCCCGCCGTGCCGGTCGGTGAAGGCCAGGTCGACGGGGCCGCGTGCTGTGCTCAGCGAGTCGCGCCAGTGGTACACGGGAAGCGGGGACCTACTTCAGGAAGTCGGGGACGTCGAGGTCGTCGTCGAAGTTCGGCGCCTTCCGGGCCGGGGCCGGAGCGTTCACGCCCACGGTCACCGGCTCCTTGCGGCCCGGCTGCTCGGGCCGCTCCGGACGCTCGGTGCGCTCCGGCTGCTGCCGGTCCTCGGCGAGCGCCTTGGCGGCCGCGCGGGTCTCCTCCTGGGACTGGGCCGGCACCTGGGCCGGACGCTGCGAAGCGGGCCGGCGCAGGCCGTGGGACTCCTCGCGGCGCTTGGGCCGGCCACCCTCGAACCCGGCGGCGATCACGGTGACGCGGACCTCGTCACCGAGGGCGTCGTCGATCGTCGCCCCGAAGATGATGTTGGCTTCGTCGTGGACCGCCTCGGACACCATGGCCGCGGCCTCGTTGATCTCGAACAGGCCCAGGTCGGAGCCACCGGCGATCGAGAGCAGCACGCCCTGCGCGCCGTCGATGGACTCCTCCAGCAGCGGACTGGAGACGGCGAGCTCGGCGGCCTCGACCGCGCGGTTCTCGCCGCGGGCCGAGCCGATGCCCAGGAGGGCCGAGCCGGCATTGGACATCACGGACTTCACGTCGGCGAAGTCCAGGTTGATCAGGCCCGGTGTCGTGATCAGGTCGGTGATGCCGGAGACGCCCTGGAGCAGCACCTGGTCGGCCTGCTTGAAGGCGTCGAGCATGCTCACGTTGCGGTCGGAGATCGAGAGCAGCTTGTCGTTCGGGATCACGATCAGCGTGTCGACCTCCTCGCGGAGGTTGGCGATGCCGTCCTCGGCCGACTGCGCCCGGCGCCGGCCCTCGAATGCGAACGGCCGGGTCACCACACCGATGGTCAGGGCCCCGAGCGACCGCGCGATCTTGGCCACGACGGGGGCGCCGCCGGTGCCGGTGCCACCGCCCTCGCCGGCCGTCACGAAGACCATGTCGGCGCCCTTGAGCACCTCCTCGATCTCGTCGGCGTGGTCCTCGGCCGCCTCCATGCCCACGTCGGGGTTGGCGCCGGCGCCCAGTCCACGCGTCTTCTCGCGGCCGATGTCGAGCTTGACGTCGGCGTCGCTCATCAGGAGGGCCTGCGCATCGGTGTTGATCGCGATGAACTCGACGCCCCTCAGCCCGACCTCGATCATCCGGTTGACGGCGTTGACTCCACCTCCACCGATACCCACGACCTTGATCACGGCCAGGTAGTTCTGTGGTGCTGCCACGGCGGGTGCC
>DATAKN010000075.1:0-11515 GCA_036261595.1 Marmoricola sp.
CACGGTCTGTGAACCGTTCGAACATGGGCATCGCTCCTTGGACTTCGCGGGCCGGGCGAACGCGCGTCCCGCACGCCTGATCAACCCTTACCCAACCCTACGTGTTCCGACGAAAAGCTGCCTTCGCTGTCAGCGAACAGACGGCAGAGCGCTGTCAGCGAACAGACGGCCGAGCGCTGTCAGCGAACAGCCTGTGGAGCGCGCCGGCGCTCAGGATGCCTCGGCCCGCATCTCGGCCCGCATTCGGGCCAGCTCCTCGCGCAGGTCCGGGTCGCGCATCACCAGGTGCACGAGACCACAGTCCTGGGGACCGGTGGCCCCGGGGACGCAGAGGCTGCACGGCTCGCCGAGCCGGATCGGGCACTGCGCCTCGACCACGGACCTGTGCTGACCCATGACGCTCCTCTCCTGCGCCCTCAAACCTAGGTCGCAGGATGCGCCCACAGGAGGGACGAAGGTCCTGCGCCGGTCGCCGTGGGTCACCGGGTCGGCCCGGGCACCGGCGTCCAGCGCTCAGGCACCGGGCTGCACCAGACCCTGCTCGTAGGCGTAGACGACCGCCTGGATCCGGTCGCGCAGGCCGAGCTTGCGCAGCACCTCGGCGACGTGCGACTTCACGGTCTCCGTGGCGATGTGCAGGTCGGCAGCGATCTCGGCATTCGACCGGCCACGGGCGAGCTCGTGGAGGACCTCGGTCTCGCGCGGGCTCAGCGCGTCCAGCACGCCGGGCGTCGGGGCCGGCGTCGTACGCCGGGCCGCGAAGTCGGCCACCAGCCGCCGACTCACGGCGGGGCCGAGCAGCATCGAGCCGTCGGCGACCATCCGGACACCGTCGACGAGCCGGTCGGCGGTCACGTCCTTGAGCAGGAATCCACTCGCGCCGGCCCGGATCGCGTCGTACACGTAGGCGTCGAGATCGAACGTGGTCAAGATCAGCACCCGGGTGTCGTGATCGCGCGTGATCACCCGGGTCGCCTCGATGCCGTCGAGCTCAGGCATCCGGACGTCGACCAGCGCGACGTCCGGCCGGTGCTCCTCGACCAGGGCCAGCAGCTCGCGGCCGTTCGCCGCGGTGCCGAGCACCGCGAGATCGGGCTGGGCGTCCAGCAGGGCAGCGAAGCCGGCGCAGATCACCGGCTGGTCGTCGGCGACCACGACGGTCGTGACCGGACCGTTCGATCGCTCGCCCCGATCGCTCATGCGGCGGCCCGCGGCAGGATCGCCTCGACCACGAAGTCCTCGCCGACGGGTCCGGAGAGCAGCCGGCCACCGAGCGCCTCGACGCGCTCCCGCATGCCGACGAGACCACGACCGCCCGGGCTGGCCGGCGACGCGGACGCCGCCAGGGGCGTCGAGACCAGGATCGTGAGCAGGTGGCTGGTGGCCTCCAGGTCCAGCACGACCCGTGCACCAGGAGCGTGCTTGCGGGCGTTGGTCAGCGCCTCCTGGACGACCCGGTAGGCGGCGTACCCCGCGGACGGGCCGACCTCGGCGGTGGTGTCGCCGACCACCTCGACGTCCACGCCGGCCGAACGGGTCCGCTCCACGAGCGCGGCGATGTCGGACCAGGTCGGTTGCGGCGAGCGCTCGGCCTCGCCCGTGCGGCCCAGGATGCCCAGCACGCCGCGCAGCTCGTCCAGCGCGAGGCGGGCGTCGGCGGCGATGTCGCCGAGCACACCGCGCGCCTGGTCACCGATCTCCGGGTGGGTGTACGGCGCGGTCTCGGCCCGCACGGCGATCAGGGACACGTGGTGGGCGACCACGTCGTGCAGGTCTCGGGCCAGCCGGGCCCGCTCCTGGACGACGGCGGCCTGCTCCTCCACCTGTCCCGCACGCGCCGCCAGCCCCCGCCGCTGGATCTCACGCTCTGCGGAACGACGCAGCCAGTACGCGCCGGCCACGACGACGAGCACCACGACCAGGTACAGGAGGAGGGTCACCATCCGGGCCTCGTGGTCCATGTGCCGCTGGTCGATGTCGGAGCGGAAGGGTGCGGCCATGCGCCCGCCCGAGACGATCCAGCCCAGGATCACGGTCGCCGCGGCGCCGGCGGCGACGACCGACGCCCGTGCGTCCCGCCAGGAGGCGGTCAGCGCGATCGCGCACAGGCTCGCGAAAACCCCGAAGTGCAGCCCGGCCTCGTAGGGATCCAGCACGGTGGCAGCCACCGGCAGCAGGGCCAGCGCGATCGCGAGCGCCGGCCAGCGCAGCGCGACGAAGGCGGTCGCGGCCAGCGCGAGGCCGACGACCGTGGAGAAGGTGAGGACGAGGCCGGCGCCGAACGGGTAGAGCGCGGCCGGGATGTAGTCGGCCATGTCCCGCACGAACCACGGGACCCACCAGGCGGTGGCATAGCTGACCAGCACGACCAGCGCCGCCAGCGAGGCAGCCATCCAGTAGGCGGCCGGGATCGGTCGGTCGTTGCGTGCCCACAGCTCGCGCTCGCGAGGGGCGCCGAGATCATCCATGCCCCGAATCCTCCGGGCAGCGCTCACCGCGCCACCACCCCCTCAGGAGCGAACTTCGGGCTCCCCCGGCCGAGGGATCGGCGGGTCAGTGCGCGGCGTTGTAGGCCTCGCGGACCTCCGAGGACACCCGCCCGCGGTCCGGGACGTCGAACCCGTTGTCGCGGGCCCAGGCGCGGATGTCGGCCGGGTTGGGCCCAGCGGCCGACCCGCGACCGGCGCCACGGCGACGCCCGCCGGACCGACGGGCGTGACCGACGTACGGCGCGAGGGCGTCGCGCAGCTTTGCGGCGTTGTCGGCGTTCAGGTCGATCTCGTAGTCCTTGCCGTCGAGGGCAAAGCTGACGGTCTCCTCGGCGGGAGTGCCGTCGATGTCGTCGACGAGGACGATGTTCACCTGCTGCGCCATGACTCACCCATTTCCCACTGGTTACCGAGGACGCTGACAGATTAACGCAGGAAATGGCTCTGAATCACTCAGGACGGAGCAGAGGAAACAGAATCGTCTCCCGAATTCCGGCTCCGGTGAGCAGCATCACCAATCGGTCGACCCCCATGCCCATGCCGCCGGCCGGTGGCATTCCGTATTCCATCGCCTTGAGAAAGACCTCGTCGAGCTCCATGGCCTCGGGATCGCCCGCTGCGGCGAGCAGCGACTGTGCGGTGAGCCGTTCCCGCTGGACCACGGGGTCGTTGAGCTCGGAGTACGCGGGTGCGAGCTCGACGCCGTTGATGATGAGGTCCCAGGCTTCGTTGACACCATTCTTCGAACGGTGCGCCTTCGCCAACGGTTTCACCGCGGCGGGATAATCCATCACGAAAGTCGGCTGGATCAGCGAATCCTCGACAAGCTGTTCGAACAGCTCCACGACGATCTCCTCCGCGCCCCATTTCGGCTGCAGCTCGACGTGGTGCGCGTCGGCGTACTTGCGCAGGGTTTCTGCGGGGGTCTCGACGGTGATCTCCTCGCCGACGGCGTCGGAGACCAGCTCGAAGATCGGGGCCTGTCGCCACTCGCCCTCGAGGTCGATCTCGCTGCCGTCGCGAGCAGGTACGACGGTCCGCCCGATCGCACGTCCGGCGTTGATGACGAGCGCCCGGGTCAGCTCCATCATCGTGAACTGGTCGCCGTAGGCCTGGTAGGCCTCGAGCATCGAGAACTCCGCGGCGTGGGTGGAGTCCAGGCCCTCGTTGCGGAAGGTGCGCCCGATCTCGTAGACCCGGTCGACGCCGCCGATCATCGCGCGCTTGAGGTCGAGCTCGAGCGCGATCCGCAGCAGCATGTCCTGGTCGAGTGCGTTGAGGTGGGTGCGGAACGGTCGCGCCGCAGCGCCGCCGTTGGTCAGCTGGAGGATCGGCGTCTCCACCTCCAGGTAGCCCAGGTCGTGGAGCGTCTCCCGGAGGCTGCGGAGCACCGCGGCCTTCGTGCGGACCATCTCGCGGGGCTCGGGCCGGATCATCATGTCGACGTACCGCAGCCGGATGCGCGCCTCGTCGGACAGCGGCTTGTGCTCGTTGGGCAGCGGTCGCAGCGTCTTGGCAGCCATCTGCCACGACGAGGCCTGCACCGAGAGCTCACCGCGGCGGCTGGTGACCACCTCGCCGGTGACGGCGAGCAGATCACCGAGGTCGACCAGGGCCTTGAAGTCGGCCAGCGACTCCTCGCCGAGGTCGGCCAGGGACAGCATCACCTGGATCTCGCTGCCGTCGCCCTCGCGAAGCCGGACGAAGCAGAGCTTGCCCGTGTTGCGCAGGAAGATCACGCGTCCGGCGATCGAGACGATCTCACCGGTGCGGGTGTCCGGCTGGAGCTCGCCGGCCTCGAGGGCCGGGTCGTGGCGCTCCCGGATCTCACGGACGGTGTGCGTGCGATCGACGACGGTGGGGTACGCGGGTCGGCCCGACTCGAGCATCCGCGACCGCTTCTCGCGGCGTACCCGCATCTGCTCCGGAAGGTCGTCCGGCGAGGCGGAGGTCACGGGCTGGTCGGTCATGGCGACAAGGCTATCTGGGCACTGTCGCAGCCATGGCGGCTGTATCGGACCGACGAGACCTCCACCTCAGCGTCGATCTGTGTCTGCGCGTCGGCGAGCTCATGCTCTCCAGCGGCGCGGGTGCGGCCGACGTGGTCGCGGCCATGCGACTGGTCGCCGACCACCTCGGCCTGCGCCGGGCGGAGATCGACGTGACCTTCACCTCGATCTCGATGAGCTACGCCACCGAGGCCGGCGAGCCGCCGGTGGTCATGATCCGGCAGGTACCTCTGCGCGACATCGACTACGAGGACCTCACCCGGGTCGACCACCTGGTCCGCGACCTGCTCGCCGACCGCCTCGGGCTCGCGGAGGCCCGGGCGCAGATGGCCTCGATCTCCTCCAGCGGCCACCACCGCAGTCGGTGGTCGGTCAGCCTCGGCTCCGGCGTGATGTGCGCGGCCGTCGCGGTCTTCCTCGGCAGTGGTCCACTGGTGGCGCTGATCGCGCTGGTGGCAGCCGTGGTGATCGACCGGCTCCAGCTGACGATGCAGCGACGGCGGCTGCCGTCGTTCTACCGCCAGGTCGCCGGTGGCGCGGTCGCGACGCTGATCGCCGTGGCCGCCCAGCTGGTCGACCGCAGCCTCGACCCGTCCCTGGTCGTCACCGCGAACATCATCATGCTGCTCGCGGGCATCGGGTTCATGGGCGGTCTCCAGGACGCGCTGTCCGGGTTCTACATCACCGCGGGAGCGCGGATGACCGAGGCGCTGCTCGCCACCGTCGGGATCATCGCCGGCGTCAGCGGCGGCCTGGCGCTCGGCGACGTGATCGGCGTCGGGATCGGCCGCATCGAGCCCGGCAACACCGGCCTCGAGACCCTGCCCGTGCTCGTCGTGGGATCGGCGGTGGCAGCAGCGGCGTTCGCCTACGCGTCGTACGCGCCGGCACGATCGCTGCTGGCGATCGCGGTGGTCGGCGGTCTCGCGGCGGGCGTCTCGGTCCTCGGCTCCGACTCAGGTCTGGGCCACACCTGGCCGACCGGTTTCGCCGCCTTCCTGATCGGCCTCGTCGCCTACTCGGTCTCGGGCCGGATCAGGGTGCCCCCACTCGTCGTGGTGGTCCCGGCGATCGTGCCGATGCTGCCCGGGCTCTCGATCTACCGCGGCCTCTCGCTGCTCTCCGCACCGACCGGGTCCGCCAGTCAGGGCCTGCTCGCGATGGTCACCGCGGCGGCCGTGGCGATCGCGCTCGCCTCCGGCGTGATCCTCGGCGAGTACGTCGCGCAGCCGCTCAAGCGCGAGGCCCGCCGCCTGGAGAGCCGACTCGCCGGCCCTCGGCTGGTGGGTCCGCTGCGCGGGCGTGGCCGGAGACCGCGACGGAACTGACGACTCGACGGTGCGTTTCTGGCTACTCAACGATTGCGGTCGAAGACCAGCTCGAGGCCGCGGAGGGTGAGCCAGGGCTGATGGTCGGTGATCGAGCGGCACTCGTCGACCACGACCGGGGCGAGGCCGCCGGTGGCGATCACGTTGACCGACGCGGGGTCGACGCCGAGCTCGTCGACGATCCGCTCCACGATGCCGTCGACCTGGCTGGCGAAGCCGAACACCATGCCGGACTGCACCGCCTCGACGGTGTTCTTCGCGATCACCGAGCGCGGGCGGAGCAGCTCGACCTTGCGCAGCTGAGCTCCACGGCGGCCGAGCGCCTCCAGGGAGATGTCGATGCCCGGCGAGATCGCCCCGCCGACGTACTCCCCCTTCGGGCTGACCACGTCGAACGTCGTGGCGGTGCCGAAGTCGACGACGATCGCCGGGCCGTCGTACAGGGTGGCGGCGGCGAGCGCGTTCACCACGCGGTCGGCTCCGACCTCGCGCGGGTTGTCCATCAGCACCGGTACGCCGGTGCGCACACCGGGCTCGACCACGACCGAGGTCAGGGCGTGGAAGTGCCGGGCGAGCATGTCGCGCCACTCGTGCAGCACCGAGGGCACCGTCGAGCAGACCGCGACGCCGTCGATCATCGACAGGTCGCTGCGCGGGCTCTGGCTCATCAGGCCGCGGATCAGGACGTTCCACTCGTCGGCGGTGCGGCTCTCCAGCGTCGCGACCCGCCAGTGGTCGATCACCTCACCCGCGTGGAGCACGCCCAGAGTGGTGTGCGAGTTGCCGATGTCCGCACAGAGCAGGTTCATCGGGTGGTCACCGCAGGTCCATGCCGAGGTCGAACACCTTGACCGAGTGCGTGAGCGCGCCGACGGAGATGAAGTCCACCCCCGTCTCGGCGACCTCGCGGGCACGCTCGATGGTCAGACCACCCGAGGCCTCGAGCATGGCTCGCCCGGCGGTCAGCTCGACCGCGTCCGCCATCTGCGCGGTGGACATGTTGTCGAGCAGGATCCGCTCGCACCCGGCGTCGAGCAGCTCGCGGAGCTGGTCGAGGTCGGTGACCTCGACCTCGACGGGGATGTCCGGGTAGCGGGAGCGCACCGCCTCGAACGCCGGCAGCACCCCGCCCGCGGCGACCACGTGGTTGTCCTTGACCAGGGCCATGTCGGAGAGGCCGAACCGGTGGTTGACCCCGCCACCGCAGCGCACGGCGTACTTCTGCAGCGCGCGGTAGCCCGGCAGCGTCTTGCGGGTGTCCAGGACGCGGGCGCGCGTGCCGGCCAAGGCCTCGACCCAGGCCGCCGTGGCGGTGGCGACGCCGGAGAGGTGGCAGGCGAAGTTCAGCGCCGTGCGCTCGGCGGTGAGCAGCCCCTTGACCGGACCCGAGACCCGCATGACGACGTCACCGGCGCGGACGCGCGTGCCGTCGGGGACCCGGTCGGTGATCTCGACCTCGCCACCGAGCACGTGCACGAAGACGAGCTCGGCGATCGCCAGGCCGGCGACCACACCGTCCTCGCGGGCGGCGAAGTCGGCGTCGCCGCGCAGGTCGTCCGGGATGGTGGCCTCGCTGGTGACGTCGACGCCCGGGCCGTCGACCGGCAGGTCCTCGGCCAGGGCAGCGACGATCGCCTCGCGGACCGCGCGCGGGTCCAGGCCTGCGGCGGTGAGCTCGGCGAGCAGCTCCTCGGGCAACAGGTCGTACGGCGTGGCGGCGATCATGCGGCACCTCCGTCGGTCGCCGGACTGGGGTGGAAGCTGGCGACCGGCGCACCGTCGACCAGCACCACGTCGACGTGCCCGGCGAAGTGCTCGTCGTCGCGCTCGGGGAAGTCCTCCCGCCAGTGCGAGCCGCGGGTCTCCTCGCGCAGCGTGGCCGCGGCGGTCAGGGCCGCGCTGATCGAGACCAGGTTGGTGGTCTCCCAGGCGGCGGTGCCCTCCACGCCGGGGGTCTGGGCCAGGTGCTCGAGGTCCTTGGCGGCCAGCGCAAGCCCGTCGGCATTGCGGAGCACGCCGACGCGCTCGGTCATGGTCGCCTGCATGGCGGCACGCACGTCGGCGGTCACCACGCCGGGCGTACGCCGGTCGGCCGCCGGGTCGGCGTACGGGCGCAGCTCGCCGGGCAGGACCTGGGCGATCCGCCGAGAGAACACGAGGCCCTCGAGCAGGGAGTTCGACGCCAACCGGTTGGCGCCGTGGACGCCCGAGCAGGCCACCTCACCGGTGGCGTAGAGCCCGGGCACGGTCGAGCGACCCCACAGGTCCGTGGCGACGCCGCCCGACGCGTAGTGGCAGGCAGGCGCCACCGGGATCAGCTCGGTCACCGGGTCGATGCCGTGGAGACGGGCCGTGGCGAGGATCGTGGGGAATCGCCGTTCCCAGAACGCCGCGCCGAGATGGCGGGCGTCGAGCCACATGTGCTGCTTGCCCTCCTCCTGCATGCGACGTGTGATCGCCTTGGCGACGACGTCACGAGGGGCAAGGTCGGCCAGCTCGTGCTGGCCCTCCATGAACCGGTGGCCGGCGAAGTCGACGAGGAAGGCGCCCTCGCCGCGCACCGCCTCGGAGATCAGTGGCTGCTGGCCGGTGGAGTGCGGCCCCAGGTACATCACCGTGGGGTGGAACTGGACGAACTCCAGGTCACGGAGCACGGCGCCGGCGCGCAGCGCGATCGCCATGCCGTCACCGGTGGAGACGGGTGGGTTGGTGGTCTGGGAGAACACCTGGCCGAGACCGCCCGAGGCGAGGACGACGGCCCGGCACCGCACCGCCCCGACCCCGTCGCGCTGGCCCTCGCCCATGACGTGCAAGGTGAGCCCGCAGACTGCACCGGACTCGTCGAGGAGGAGATCGACCGCCAGGGCGTGCTCGATCACCTCGATGTCCGGGGCCAGCTCGATCGCGGCCACGAGCGCCCGCTGGATCTCCGCGCCGGTGGCGTCGCCGCCCGCGTGGGCGATCCGGTCCCTGTGGTGACCGCCCTCGCGGGTCAGCGACAGCACCCCCTCCGCGGACTGGTCGAAGTTGGCCCCGAGCGCGATCAGCTCGCGCACCGCCTCGGGCCCCTCGGTCACGAGTGCGCGCACCGCGTCGAGGTCGCAGGCTCCTGCGCCGGCCACGAGGGTGTCGTGCTCGTGCTGGGCTGGGGTGTCCTCGGGCCCGAGCGCGGCGGCGATGCCGCCCTGCGCCCACTGGGTGGAACCGGCCGAGAGCACGTCCTTGGTGACCACCAGGACCTTGCCGACGTGGTCGCGCAGCCGCAGCGCGGCGGTCAGCCCCGCGATGCCGGAGCCGACCACGACGACGTCCGCGGTGGTGTCCCACCCCGGCGCGCCGGCGGCGAGTCGCTCGGGCAGCCTGGTTCCCACCCGGATGACGCTATCGGTTCGCGTCGACGAGGGTGCCGAAAGCCCGCTGCGGGGCGAGTTCGTCGCCGCGCACGAGACCGCTGCCGGGCAGCACCTCGGCCGGGTCGGAACCGGTGCTGACCACGTTGTTGTCGGCGTCGACGAACACCACGCTCGGCTGGAAGATCCGCGCCTCGGCCGTCTCCATCTGGCCGTAGCCGATCAGGATCACCACGTCGCCGGGATGCACCAGCCGGGCCGCCGCCCCGTTGATGCCGATCACGCCCGAGCCGCGCTCGCCCGCGATCGTGTAGGTCTCCAGTCGGGCGCCGTTCGTGACGTCGACGATGTGCACCAGCTCGCCCGGGAGCAGGTCGGCGGCGTCGAGAAGGTCGCGGTCGACCGTGACCGAGCCGACGTAGTGCAGGTCGGCCTGCGTCACGGTCGCGCGGTGGATCTTGCTCTTCATCATGGTGCGCAGCATCAGTTCACTCTCCGGTGGTTGAGCCTGCCGAAACCCCGAGGTCCAGGGCGACGTTGTCGATCAAGCGGGTCGTTCCGACGCGGGCCGCGACCAGCATCCGGGCCGGCCCCTGGTCGGGCGTGGGGTCGAGGTCGGGCGCGGCGATCTCCAGGTAGTCCACGTCGACCAGGCGCGTACGCCGCAGCTCGGCTCGTGCGGCTCCGAGCGCCCGCTCGGCTCCCCGCCCGGCCGCTCCACGGGCGGCGAACAGCGCGCGGGACAGGCCCAGGGCGGCCACGCGCTCGTCAGTGTCGAGGTAACGGTTGCGGCTGGACATCGCCAGGCCATCGGGCTCCCGCACCGTCTCGCCGCCCACGACCTCGATGCCGAGGCAGAGGTCGGCGACCATCCGCCGGATCAGCGCCAGCTGCTGGTAGTCCTTCTCGCCGAAGACCGCGACGTGCGGCCGCACGAGCCCGAACAGCTTCGCGACGACGGTCAGCACGCCTGCGAAGTGGCCGGGTCGCGCGGCCCCCTCGAGCACGCTCCCGAGGGGGCCCGGGGCGACCGTCACGCCGCCGTCGAGACCGGCCGGGTACATCTCCTCGACCGAGGG
The DNA here is from genome assembly GCA_036261595.1 of Marmoricola sp. Taxonomy (GTDB): domain Bacteria; phylum Actinomycetota; class Actinomycetes; order Propionibacteriales; family Nocardioidaceae; genus Marmoricola. The sequence continues at coordinate 10,256 of DATAKN010000075.1, forward strand.
CGTGAACACCACGTCGGCGCCTGCCGCCGCGCACGCGCCGAGGTCGGCCTCCAGGGTGCGGGGGTAGCGCTCGAGGTCTTCTCCGGGCCCGAACTGGGTCGGGTTGACGAACACCGAGACCACGACGGACCCGTCGGGGCCCACCTCCTCGCGGGCCCGCCGGATCAGCGACGCATGCCCCTCGTGCAACGCTCCCATCGTCGGGACGAAGCCGACCCGCGCACCGGCGGTCCGTGGCGCGAGCGCACGCTGGAGATCCGCGCGGGTGTCCGCGCGCACGAGCGGGGTGCTCACGACCGGTCGTTCTCCCGCCGGGGCTGGGGCACTGACGGGCGGTCCACGCGCTCGAGCGCCTGGTCCAGCAGTCGGACGATCTTCACGGCCCGGATCGGCATCAGCCGGCCGTCGAGCACCGCACGGTCGGCGGTGGCCTTCGCCATCGCGACGTACGACGGGATCGTGGCCGGCGCGCTCTCGGCCAGGTCCGCGAGATGGGCGGCGACCGTGTTCACGTCGCCGCGCACGATCGGGCCGGTGAGCGCCGCGTCGCCGGAGACCAGCGCGTTGTCGAGCGCCGCGGTCAACAGCGGTCGGAGCGTCGCGGCCGGATCGTCGGCACCCGAGGCCGCGAGCAGCTCCATCGCCTGGGCCACGAGCGTGACCAGGTGGTTCGCGCCGTGCGCCAGGCCGGCGTGGTAGAGCGTCCGCTTCTCCTCGGGCACCCACATCGCCACGCCGCCGATGTCGGCGACCAGCGACTCGGCGAGGGCCCGGTCGTCCTCGCCGGCCGTGACGCCGAAGACGCAGCCGGAGAGCCGGTCGAGGTCGACCGCCGTGCCGGTGAAGGTCATCGCGGGATGCAGCGCCAAGGGGTGCGCATCGATCTCGGTGGCCGCGCGGAGCACGGCCAGCCCGTGGCGCCCGGAGGTGTGGCAGACCACCTGGCCGGGACGGATCGCGCCGGCGCCGACCATCGTGGTGACGACGTTCTCGAGCATGTCGTCGGGGACGGTGAGCAGGAGCAGGTCGCAGCTGCGAGCGACGTCGGTCGGCTTCGCGCGGCGTACGCCGGGAAGCAGCGCCTCGATGCGCTGGCGGGAGGCCACGGACTCGCCGGCAGCCGCCACGATGTCGTGGCCGGCAGCGCGCAGTGCGGCCGAGAGGACGGCGCCGACTCGGCCGGCACCCACAACCCCGATGCGGGTCATCTGATCGCCTTTCGTTCCAGTCCCTCGCGGGTACCGGACTACTCAATGACGC
>DATAKN010000084.1:0-5298 GCA_036261595.1 Marmoricola sp.
GCCTCGAAACCCGGTGACGGCTGCGCAGACACGGACGGGGTTTCGAGGCTCGCTGGCGCTCGCACCTCAACCACCGGAGATGGCTCGGGCTGCGCGGGCCGCTCCGCCGGAGGCGCACCCGACGCCAGGCCGCTGTCCGCCCCGGACACAGACCCCGACACACCCACCCGCCGCTCCAGCCGATCCATCCGCGCCGCCAGCCCCTCAGCCGCGTCGTCGGCGGCCGGGAGCAGCACCCGGGCGCAGATCAGCTCGAGCAGCAGCCGTGGGGTGGTCGCGCCGCGCATCTCGGTCAGCCCCGCGGCGACGCAGTCCGCAGCCCGGACCAGCTCGGCCTTGCCGAACCGTGCCGCCTGCGCGACCAGTCGCTCGCCCTGGTCGTCCGGTACGTCGACCAGACCGGTGGCCGGGGCGTCGGGCACGGCAGACACGATCACGAGGTCACGCAGCCGGCGCAGCAGGTCCTCGGTGAAACGGCGCGGGTCCTGCCCGGTCTCGATGACCTTGTCCACGACGGAGAACACCGTCGCACCGTCCCCCGCGGCGAACGCGTCCACCACCTCGTCGAGCAGGGTGTCGGGCGTGTAGCCGAGCAGGCCGACGGCCACGTCGTACGTGACGCCGCCGTCACCGACCCCGCCGAGCAGCTGGTCGAGCACCGACAGCGAGTCGCGCGCGGACCCCGCGCCGGCGCGTACGACGAGCGGCAGCGCGGCCGGCTCGATCGGAACCCCTTCGGCCTGGCAGATCTGCGCCAGGTAGTCCGACAGGACCCGCGGCGGGATCAACCGGAACGGGTAGTGGTGGGTCCGCGACCGGATCGTCGGGATGACCTTCTCCGGCTCCGTGGTCGCGAAGATGAACTTGAGGTGCTCCGGAGGCTCCTCGACCAGCTTGAGCAGGGCGTTGAAGCCCTGCGTGGTCACCATGTGCGCCTCGTCGATGATGTAGATCTTGTAGCGGCTGTTGACCGGCGCGAAGAACGCGCGCTCCCGCAGGTCGCGGGCGTCGTCGACACCGCCGTGGCTGGCCGCGTCGATCTCGATCACGTCGATCGAGCCGGGGCCACCGCGGGCCAGGTCGCGGCAGGACTGGCACTCGCCGCACGGATCGGCGATCGGCGCCTTCTCGCAGTTGAGGGCCCGGGCCAGGATGCGCGCGCTCGTGGTCTTGCCGCAGCCGCGCGGGCCGGAGAAGAGGTAGGCGTGGTTCACCCGGTTGTTGGCCAGCGCCGACCGCAACGGCTCGGTGACGTGCTCCTGACCGATGACCTCGGCGAACGTCTCCGGCCGGTAGCGGCGGTACAGGGCGAGGGTGTGCTCCACACGTGAACCCTAACGAGCCGGGGGGACATCCGGGGCCGGGGCAGCCTGCCCCGCGAGCTCAGGACTGCGCGCTAGCCTCGTGCCGATGCTGACGCCGCCCCGATCGACCAGCCCGGCGCTCCGCTGGCTGCCGATCCCGCGCCTCGGCCAGCAGGCGCGGCAGGCCCTCTGGGCGGCGATCTTCTGCGTGGGCGCGGCGGCCGTCGTCGCAGCCCCCGTGGCCGTGGAGCGGGCGGTGGAGAACGTCCGGTTCCGCGACAACCTGGGCACCTTCCCCGTGGAGGTGGGCCTGTGCCACAACGGCCGGTCCACGCTCGACACCGGCATCCTCGGCAAGGTCTTCTGGGACCAGACCGGCGCGTTCGGGTTCGGCGCGTACGCACGGGCGACGGGTCCGCCAGAGGCCGGCGGCACGCTGGCGTCGTACGTCGACCCGGCGTTCTTCCAGGCGAACGTGGAGTTCCTCCGCAAGCCCGACAGCGTGGTCGCGGCGTACTCCACGGAGATGAAGCGCGCGCTCTGGCGCCGTCTCGTGCGCGAGGAGCTGATGGCGGGCGTCGCCGGAGGGCTCGTGCTGTTCCTGGTCGTCCCGCGCCGGAGGCTGCGCGGCATCCCGCGGACGCACACGGTGGTGGCCTCGTTCCTGCTCGTCGACGCGGCGCTCGGGCTCTCGGCGTTCGGGGCCGTGAAGCTGTTCGACGCCTGGGACTGCAGCAAGGCCACCGATCCCGTGTACGCCGCCGCCGGCATGAGCAACCCGACGTTCAGCAGTCCGCAGATGGGCGAGATCGTCTCCCAGGTGCGGCCGTTCATCACCAAGAACACCCAGCGCATCGACGCCGCCGCGGACCAGTACGAGGCAACCGCCCGGACCTCTCTGGCGGAGGCCGTCCGGCAGCAGGCGCTGTCGCTGGCACCGCGACCGGGCGAGACCATGGTGCTCGGGGAGGCCGATCCCCAGGGCAGCTTCGTGGGCGTGCACGTGCGCCAGAGCCTGTACGCCGACCTGGTCGACACGCTCGGGAAGGACGCGATCTCCCTGCGCACGATCGCCGGAGACGTCACCTCGAACGGCACGGTCGCCGAGTCGGCGTACGTCAAGGCGGAGTCGAAGGTCGCTCCCGGCATCCCGGTCGTCGCAGCCGCCGGCGACCACGACTCGGTCAACACCTGGAAGCAGCTCAAGTCCGCCGGCTTCGCCGATCCTGACCTGGCCACGGCCGAGGTCGGCGGCCTGCCCGTGGCCGTCGCCAACGACCGCGAGCACAAGACCCTGTTCGGCGGCAGCATCACCAACCCCACCGGGGTCAGCGAGGAGCAGCTCGGCCAGCAGCTGCGCGACAAGGTGGGCGATCACTTCGCCGACCGAGGCGGGATCGTGGTCGTGCACCAGCCGCGCGCGCTGGCGGCGTACCTCGGCCTCGACTCGATGGCCACGCTCAGCGACCGTCCGCAGACGGCCGCGGAGCGCACCACGCCGTACGACGACGGCATCAAGGACGTGCCGCCGGGGATCGCCGAGTACGGCCATCTCCACCAGGCGGCCGGTCCCTGGGTGGTGTGGAACACCGACCAGGGCCAGGTCACCTGGACGGTCGTGGACCAGCTCGGCACCGCGGGCGGAGTGGAGAACACGCCCACGTTCAGCCGGTTCAGCACGCCGTTCTCGGCGCCGCTCAAACCGCTCATGGTCCGGCTGCAGTACGTCGACGTGAAGTCCGGTCTGGAGACCGGGTACGCCACCGTGCAGTGCGACCTGGACGCGAAGTGCTCGATCTCGGGGCGCATCGACGTCGGGCTGCCCGGTGGGCAGCCGAGGCCGGCACCGTCCGCGAAGGCAACCGCGCCGTGATCGCGGACTCCGACCTTCGCTGGGCCGGCCCGAGGAGAGCGGGAGGCACGGGCGCGCTCGTGCTGTCGGGCTCGAGCGGGCGGCTGGAGGTCGGACGAGCCGACCTGCTCGCGTCGTACGGCGTCACCGCGCTCGCGCTGCGCTGGTTCGGAGGCGAGGGGCAGCCCGCGGTGCCGCGGGAGGTGCCGCTGGAGACGTTCACCGACGCGATCGGGCTGCTGGCCGCCGAGTGCGACCGGATCGTGCTGATCGGACTGTCGTACGGCGCGGAAGGCGCGCTGCTGACCGCCACGGTTGACGACCGGGTCGACGGGGTCGTCGCGCTGGCACCCACCGACGTGGCGTGGGAGGGGTTCCGCGACCGGGACGAGGATCTCGCCCGGAGCAAGTGGACTCACGCCGGCCGGCCGGTTCCCTTCGTCCCGCTCGACCAGGCGTGGCAGCCCTCCGCCACCCGGCCGGCGTACGTCGAGCACTACGAGCACAGCCGTGCGCTGGCCAGCCCGGACGCGGTCGAGGCGGCCACCATCCCTGTCGAGAGGTTCAGTGGAGAGCTTGTCCTCGTCGCGGGTGACGACGACCGGGTCTGGCGGAGCAGCCGCGCGGCGGCGCGCATCGCCGAACGGCGCAGGCGGGCCGGTCTCGACACGGTCGTGGTCACCGACCCGCTCGCGGGCCACCCGGTCGTCCTCCCGGGAGAGACGCCTCCGGACCTGACCCGGCCCTACCAGGTCGGAGGCGACGACGGCGCACCCGAGCGCCTGGGTGCGCTCGCGTGGCCCGCCATCCGACGTGTGCTGCGGATCGACGGCTGAGCCGCAGCGGTGCCGGGCGCCGCTCGACCCTTCAGTACTGGTGGAACCACTGCCGCAGGTCCGGCATCGCACCGGGACAGGTGACGTCGCGGTCACGCCCGTCCTCGATCCACTGCCCGAGCACGCCGGGCCCGCCGCCGAACGACCAGTCGGACCCGCAGCGGCGGAGTGCCTCGCCCAGGCCGCCCTCCCCGGCCGGTCGCCACTCCGGAGCGCCCGTGCGCAGCGAGCCGACGACGCGGGCCCACAGCGACCCGATCGAGTAGTAGCCGGTCCGGAAGCCGGCGTCGCGGTAGCCGCGCTCCACGCCCTGCACGACCGCGGCGTTCGCGACGACGTCCGGGCTCCAGTCGAAGCCGACCACCGGCTCCACGTCGATCCAGACCACCGGCGTCTGCAGCCCGGCCCGGCGCATCGTGTCGAGGTTGTACAGCGCCGCCTGGTAGCCGACGTTGCGAAGTGCGCCCAGACGCGTCCGGCCGGGGAACGGCCCCTGGTCGCCCATCTCGGCCAGGGTCGCGTCGTCGGGATAGCTCACGAGCGAGTACGCCGCAGCCAGGAGATGCCGGTCCTGCACCCACCGGACCTGGTCCTCCAGGCACGGATTCGCCACGAACGAGGGGCCGTTGGTCAACCCGAGCACGACGAACTCCGCCGCGCCGGTCGGCATCGGCCGCCCCTCGGTGCGCTTCTGCGGGATGCCCATGCCCTTGGGGCACTGCGGCCAGCTCACGTCGGCACCGAAGGTGCGCCCGGCCGGGGACGTCGGTCGTGACGACGAGGTCGCCCCGGTGGGAGCGGGCGTCCGGCTGAGAGCGGGCAGGTGCGGCACCATGTCGCCGTTGCCGTCGGTGGTCGCCGTGGCGGCCGGCGCCGGGCCGGAGCTGGTGGTCGACTTGGAGTGAGCCCCCGGAGCGGTCGTCGGTGAGTCGCCGCAGCCGGCCGCACTCGCCAGGAGCAGCGCTACGACCGCCCCGGCTGCCCTGCGCGACGCACGCATGGGCCCGATCGTAGGTGTCGGAGGTTCGCCCGGACGGCGTACGACGCCGGACGAGAAGGCCCCCCGTGCACCCGGAAGAGCCCACCTGCCCTTGCTGCCTTCCGGCCCTGGGGGATTCAGTGAGGTACCGCCGCACGGGGGGTTGGCACGAGTCTACGGAGTCCGGATTCGCCCGGGCGAATCGGGGCAGGTAACCTTCGCGGCGGAGGATTCGCCTAGTGGCCTATGGCGCTCGCTTGGAAAGCGGGTTGGGTTAACAGCCCTCAGGGGTTCGAATCCCCTATCCTCCGCCATTTCTGGCCGAGC
>DATAKN010000085.1:0-2248 GCA_036261595.1 Marmoricola sp.
CACGGTCACCATGATCCCGACGTGCAGCGACGGGAACGCCGCGATCGTCTGCACCGCGTGGGTCGCGTGCGGATCGCTGAGCACCTTCAACCGGTCCGCGAGCAGCTGGTCCTCGAGCGTGGTGGTGTAGGTGTGCCGGAGACCGGCGAAGTCCTGCGGCCGTGAGTAGATCGGTCCCAGCGTGGGCAGCACGAAGTAGGCGGCCACCCCGAGCAGCCAGTCGACGGCGACCGCGGTCACGAACCACGAGCCGGCCGCCGGGTGGCGCGTCCACACGAGCGCGATCGCGAGGGTCACCGGGATCAGCACGATCCAGATCACGTAGATGGTCGAGAAGAACTCGGCGGCCCAGGTGGTGCCGAACAGCGAGTGCAGCACGTCGGCCGGATGGTGGCCGAACCACAGCGTCTGGTCGATCCTCGCGAAAGGCTTGTCGAAGACGCGCTCGTGCACGAACGGCACGTAGCTCTTCAGGTTCCGGAACGCCGCGTAGCAGACGTACCAGGCGCCCAGACCGGAGACCGCGAAGACCACGTGCGAGCGGGTCCACCGCTCGCGTGCCACCGCACGGAAGTCGGCCCACGCCGTGCGCCAGTGCTTCCGACTTCGCGCGAGCGAGCGGGGGAGCACGTCGAGCAGCCAGGCGATGAGCAGGATGATCGGCAGTCGGACGTAGGTCGGGACGACCACCCCGTCGGGGTCGCGGATCGGCAGGTCCTCGACCCAGGCGACCAGGATCATCGCCAACACCAGGGTGAGAGCGCACAGTCCCGCGAACTTGAAGTTGGCTCTACCCACGACCTGCAGCCTAGACCGACGCCCGCGGGGGCCACAGCGCAGCCTGCTCTCCAGGGGCGAGCCGGACGGGTTCTAGAGTGACGCGTGCTGCTCCCGCGGGAGCACGCCCGAGCCGCGGGCAGCGGGTCCGCGAGCCACGATTCCCCCCCACCACGGGACCAGCCGAACAGGAGCAGTCATGGGTCGATTCGACGGACGGGTCGCGATCATCACCGGCGCAGCACGAGGCATCGGTGCCGGAACGGCCAAGCGATTCGCCGAGGAGGGCGCCGCCGTCGCCGTGCTCGACATCAACGAGGAGCAGGCCCAGGAGACCGCCGCCGGGCTCGGTGCCGACAAGGCGATCGGCGTTGCGTGCAACGTCGCCGACGCCGCCTCGGTCGAGGCCGCGGTCGGCCGGGTGGTCGAGGAGCTCGGTGGCCTGCACGTGCTGGTGAACAACGCCGGCATCACGCGGGACAACCTGCTGTTCAAGCTCACCGAGGAGGACTGGGACGCGGTCATGAACGTGCACCTCAAGGGCGCGTTCCTGATGAGCAAGGCGGCGCAGAAGATCTTCGTCGAGCAGAAGTACGGCAAGATCGTGAACCTGTCGAGCGTCTCGGCCCTGGGCAACCGGGGGCAGGCGAACTACTCGGCGGCCAAGGCAGGTGTGCAGGGCTTCACGCGCACGCTCGCCCTCGAGCTGGGCCCGTTCGGCGTGAACGTGAACGCGATCGCCCCTGGCTTCATCGCGACGGAGATGACCGACGACACCGCGCGGCGCCTGAAGATGGACGTCGAGGAGTTTCGCCGGCTCAACGCGGAGGCCAACCCTGTCAAGCGGGTCGGCTACCCCGAGGACATCGCTGCGGCCGTCGCGTTCCTGTGCAGTGACGAGGCGTCGTACATCACCGGTCAGACCCTGTACGTCGACGGCGGCGGCAAGATCTGAGCCTCCGCCGAGCGGCGGTTGCGGCGTGGCGAGCACGTCGCGGTCGAGACACGGGGGGTCCTGCCACGATCGGCAGGACCCCTCAGTCATGCTATGCCGCATGACTGCTCGCCCTCCTGCCGTTCCCTCCCGCTCTCGCAAGCGCCTCCAGGCGCTGGTTGCGCTCGCCGTGGTCGCGAGTCTCGCCCTCGCCGGCTGCGGCGGCAAGAGCAACGACAAGAAGGCCGAGCCCCGGCCGTCTTCGCAGCCCACGCAGGGCGGCACCCAGCTGGCGGCCGTGTGGCCGCTCACCGGCCTGCCGGCGCCGGAGACCACGCCGAACCACCCGGTGATGATCGTCAAGATCGACAACACCGCCGCGAGCGACCCGCAGTACGGCCTCGGGTCGGCCGACATGGTCGTCGAGGAGCTGGTCGAGGGCGGCATCACCCGTCTGGCGGCGATGTTCTACTCCAAGCTGCCCGCGAAGGCCGGTCCGGTGCGGTCCGCCCGCGCCTCGGACATCGGCGTGGTCAC
>DATAKN010000096.1:0-1803 GCA_036261595.1 Marmoricola sp.
GACGGCGCAGGCATCCGCCGAGTCGAAGACGAACTCAGCAACCAGCGTGTGGTCGGCCTCAGCGTCCACCGTGGCGATCTGCACCGCGGTGGTGGAGGTGGTGGTGAGCTTGCTGTCCATCGGCTTCCCTGTCTGTGTGCCACTTGGTGGGCGGTTCGGCAGTGAAACGCGGTAGTTGAAGGTTCATGACACGGATTCACGCCACTGGTCTAAAGAATTTGTGCCGGTGGTCTGGTCTGGGCACCGTCCCGTCAGGCTCGAGGTCGACGGCATTCGAACACATGTGCGAACATCGGACCATGTTCAGCCCGCACCGCGAGCCCGACCCGGTGCCTCGGACCGCGCCCCGTGGCTCGCCGCCGGTGGCCCCGCCCGGGTGGCCCCGTGCCGTGCGAGCGCCGGGCGCATCCGACTGGGAGCGCACGGCGGTGAACTGGCTGCTGGACATCACCCCGCCGGAGTACCGCACCTACCCGGCGCTGCGCCGGCATCCGGTCGTGCTGGCCAGGTTCGCCCTCCTGCACGTCGATGCCGGCCAGGCCGCCGTCAACCGGGGCCTGAGCGAGGCGCGTGGGCTGCTGCGCGACGTCGCCGGTGAGGTGGAGATCGCCGCGGCGCTCGACATCTGGCAGCGCGAGGCGGCCCGCCTGATCGGCGTACGCCGCGCGGTCGGGCTGGTCGAGGAGGCCCTGCGCGGCCGCCGGTACGTCGCCCGGATGTGATCGCACCATTCCGGTGAGCGACGACCCGTGAGCCGCCGCGCTCGCCCCTAGGGTGGGGCGCATGGATCCGCTCCGGCTCGCCGTCGTGCTGCTCGTCGACCCACGTGGATGGGTGCTGCTCCAGGAGCGCGACGAGGCGGCGCCCCGGTCGGCGAACCTGTGGGGCATGGTCGGGGGGCACGTCGAGGACGACGAGGACTTCGAGCCGGCGGCCTACCGCGAGCTGCTCGAGGAGACCGGGGTCTCCCTGCCGGCCGGCGCGTTGCGGCTGTGGCGCGATGCCGAGTACACCTATCCCGACGGCCTTCGCGGCCGCTACCACCTGTACGCCGCGGCGGTGGACCTCACCGACGCCGACATCGTCGTGGGGGAGGGCCGCCAGATCGTGTTCGTGGACCCGGCCGCTGTCGCGGGGCTCGACCTCGCTCCGTCGTCGCGCCACTTCGTGCCCGACTTCCTCGCCTCCGACCTCTACCGCACCCTGAGGAGCCCTCGATGAGACCGGTCACCGTGCACGCCGTCCCCGCGATGGGGGCCGAGGACGTCGTCGTCGCCGACAACGGGCTGGTGTACACCGGCACCGAGGACGGCAGCGTCTTCAGCCTGCGACCCGACGGCAACCGCGTCGACCTCGTGGGCCGCACCGGCGGCCGCCCGCTCGGTCTCGAGCTGCTGCCCGACGGGCGCCTGCTCGTCGCGGACGCACGCCAGGGCCTGCTCGCCATGGAGACCGCGACCGGCAAGGTCGAGCGGCTCGTCGACACGGTCAACGGGCGCCGGATGGTGTTCTGCAACAACGCCGCGGTGGCGAGCAACGGCGACATCTGGTTCTCCGACAGCTCGGCGCACTACGGCATCGACCAGTGGAAGGACGACTTCGTCCAGGACACCCGCACCGGTCGGCTGCTGTGCCGGCGCGCCGACGGGACCACCGAGCAGCACCTGGACGGGCTGGCCTTCGCCAACGGGGTTGCGCTCTCTGCCGACGAGTCCTTCGTGGCGGTGGCCGAGACGGGCGCGCGGACCGTCGTACGCCTGTGGCTCAGCGGTGAGCGCGCGGGCCGGCGCGACTACCTGTGCG
>DATAKN010000097.1:0-2729 GCA_036261595.1 Marmoricola sp.
CGGCGGGTGGAGACCCCGAGCAGGTAGCAGGTCGCCACCACCGAGATCAGCGCCGCCTCGGCGCGCTTGCGACGCTCCAACAGCCACTCCGGGAAGTAGGTCCCTTCGCGGAGCTTGGGGATCGCCACGTCGATGGTGCCGGTCCGGGTGTCCAGCTCCCGGTGCCGGTAGCCGTTGCGCTGGGCCACCCGGTCCGGGCTGGCCTGCCCGTACTCGGCGCCGCAGACCGCGTCGGCCTCGGCCGAGAGCAGCGCGTTGATCACCGTGGACAGCAGGTGGCGCATCAGGTCCGGCGACGCGTCCGACAGTGCTTGGTCCAGCAGCCGGGCAGGGTTGAGACTGTGTGGTGCGGTCATCGTGATGGTCCTCTCGAGAGTGCTGTGAGACGTTCACTCGAAGGATCACGCGGTGGCCGCGCTCTCGTCCCGGCGACATGCCGGGGCGACGATCACGCCAACCGCGTTACACCACTATCAGGGACGCAACTGTCGACGGTGGTCTCACACATGGAGGGACTCCTTCACTGGCTGATCGAACCTGGTTACAACACAACCCCCGGGGGGGTTCGAGACACAAGTGGCGGACGAGGCCCCCGGAAGGGCCACCAAGGACCAACGAAAGGCAGGACGATGGCCGACTACACGCTCGCGATCACCACGGAGCGCACCTACGAGGAGACGTTGGCTGCCGTGCGCGAGCAGCTCGCCGAGGCAGGCTTCGGCGTGCTCACCGAGATCGACCTGAAGTCGACCCTCAAGACCAAGCTCGACGTCGACGTCGCCCCCCAGGTCATCCTCGGCGCCTGCCGCCCGCAGCTCGCCCACCAGGCACTGCAGGCTGAGCCGTCCATCGCGGCGCTGCTGCCGTGCAACGTCGTCGTCCGCTCGGTGGGAGAGAAGGCCACGGTTGTCGAGGCCTTCGACCCGGCGATGATGACGTCGTTCGTCGCCGAGCCGAGCGAAGCGCTGCGTGCCGTCTCCGAGGACGCACGGGCGCGACTCCTTACGGCGCTGTCGGCCGTCGCCGCTGGCCCTATTGCTTCTACCCAGAACGGAGGGCAGGCCTGATGGACCTCGAGCCCACCGAGATCAAGGCGATCATCACCCGTATGAAGCGCGCCAACGGCCACCTCGCCCACGTGATCCGCATGATGGAGGAAGGCTCCGATTGCGAGTCTGTCCTTACCCAACTCGCCGCGGTCAACAAGGCCCTCTCCCGTGCTGGCTACGCCATCGTTGCCACCGGGCTGCAGCACTGCCTCGCCGAGTCCAACGAGGGTCTCGACGGCGTGGACGTCAAGAAGATGGAGAAGCTCTTCCTCGCCCTGGCCTGAGGCGGTCCATCCGCGGAGCTCACGACCCGGTGCCGGTGTTCTTCTTCGTCATGATCTTCGCGATCGCGATGGACTACACCGTCTTCCTGCTCGCCCCCGGCAAGGAGCACTACGAGCGGTACGGGAACCCGACGGACGCCATCGTCGGTTCCCTGGCCCATCCCGAGCGCGTGATCTTCGCCGCCGGTGCCGTCATGGTCGCGGTGATCTTCACCTTCGCACCGGCTGAACCCACACCTCGTCCCACCACCGACCCTCGAGAACAGGAGCACACCATGCGCCTTGCCACGACATGCCGCACCTGCGGCAGGTCCACCTGGACAGGCTGCGGCCAACACGCCAACCAGGTGCGGACCTCCTCCCCAGACCAGTGGTGGCCCCGCCACCCACAACCGGACCGGAAGGCCAGCTGGCTCACTCGCGTCCTCAATGGGTGAGCGGAGATGACCAAACGTCTTATGGAGCACGCCGATCCGGACGGAGTGACACTTTGGCGCCCCGGCCGACGCGCCCCGCACCTACCGTCTATCGGGGCGGCCATCCCGTCGCGCCGGCTCGCGGCTCGGCGCACAGAGTTCGGTCGTCACTGGCGCCGTCGGATGCAGGCAAAGACGCGCCGAGACCCGAACCCGGGGCCCTTTCAACGCGCCCGCCGGCCAAGAAGCCCGTCCGTCCCACCCTCGGACGATCAGGGCCAGGACCATGCCCGAGTGGGACCGCTGCGGTCGTCGCCCGCGAATCGCAACTCGGGTTCATCGACTGCACCCGCCGGTCGGCCGGCGCCAAGCAGCAGAAGCGGCCGTCAACTATCCAGCGGGACGAACACAACACACAAGAAGGGTTCCGATGATTGAGCCACTCAACGTTTTCACCGCCGCCGCGCCGGGCGGCCTTGTCTCGGTGGGTCCCGGCTGGCGGAGCCCAACCGCCTGGGCGATAGCCGGCCTCGCGATCGCCGTGCTCGCTTTGATCGCTAGATGGGCCACCGGCCGCCGGCGCCGAAGGGTAGACGCGCATGTCCCGACCCCAGGAGTCGGGGGACTGCCACATTGGCGGGCAACGACACAACGAGGTCTGACACAGACGGAGAAGCCAGAGAAGGAGCGATGATGATGGGTTCTGGCATGGGCTGGGGATGGATGTTCGGACCACTGGTCATGGTCGGGGTGGTGTTGTTGATCGTCCTCGCCGTGCGCGCCATCGGTGGAGGCGTGTCGCCTCGCTCCTCGGCGCCGGGAACGCCGACGGATGCGCCACCTGGTCCAGGCCGAGCCCGGGAGGTGCTCGATGAGCGCTACGCCCGCGGCGAACTGACTACCGAGGAGTACCAAGAACGGCTACGCGCGCTGGGGGAAGGCCGGTAGTGCGGCCCATCACCCGCCGCCACGCCCTCCAG
>DATAKN010000102.1:0-12635 GCA_036261595.1 Marmoricola sp.
CCGCCCACGGCCCACTCGACGTGCGGGCACAGCGCGGACGGCGCCGAGTGGATGTAGAGAACTCCACGGGTCGCGTTGCGGGTCACTTCGGCCTCCTTGCTCCGGCGTTGAGCTACGCCTTCCCCAGCGGGCTCACGGAGCGGACCTGAGTGACGGGTGTGCACTTGTGTTCACATTGTGGCCGATGGCGCGCGCGGAAGCCAGCGGAACACGGAATTCCGGCCCGGTCAGTGCTTCGGCGCGGCAGCCCTGCGCGACGTCGTCCCGGCGGCCGTCCGGCGGGAGCCGAGGGCCATCAGCTCCTGCAGCACCTCCGTGGCCAGGCCCATTCCGCCGAGGTGGGACTCCCCCGGGATCGTCTCGAAGCGGCAGTCGGGCAGACGCGCGGCCATGTGCGCGCCGTGGGCGTGCGGGATGATGTGGTCGCCGTCGCCGTGCCACCAGTGCACGGGCACCTTCACGTCGGCGGCGTCGAAGCCCCAGGGCCGGGTGAACAGGATGATGTCGGCCAGCGGGGCGCCGAGGTGGAACCGGGAGCCATTGAGCAGGTCGTCGAGGAACATCGCCCGGAACTCCGGCCGCGCGAGCAGCTCCTTGTCCCCGCGCGGCTGCAGGGCGGCGTACCCGTCGATCACGGGCCCGGCGAGGGGCCGGATCAGCCGGATCGCGCCGGCCAGCGCGTAACCGAGCGGCACCCGGGTCACCGAGAGCAGCGGGGCGGCGTACGGCGCGAGCTCGACGAGACCTCCCCGGATCGCGTCGGGCCCCTTCGACGGGGCGACGCCTCCGAGGACCCCGACGCCGAGCACCCGGTCGGGCAGCGCGGCACCGGCCGCGAGCGCATACGGGCCGCCGCCGGACAGCCCGATCACCCGCATGGTGTCGACCGCGAGGACGTCGGCGAGCTCGACCAGGTCGCCCACCCAGTCCAGGACGTTGGCGTACAGGTGCGGCGTGGACGTGCCGATGCCGGGCCGGTCGACCCCGATGATCCGCAGGTCGTGCTCGGCGGCGTACGCCCGGGCCTCCACCGGGATCTGCCGGCGGGCACCCGGGGTGCCGTGCATCCACACGATCGGGGCGCCACGTGGCGTGCCGAACTCGGCGAACGACAACCGGCGCCCGTCGCGGACGGCGACGGAGCCTTCCAGACGCGGACGCTCGATCTCGGCCATGACTCCATTGTCGCGCGTTCGGCGAGAACTGCCGTCGGACGTCCTGGGAGTGGAACGCGTTTCAGTTCCAGGCCAGGATCAGGCCGAGATCGACCGCACCGCGGTCAGGTCGAGCACGTTGCGCGGGTCGCGCAGCGCACCGTGCAGCATGCCGTCGGCGCACAGGGCCGGGCCGTCGACCACGGTCGCCACCAGGCAGGTCACGTTGTCCCGACCGCCCCGGGCGAGCGCGGCTGCGACGAGCGCGTCAGACGCGTCGTCGTCGGATCGATGGGAGAGAATCTCGGCGATCACCGCTTCGTCGACGAAGTCGGTCAGACCGTCGGTCGCGAGCAGCACCCGGTCGCCCGGGCGGAGGAACAACGCCAGGATGTCCGGCGTGCCCTCGGCGGCACCGTTCACCGTGCGCAGCACCACGTTGCGCCACGGGTGCTGGGCCGCGGCCTGCTCGTCGAGGCGACCCTGGTCGACCAGCTCCTGCACGTAGGTGTGGTCGCGAGTCACCCGGGTCAGCTCGCCGTCGCGGTACACGTAGCCGCGGGAGTCGCCGAGGTGCGCGAGCGCGAAGCTGCTGCCGTCGGTGACCAGCGCGGTGAGCGTCGTGGCCATCCCTCGGCGCTCGGGGTCGGCCAGCGCACCGGCAGCCACCTGGGCCTGGGCGACGGCCACGGCGTCGCGGAGGATCTCGGCCGGGTCGTCCCCGGCGCGCACCAGGGCGGTGGCGGAGACGGCGTACGCCGTGGTCGCGGAGGCCACCTCGCCGGCGGCCCCTCCCCCGACGCCGTCGGCGACCAGCATGCAGGTGGGGCCGATGAACGCGGAGTCTTCGTTGTCGGGGCGCACGAGGCCGACGTGACTCTCTCCAGTGCCGGAGATCCTCAGCATGTCCCCTCCTCACCACGAGAACGCCTGCCGAGCCTCTCATGGTTCCCCCGGCGGCCCAAGAGCCGTCGCCGACCTCGACCCGCAACAATGGGCGACATGGAATGGCTGCTGCTCGGGATCTCGGTCGCACTGATGGTGGTGTGCGGCGTCTTCGGCGCGGCCGAGTACTCCCTGGTGGCCGTCGACCGGGCAGCGGTCGAGCGAGCTGCGAGCAGCGGTGACCGCGGCGCGATCGGCGTGCGCAAGGCTCTGCGCAGCCTCTCCACCCAGCTGTCCGGCGCGCAGGTCGGGGTGACGCTGACCAATCTGATCATCGGCTTTCTCGCCGAGCCGGCGATCGCCCGGCTGCTGGAGCAGCCGCTCGGCGCCGCCGGCGTACCGGAAGGCGCGGTCACCGGCATCGCCGTCGCGATCGCGCTCGTGCTGGCCACGGTGGCCACGATGCTGATCGGAGAGCTGATCCCGAAGAAGGTCGGGATCGCGGTCCCGCTCGAGGCGGCCAAGGCCACCCAGGGCGTGATGCGCCTGTTCACGACGGTCGTGAAACCGGCCATCCACGTGCTCAACGGGTCGGCGAACGCACTCGTGCGCAGCGTCGGGGTCGAGCCCCAGGAGGAGCTGCGCTCGGCACGGTCGTCCGACGAGCTCGCCTCCCTCGCGACCCGCTCGGCGTCGCAAGGCACGCTCGACGAGGAGACCGCCGCGCTCGTCCAGCGCTCGGTCGCCTTCGGTCCTCGCACGGCCGGGGAGATCATGACCCCACGCATGCGCATGGCCGTGGTGGACGCCAACGATGCCGTCAGCGAGGTCATCGACCTGTCCTCGACCACCGGGTTCTCGAAGTTCCCGGTCACCAAGGGCAGCACCGACAACATCGTCGGGTCGGTCCACGTCAAGCAGGCGGTCGCCGTGCCCCGCGCCGAGCGATCCTCCACGCACGTCCGCGAGATCATGGTGCCCGCCACGGTGGTGCCCGAGTCCCTGCGCCTGGACCCGCTGCTCTCCCTGCTGAGGGGAGAGGGCTTCCAGATGGCGATCGTGTCCGATGAGTACGGCGGCACGGCCGGTGTGGTCACCCTGGAGGACGTCGTGGAGGAGATCGTCGGCGACATCGCCGACGAGCACGATCGCAGCAGCGCACGGCTCCGCCAGCGTCCCGACGGGTCCTGGATCGTCTCGGGCCTGCTCCGGCCCGACGAGGTGCTCGACGCGACCGGCCTCGCACTCCCCGAGCACGAGGACTACGACACCATCGCCGGCCTGCTCGTGCAGCGGCTGGGGCGGATTCCCCGGGCCGGTGACGTCGTCGACGTCGCGTTGCCGCCGGTCATGCCGGAGGACGACGACGAGGAGCCTCTCCTCGAGCACGTCCGCCTGCGCGTCGTACGGATGGAGGGGCGGCGTGTGGACCGGATTGCGATCCAGCGCCGTCCCGGGCCGGTACCCGACACGGACGACGGGCCGGGCCGGTGAGCACGCCGGCCGCCCTCGCGCTCACCGCGGTGCTGCTGCTGGGCAACGCGTTCTTCGTCGGTGCGGAGTTCGCTCTGGTCTCGGCGCGACGTACCAAGGTCGAGCCCCGAGCGCGCGAGGGATCGCGGATGGCGAAGACGACCCTGCGCGCCATGGAGGACCTCACCTCGATGATCGCCGCCGCTCAGTTCGGCATCACGGTCTGCTCCCTGGGCCTGGGCGCCGTGGCCGAACCGGCCTTCGCCGCCATCCTGGAGCCGGCCTTCCACGCGCTCCATGTCTCGGAGTCCTGGCTGCACCCGGTGGCCTTCACCGTCGGGATGTCGGTGGTGGTCTACCTGCACGTGGTGCTCGGCGAGATGGTGCCGAAGAACCTCGCCCTGGCCGGGCCGGAGCGGGCGGCCGTCGTGTTCGGTCCGCCGATGATGGCGATGGTGACCTTCTTGCGCCCGGTCGTCCGCGCCCTGAACGCCGCCGCCGACGTCGGCGTGCGGCTGATGCGGATCGAGCCGCGCAGCGACGTCAGCTCGACGTTCACCCACGAGGAGGTCGAGGCGCTGGTCGACGAGTCGCACGCCGAGGGCCTGCTCGAGGAGAGCGAGTACGAACGCCTCTCCGGGGCGCTCGGCTTCACCTCACGGACCGTGACCGACGTGCTGCTTCCGCGCGACTCGCTGCAGACCGTCACGCGCACCGCCCGGACCACCGAGGTCGAGGCGATCTGCGCGGAGACCGGCTTCTCGCGCTTTCCGGTGGTCGGCGACGCCGGTGAGCTGGTCGGCTACCTGCACATCAAGGACGTGCTCGAGCCGGACCCGCACGGGCGCGCACAGGTGATCGAGGAGACCTGGATCCGGCCGTTCGCCGACGTGCACGAGACCGACACCCTGGTGCAGACCTTGCAGCGGCTGCAGTCGCAGGGGGCGCACATGGCGCGGGTCGTCGACGACGCCGGTCATGTCCTGGGCGCGGCCACCCTCGAGGACGTCATCGAGGAGCTGGTCGGCGAGATCCGCGACGCCGCGCACCACTGACCGAGGCGCACGCGGCCTCTCACGCGGAGAGCGGCACCGGCTCCACGTGGCCGTCGGGCGCAAGGTAGAGGCCGTCGTCGAACAGGATCACGCCGTTGCACAGGCGGCACCAGCCCTGCTCGGAGTGGTCGGCCACCGTGTGCGCGTGGCAGCAGTCGACGGACCGCGCGTCCGGACAGGGCGGGAAGTGGGTACACGCCATTGTGTTCCTCCCAGGGTCAAGGGCTTTGGTTTGGCTGTCCTCAATGAAACCTCGGGACGGCCGAATCATGACGAAGATCGGACATACTGGTTGAAACCTTAGCCATTCTGTGACCTTGGGCACACGAAATGGACCACCGTCCTCTGGCGCCCGCTAGCGTCCGTCCCATGAGCACCCCACCGGGCAGGCTGCGCGTGATCCAGTGGGCCACGGGAGGGGTCGGCAGGGCCGCCATCGAGGCGGTCCGGGACCACCCCGAGCTGCAGCTCGTGGGATGCTGGGTGCACTCCACGGAGAAGGCCGGACTCGATGCCGGCGAGATCGCCGGCGCCGGGCCACTCGGCGTACCGGCCACCCACGACGTCGAGGCGATCCTGGCGATGGACGCCGACTGCGTCGTCTACGCTCCCCTGCTGCCCGACCCGGGCGAGGTGGAGGCTCTCCTGCGCTCGGGCAAGAACGTCGTGACCCCGGTCGGCTGGTTCCACCGGACGCCCGGCGACGAGGCGCTCGACGCAGCCGCTCGCGAGGGGGGCGCCACGCTGCACGGCACCGGCATCGACCCCGGCGGGATCAGCGACGTGTTCCCGCTGATGCTCTCCGCGATGACGTCGGCGGCGACCTTCGTGCGGGCGGAGGAGTTCTCCGACATCCGCAGCTACAACGCCCCGGACGTCGTCCGGACGATCATGTGCTTCGGCACTTCGCCCGAGGCGGCGATGCAAGGCCCCATGCTGGGCCTGCTCACCGGCGGCTTCGTGCAGTCGCTCCGTCTGATCCTCGACGGCATGGGGTTCGACCCTGCGGCGGAGATCCGCACCAGCCAGCAGGTGGCTGTCGCCACGGCACGGATCGATTCACCTGCCGGCCCCATCGAGCCGGGCCAGGTCGCTGCGCAGCGGTTCTGCTGGGACGCCGTCCTGGACGACGCGCCGGTCGCCCGGGTCGCGGTCAACTGGCTGATGGGCACCGAGAGCCTGGACCCTCCGTGGACGCTGGGCGAGGCCGGCGAGCGCTACGAGATCGAGATCCAGGGAGACCCCGACCTCTTCGTCACACTCAAGGGAATGCAGCCCGAGACACCCGAAGCAGGGTGGGCCCGCAACCCCGGCGTCGTGGCCACCGCGAACCACTGCGTGAACTCGATCCCGTACGTCGTCGCCGCCGAACCGGGCATCCGCACCTACCTCGATCTGCCGCTCGTCGCGGGCCGCGCCCACCCCCGCTTCAGCCGTCGCGTCTGACTCCGGACACGGCAAAGGCCGCCGCGACACGTGTGTCGGGGCGGCCTTTGCCGGACTGGCTTTCGCCGGGATGATCCCCGGACCATCCCGGCGAAGCGCGGTGTGGTGCGATCAGGCGCTGATCGGAGTTCCGACCTTGGCCGCTGCGACCGAAGCCGACTCGCGGGCCCGCTTGGCGTGCACCAGGCCGATGCCACCCAGCACCAGCAGCAGGCCGGCTCCGACGAAGGAGGCGATCGCGGCGTACCCGGCGATGGTGCCGAGGGTGCCGAACGCGTAGGCGGTCAGCAGCTCGCCACGCAGGGTGTTGCCCATGAACAGCGTCTGCCGCAGCGCACCGAGCTTCTGGCCCTCGGGCGAAGCCTTCGCAGCGTCGCTCAGCTGCACGTACTTGCCGCTGACCTCTTCGTAGGTCTGGCCACCGCCGGCTGCGTTCATGTGGACGAGGATGTAGTGGTCAGCGAAAGCCTTGGCCTGGGGGCCGGTGGTCATCTTCTGGCCGGCGTACTTGTCCAGCGCGTCGTGCTGAGCCTTGGTCTCGAGCTGGGCCTTCGCCGGCATCGTGATGTCCTGCATCGCGAGCTGGTCGTGCACCTGGCCGCCTGCGAACGAGCTGGCCCAGGTGAGCAGACCGCCCGCAACGAGCAGGACGACCGCGAGAAGCAGGCCAGTCCAGGAGATGAGCTTGTCGAGTGTTGCGCGCATTGTCTGCGCCCCCTTCTGATGTGGCGGGTGTCCGTTCCCCGCGTCGCAGCAAGCACATCAAATGGGAGGGGTCCCACCCATGAGGCAAAAGGCCTGTGACCAACGGCCCTAGGGCTTCAAGTTTCAAGGACCTTTGCTGCGCCGATGCGGGACCCGGCGCCGCCGCGTGGCGCCCTGCCTCGGCACTTCCGGCGCGGGTTGACCCAGCCAGGGCGGCCTGGCACGGCGAGGCGCGAGGGTCCGGCCGCTCGGTACGCCGATCCGTCCTTCGGCACGGTTCCGGGGGGACTTCCGACCCGACCGACGGAGGACCAGCCCGTCGATTCGGGACTCCCGGACGCGCCGGCTCGGCCCGCACCGGGCCCGAGTCCATTTCGCGATTTTCTTCCCTTTTCGCGATCTTTGCCTCACCATGGCGAGCAAGACGTGGTCGCATCCGGAACTCGACGAGCAGGTCACCCATGCACCAGCAACGCATCGGCCCCGGAAACCCGGGCCTCAGCCGCTTCCTCGCGGCTCGCTTCCTGCTTCTCGTGATGCTCGGGCTGTACCTGGGCGGAGGCACCATCGCGGTCATGTACTACGGGTTCGGGATGAACCCCTTGAAGTGACCGCGCCTGACGGCGGCCCTGACCAGCGTCCTCAACGGCGGCACCACTCCCGAGCATCCGGCGGGACCGAGCCGGCGGGCCGCAGGTAGGCCACCGGCCGCCAGCCCTGGCGCACCATCGAGGCGTGGCCCGCGCCGGTGCTGTAGGTCTCGACCGTGACCACCCAGGCCTCCCACCCAGCCGTGGTGTGTCGCCAGTCCAGCACCAGCCCCGGCAGTGGGGCGCGAGGTCCTTCGAGATCGAGCTTCACCCAGACGTGGAAGACCCGGCCTGGGGCGTCCGGTGCCTGGTGAAAGGTCTGCACGTCTGCAGAATAGAACACATGTTCGCACGTCGAAGCCGAGCGCGCTGCTTACTTCGCAGGCAGCGAACGCGCGCGGGCGATGCCGATCGCGAGCCAGCGCTGGAGCTCCGCCTCCCCGACGACCGCTTCGGATTCCACGCGAAGCCAGCCGTCCATCTCCCGCCCGCGCATCTCCACGCGGGTGACGCCCGCTTCC
The DNA here is from genome assembly GCA_036261595.1 of Marmoricola sp. Lineage (GTDB taxonomy): Bacteria > Actinomycetota > Actinomycetes > Propionibacteriales > Nocardioidaceae > Marmoricola. Next base: position 7,830 of record DATAKN010000102.1, read on the forward strand.
TCGAGCAGCGCCGTGGACTGGCCGGAGTCGCAGCGCAGCATCAGGCCACCCTGGCTGCTCGCCGCGACGGCGAGGTTGCCGTCGGCGAGGAACGCCACTCCGCCGAACATGCGCTTCTCGGTGATGCCCGGCTCCCCCGCCACGGCCTCGCGGAGACGCTCGGCCAGCTGCTCGTCGTACGCCATGGCGCCAGTATGGGCACTGACCGGACCCCGGGGCGAGGGTCGACCGCTCACGCTTCAGACCTCGGGAGTGAGCGGCTCCCCGCTCGCGAGCTCCTCCGCGACCACGCGCAGCTTCACGTTGCGGGTCTGCGACACCCGGGCCAGGAACGCGAAGGCGCGCTCCTCGTTCAGCCCGTACCGCTCCATCGCGATCCCGACCGCGCGGCCGATCAGCTGACGGGTCTTGACCGCCTCCTGGAGGTTGTCGATCTCGCGTGCGTAGTCCAGTGCCACCGCGGATTGGTGAGCGAAGAGCTCACTGATCAGGCGGAAGTCGGAGAAGCTGCCCACGTCGCGGGAGTACAGGTTCAGGGCGCCCTGCGCGCCCGGCTTGGGGGTGTCGAACAGCCGGATGCCGGCCTGCGCCCGTACGCCCGCCTTCACCGCCACCGCGGCGTAGCGGGGGAACCGCTCGTCGGCGGCCAGGTGCGGCGACATGACGTGGACGGAGTCGACCGCGGCGTCGTAGCAGGGTCCCTCGCGCAGCTCGTACTGCGCGGCGTCCAGGGCGAGCAGCAGGTCGTCGGTGGGAGCGGCCGTCTCGAGCCGCCCGTCCGGGTGCAGCACGGTGATGCTCGCGTAGCGCACACCGGGCAGCACCTCGACCGCGGCGCCCGTGATGCCAGCGAGGGTGTGGTCCAGATCGCCGGGAGTCAGGGTCCCGGCAAGCCGGCGCAGTACGTCGAGTGCCTGGTCCTCAGTCATGACGTGGCCGTACCCAGCCGCGCCGCGATCAGCACCTCCACGAACGCGTGCCACCCGTCCGTGGGCCGGCCGTTGGTCCGGGCTGCCGCGTTGACCATCCGGGCGTCGTACCCGCGGGGCCGGACGCGTCGGACGATCTCGTCCGCGCTGTCGACGGCCTGACGCTCGGTGGGGAACCACCGCTGCGAACTCGCACGCAGCAGCACCCCACCGTCGGGGTGCTTGGCCACGTCCCAGTAGCGGATGAGGTCGTCGCAGGCGGCGATCGCGTGGAACACGTCGATCATCAGCCGGCTCGCGCGCGGCGTACCGCGTCGTGAGTCTGAGGGCACGTCAAAGCCTTCGAGACCGAAGTCTGCGAGCCCCTCTTTGACCCGAGGTCATGATATCGGGACGAAAGTCCTCCGCGGTCACGCCCCCGGCCCGAGGGCCGCCTGAGCATCGCGTCCCGACTACGCCGAGGCGAGGACCACGCCCATCATGCCCTGGTCCTCGTGGTCGAGGATGTGGCAGTGGTAGACGGTGCGACCAGCGAAGTCGGCCACGCGGACCCGCACCCGGACCTCCCCGCGCGCCGGGACGATCACGACGTCGCGCCAGTCGGGGCGCCCGGTCGGGTCGTGGTCGGGCGCCTCCACCACCTGCATCGGCCACACGTGCAGGTGGAACGGGTGGTCCATCGGTGAGTCGTTGGCAATCACCCACTCCTCGACCGTTCCCAGCTGCAGCTGCTGGTCGATCCGTGAGGCGTCGAACTCCTGGCCGTCGAAGCCGAAGGACATTCCGCCCATCCCCATGCCCATCGTGAAGGAGATCCTCCGGCTGTGATCGACCGTGGCTCCGCGCAGGTCGGCGGCGGCAGGACCGTGGGGAGCCACACGCGCTGCACCAGCGGCATTGCCCTGGGTGACGTGCACGGTGGCCAGCTCCACCTCCTGCGAGGTGCCGCCGCCACCGGACATCATGCCCATGCCGCCCCGGTCCACCGCCTGGGTCCGCAACGTGGCACTGCCAGCATGCGTGGGTTGCACGAGGAGGTCAGCCCGGTTGCCCGGTGCGAGCAGCACGGCGTCGCGCTCCTCGGGGGCGCCCAGTGCCTGCCCGTCGTACCCGAGGAAGCCCAGGGTGTGCCCGTCGAGGGTCAGGCTCAGGAACCGGGAGGTGCAGGCGTTCACGACTCGCCAGCGCTCGACGGAGCCGGTGGACACTGGGATCCGCGGACGAAGCTGCCCGTTCACCAGGACCAGCTCGCCCTCGCGACCCATCATCCGCTGCGGGCCGCTCACCTCGGCGACGCGACCGTCTCCCGACAGCGTGATGTCGCTGACGACCAGGACGCGCTCGCGGTCGACCTCGGGCTCGGCGTCACCGGCCACCACCAGCGTGCCGTAGAGGCCGCCGAACACCTGGTCAGCGACGGCCCCGTGCATGTGCGGGTGGTACCAGAACGTGCCGGTGGGATGGTCCGCCGGGATGTCGTAGGCATAGCCGCCGGTCGTGCCGGCGGCCACCTCGCGGAAGATGTTGTCGCTGCTGCCCTCGGGCGAGACGTGCAGTCCGTGCGTGTGCAGGTTCGTCGCACCGGAGAGCTCGTTGACCAGGGACACCTCGAGCCGGTCGCCGGGCCGCACCTGGATGGTCGGACCGGGCACAGAGCCGTTGTAGGCCAGCGCCCGGGTACGCCGACCCGCCACCGTCGCCCCCGGTGCGGCGCGCAGCCGGACCTGCAGCGAGCCGTTGCGGCTGCGCAGCACGGGTGGCTCGTGCAGGGTCTCGCCGGGCCTGCCCACCAGGCCCTCGGACGCCGGACCCAGGAAGCTCCGCCACGTGCCGATGCCGCCGACCACCGCACCCGCGGCGCCCAGAGCGGAGATCTGGAGCGCGCGCCGACGGCTGATCTCACCCGCCATCCAACACTCGCATCCGCTCTCGCAGCTCGTCCTCCGAGATCTCCCCGCGCGCGTACCTCTCCCGAAGGATGTCTCGCGCCTGGTCGGTGTTCCTCCCCTGCGGCACGTGGCCCGCCCGGGACTCACTGCCGTCGGCGGAGCCCGAACGCGCATGCATCAGCCCCCAGACGAGCACCACCAGACCCGCCACGAGCATCAGCGGCCAGATCCAGGAACCGCCCATGCCGCCACCGAAGCCACCCATCATCGAAGCTCACCACCCTCCGGCATCGCGTGCTCTCGACACTACCCGGCATGCCCCGAGGGGTATCCAACGCGGGGACAGCGACGTACCCGGCCCCGAGCCGAGGCCCGGGCCTCCCCAACTAGCATGACCGGGTGCCGTTGCTGCCGTACGCCGTGGAGACCACTGCCGGTTCCTGGAGCTTCGACCCGGCCATCACCGTGCTGCTCGTGCTGCTGGCGGTCGGCTACCTGGCGGGCGTCCGACGGGCGCGCCGGCGCGACGGTTGGCCCTGGTGGCGGGTCGCGTTCTTCATCGTCCTCGGCCTGGGCGGTGTGGCCGCCTGCACCATGACGCCGCTGGCCGTCGACAACCACGCTCACCTGTGGGCGCTGGCCGTCCAGCTGACCCTGCTCCTTGCCCTGGTGCCGGTCCCCCTGGCCCTCGGCGATCCGGTGGGGCTGGCGCGCGCTGCGCTCGGGGACCGCGGCCGAGAGCGGCTGGAACGCGCCCTGACCGGGCCCGTGGTCCGGGTGCTGACCTTCCCCCTGGTGGCGGCGATGCTGGCGACGGGGTTCATGCTGGTCGTCTTCTTCACCGGCGTCCTCCTCGCCGCGCTGCGACACCCTGCGGCGATGGACGGGGTCTACCTGGCCGCGCTGGTGGTCGGGTGCCTGGCGGCCCTGCCGATGCTGGGAGCAGAGATCCTGCCGGAGTGGTGCACCGAGCCGTTCCGGTTGCTCTTCGCGTTCGTCGACGGTCTGGTCGACGCGGTCCCCGGCGTCCTGGTGATGACGACCGGGACGCGGCTCGCCGGAGGCTGGTTCACCGGTCACGGGCAGGACCCGAACTGGGACGTGCACGTGGCAGGTGCTGCGATGCTCGCCTTGAGCGAGCTCGTCGCCCTGCCGATCTTCTTCATCGTCCTGTTCCGCTGGGCTGCTCGCGAAGGCGCCTTCGCACCCCGCGCGGTGGCGGCGCCGGTGGAACCGTCAGGCTCTGGTGAGCGCTCGGTTCCGGCCGAGCCGGAGCTGCTCCAGCCCTGGTGGGAGACCGACGGGTACGGCGCCCGCAACCGTCCGTTCCGCGGCGAGTAGCGCCCCGCTCCGGCCGGACCAGTCAGGTGCGCGGCCAGCAACAGCGCCGCCAGCACGAGCCCGGCCGCGGTGCCGATGACGCGCTGGGCTCCGCGGACCACCTGCCCGCGAAATTCCTCGTGCGCGAGCGGAACGGCGGCCGAGACCATCGCCCAGCAGGGATGACCGATCCCCGTGGCGGTCGCGCGCGCGCCGGCGAGGCCACAGCTGACCACGCTGCGTGCTGCGTGCTGCGTGCTGCGTGCTGCGGGACGATCTCCACGATGGAGACCCGCCTCAGCCCGGTCGTGGCCTCGTGGGCGTCCTCACCCGAAAAGTGGCCCTGACCTGCGTCAACAGGTCAGGGCCGGAACGTCGGGCTGACAGGATTTGAACCTGCGACCCCTTGACCCCCAGTCAAGTGCGCTACCAAACTGCGCCACAGCCCGAATGCCCGCCACAGAGTCCGCGGTGAGCGATCGGAACCTTACCGTGTCGCCGTACCCGGATTCGAATCGGGCAGGTCGCACACGCCGGCGCCTTCGACTTTGAAAGACTGCGGGCATGACCCATCCGATCGGCATCGACTTCGGCGGCAGCGGCATCAAGGCGGCGCCGGTCGATCTCGCCGCGGGCGACTTCGCCACCGACCGCCAGCGCATCGACAC
>DATAKN010000110.1:0-18279 GCA_036261595.1 Marmoricola sp.
ACAGCAGGCGATCAACCAGACGCGCTCCGACCTGTTGCAGGAGCTCGGGCGCGAACCGCGGGTGAGCGAGCTCGCCGCGGAGCTGGACCTCGACGAGGAGACAGTGATCGAGGCGCTGTCCGCGGACGGCTGCTACACGCCGGCGTCGCTCGACCGGCCGGTCGGCGGCGAAGGCGATGCCGATCCGGGTGGCCGCACGCTCGGCTCGGTGCTGGGCTCGGAGGACCCCGACTTCGCCAGCTGTGAGGCCCGCGTGGTGCTGAAGCCGCTGCTGTCTCGGCTCGAGGAGCGCGACCGCACGGTGTTGCGGCTGCGGTTCGTCGAGGGACTCACCCAGCGCGAGGTGGGAGAGGAAATCGGCGTCACCCAGATGCAGGTCTCGCGCATCCTGTCGCGGATCTTCAACACGCTGCGGGACGAGGTCGGGGAGATGCCCGAGATCGCCAAGGCGAGCTGATCGCGAGACCACGTCCATCACTGGCGCCGGCCGTCGGACCCTCGGGTCCGGCGGCCGACGTCGTGTATCGGGGATTCTCCGATCGGCCGATGTCGGCTGCGGTGCCTAGAGCGCGACGAGCAGGTCGCGGGGATCGATCGAGATCAGGCTGTCGGACCACGCCATCACGACGGCGTGCTCGAGCCGGCGCGCCGACCAGCCGTCGAGCTCCGGGTCGTCGAGCAGGTCGGCGAGGCTGACGGGTCCCGAGGAACGCAGCGCGCGCAGCATCTGCGCGACGTCGGTCTCCACCCATGTGCGGGAGGGTGCTCGCTGCACCTGGCTCATGAACGTCGGATACCCATGGGGCTGGAAACCATCCGTGACCACCTAGAATGTGGCACTGATGGGGTGCCGTCATCGAAGCCTGCTCGGGGGGATGGTGGCTGTTTGGGGAGAGTCAGCACACAGGTAGGAGAGTCTTCGTGGGCACAGAGCGTGATCGGTACGCCGAGGAGTTTGCCGAGCTCGCCCTCACCCTCCACGACGTCACTGTCGAGGAGACCGTCGAGAAGGTCCTGGAGTTCACGCTCAAGGCGATCGGTTGCGACTTCGCCGGCGTGATCTTCGTGCACGGCCGGAACAACATCGAGACCGCGGCCGCGACCGATCCGATCGTCGCCAAACTCGACGCCGTGCAGATGGAGGAGGGCGAGGGTCCCGACGTTTCCGTCCTGGAGAGCCGGCTGAGCGTGATCGTCAGTGACACCCGCACCGAGAACCGGTGGCCCAAGTGGGCGGCCAGGGTGGCCGAGGCGGGCATCCGCAGCCTGCTCAGCATCCGGATGTACACCGACGACGAGACGATGGGGACCCTGAACGCGTACTCCATGCGGCCCGACGCCTTCGACGTCGACGACCAGGCCGTCGGCCACATCCTCGCCCGCCACGCCGCCGTCGCGCTGGGCAACGCTCGCAAGATCGAGAACCTCTGGCTGGCCGTCGACGCACGCAAGCGGATTGGGCAGGCGCAGGGGATCCTGATGGAGCGTTTCGACCTGAACGCCGACCAGGCCTTTGCCGTTCTCCTGCGCTACTCCCAGGACAACAACGTCAAGCTCCGCGCGGTCGCGGACCGGCTGGTGGAGACGCGGGAACTCCCGATGGCTGCCGTTCCTCGCAAGCCACTGGGCGAGCAGGGCGCCGGCGAGCCGAAGGCGCAGTCAGCGGAGCAGGCCTGAACCTTCTACCCTTGCGCCCATGAAGACGCGGCTGAACTGCCCCTGCGGTGAGTACATCACCGCGCCCGACGAGGACGAGCTCGTCCGGCTGGTCCAGGAGCACCTGGCGGCCGAGCACCCGGGCCGGACCTACGAGCGGGACGAGATCCTGTTCATGGCGAGCTGACGGTCGGTGTGACCGGTGTCGCAGCCTGGCTGTGACCTCGCTCTCGGGCTGAGCGTGAACCGTGGGCGGACCGGTGGTGCCGGTCACGTCCCGATTTGGGCTGTTGTGTACGGGCATGGCCCACTGGAGCGCGTGCTCACGACCTGAGCATGCGTCCGGCAGGCGACCCAGCGTCCCACCGGTACGCCGACGTCTCGGCTGTCCGAAGGGACCTGCTCCATGCTCGCGACCCTGCGTCGCCCGGCGCTGACCCGCGCCCTGACCACGACCTTGCTCGCCGCCACCGCTGCCGTGCTTCCAGGTACGACGCCTGCCGCGGCCGGCTCGGACCTGACCGCTACCTCGCGGGTCGTGCCCGGCACCGTGCTTCGACCGCTCCCGCCTGCGGTCGTGCTGCCGGTGAACCACTACCGCCTCACGGGGCGGTTCGGCGAGCGCAGCGGCCTCTGGTCGACGGTGCACACCGGGCTGGACTTCGCTGCTCCCTCGGGAACGCCGATCCGGAGCGTCGCCGCGGGCACCGTCGAGGAGGCCGGCTATGCGGGCGCGTACGGGTACCGGACCGTCGTACGGCTCGATGACGGCACGCGTGTCTGGTACTGCCACCAGAGCTCGGTCGACGTCGCCGCGGGCGACCCCGTACGGGTGGGCCAGCGGATCGGCACGATCGGTTCCACCGGCAACGTCACCGGCCCGCACCTGCACCTCGAGGTGCGGCCCCGCGCTGGTACGCCGGTCGACCCGCTGGGCTGGCTCGAGGCGCAGGGCGTCCGCGCCTGAGCCGCGCCGCCGTCAGACCACGACCGGTGGCACGCCCTCGTCGTCGAGGAAGTGGTCCGCCTCGTGCCGCCGGGGCAGGAACAGCGCGGGCACCAGGGTGAGCAGCACCAGGGACCAGGCCACCCAGTAGGTCTGCGCGAACGAGGAGGCGGCGTCCACGAGGCCACGGGCGACCGCGGCCGGGTCGAGGTGGAGCTGGGCGAAGACCTGCGGCCGGGTGTTGGACAGGATCGCCGCCCCGGTCTCGGTGATGCCGCCGTCCAGGTTGGGCACCTTCTCCGTGCCCGGCACGATCGGCGAGTTGTTGAGGTGGTTGGTCAGAAGAACCGACATCGTCGCCACGCCGACCGAGCTGGACAGCTGCTGGGTGATGTTGAGCAGCGTCGAGCCCCGCGCGACCTCGTGGGCGCTGAGCGTCTTCAGCGCGGACGTGAACAGCGGCATCATCGTCGCGCCCATGCCCAGGCCCATGACGAACAGCATCGGCAGGATGTGGCTGTACGGCGTGGACGCGTCGACCTGGGTCAGCCCGAACATCCCGATGACGATCCCCAGCAGCCCGAAGGGCGTGATCCGGCCGATCGGCATCCGGTCCACCAACCGTCCGGCGATCGGCATCGTCACCATCGCTCCGAGGCCCTGGGGTGCCACGAGGAGGCCGGCGTGGAAGGTGGACTCGCCGCGGATCTGCTGGAAGTACGTCGGTACCAGCAGCAGGCCGCCGAAGAACGCCGCGGCGAACATGAACATCGTGATGATCGCGACCGTCAGGTTGCGGTTGCGGAACAGCCGCAGGTCGAGCAGCGGGTGCTCGGGCCGGAAGGAGTGCCACACGAACGTCGCCATGAGGAGCGCCCCGATCAGCATCGAGATCCACACCCGCGGCGCCGAGAAGTCGCCTTGCTCCTGCGGGAGGGACGAGACCCCGAACAGGAACAGCGCGAGGCCCGGAGACATCAGCGCCATGCCGAGGAAGTCGAACGACTCCGAGGGCTCGGGATTGTTCTTGGGGAGCACCCGCCCGGCGTACAGGAGCGCGAGCAGACCGAGGGGCAGGTTGATCAGGAAGATCCAGTGCCAGCTCGCCGTCTCGATCAGCCAGCCGCCGAGGATCGGACCCATGATCGGGCCGAGCAGCATCGGCACGCCGAGGATGGCCATCAGGCGTCCGATCCGGTGCGGTCCGGCGGCCCGCGTCATGATCGTCATGCCGAGCGGCATCAGCATCCCGCCGCCGAGGCCCTGCAGCACGCGGAACCCGATCAGCACGTTGATGTCCCAGGCCGTCGCGCACAGCACCGAGCCGGCCGTGAACAGCGCGATGGCGGCCATGTAGAGCCGCTTGGTGCCGAACCGGTCGGCCGCCCAGCCGGTCAGCGGGATCACGGTCGCCAGCGCCAGGGTGTACGCCGTGACGGTCCACGCCACGTGGGAGTAGGCGATCTCGTGACCGGGGGTGCCGAACTCGGCCTGGAACGTCGGCAGGGCGACGTTGACCACGGTGATGTCCAGGATCGACATGATCGCCCCGAGCACGACGACCCCGGCGACCCGGAGGACTGCACCGTCGATGTGGTCGGGATAGTCGGTGGCCGATGCGGCTGCCGGTGTCGTCGCCATGCGAGCTCCCTCCGTCGCGAACAGGATGCCGGCCCCTGGACCGGTGCTCCTCGAAGGCTAGCCCTGCGGAGGCAGCCTCCGGAAACCGATATCGAGGCCGGGACCATGGTCGCCCCGCGCCAGACCTTGGGCCGGTCCGGCAGCACCGGCTCCGCCCCTACGCTGGAGCGGATCGGAGGCAGTGATGGCACCTGATGAGCGACCCTGGGCGGGCAGCTACGCCCCCGGCGTACCGCTGGACATCGACGTCCCGGAGGAGTCGCTCGTCGACCTGCTGGACCGTTCGGTGCGGGAGTTCGCCCCCCTCGTCGCCCTCGACTTCTTCGGGGCGACGACGACCTATGCCAGCCTCGGCGAGCAGGTCAGCCGGGCTGCTGAGGGTCTCCGTCGTCGCGGCGTCGGCCCGGGCGACCGGGTCGCCCTGGTGCTGCCGAACTGCCCGCAGCATGTCGTGGCGTTCTACGCCGTCCTGCGGCTCGGCGCCGTCGTGGTCGAGCACAACCCGCTCTACACCGAGGACGAGATGTCCTTCCAGCTCCACGACCACCGGCCGGTGGCCGTCATCGTCTGGGACAAGGTGGCCCCGATGGTGGAGCGTGCCGGTGCCGACCTGGCTCTCCGCGCGGTGCTTTCGGTGAGTCTGCCGTCCGCACTGCCGCCCTTGAAGCGGCTGGCTCTGCGGCTCCCCGTGAGGAAGGCCCGCGAGACCCGGGCGGCGATGTCGGGCCCCGCGCCCGGCCTCGACCGATGGGCCGCAGTGGCGGGTAGCCCAGTGCTCTCACCGAGCCATCCGCGGCCGGGCCCCGGCGACACCGCCCTGTTGCAGTACACCGGCGGCACCACGGGCCGCCCGAAAGCGGCGGTCCTCACCCATCGCAACCTGCGCGCCAACGCGGCGCAGGGGAGGGCCTGGATGCCCGGCCTCGTCGACGGCCAGGAGGTCGTGTACGCCGTCCTGCCGCTCTTCCACGCCTACGGGTTGACCCTGTGCCTCACCTTCTCGATGAGCATCGGGGCCACGCTGGTGCTGATGCCCCGGTTCGACGTGGACATGGTGCTGGAGGCCATGCGCCGGCGGCCGGCGACGTTCCTGCCCGCGGTTCCACCGATCTACGACCGCGTGGCCCGTGCCGCGCAACAGCGCGGCGTGGACCTGAGCTCCATCCGGTTCGCGCTCTCGGGCGCGATGCCGCTGCCGCCGGAGACCGCCGAGCTGTGGGAGTCGGTCACCGGCGGGCTGCTCGTCGAGGGCTACGGCATGACGGAGACCTCGCCGGTCGCCCTGGGCAACCCGGCTGGAGACACGCGTCGGATCGGCACGATCGGCGTACCGTTTCCCTCCACCGAGGCGCGGGTCGTGGACCGGCACGACGCGTCCCGCGACGTGGCGCCAGGGGAACCGGGCGAGCTCCTGGTCCGAGGCCCGCAGGTGTTCTCCGGCTACTGGGGTCGCCCGATCGAGACCTCCGAGGTGGTCCTGCCCGACGGCTGGATCCGCAGTGGTGACGTGGTCGTCATGGACGACGACGGCTACTTCACGATCGTCGACCGGATCAAGGAGCTGATCATCACCGGCGGCTTCAACGTCTACCCGAGCGAGGTCGAGCACGTGCTGCGAGACCTGCCGGGGATCCGCGACGCAGCCGTCGTCGGGTTGCCCTCGGGTCGGGGGGACGAGGAGGTCGTCGCCGCCGTCGTGCTCGAGCCGGGCGTCGAGCTCGACGAGGAGGACATCCGTGCCCAGTGCCGCGAGCACGTCACGGCGTACAAGGTGCCGCGGAGGGTCGTCGCCGTGGACTCCCTGCCGGTGTCGCTGATCGGGAAGGTGCTGCGGCGACAGGTGCGCGAGAACCTCCTCGCGACGATGCCATGAGGTCGCCCGCCGTACGCGGTCCCCGATGATCGCCGAGGCACGCCTGCGCGACGGCACCCCGGCCCTGATCTGGGAGCTGTTGCCGTCCGACCGGGAGGCCCTCCGTACCGGCTACGAGCAGTTGTCCGAGGAAACGCGCTAACACCGCTTCCTGACCGGGGTACCGCACCTGACGTCCGCACTGCTCGACCACCTCGTCGACGAGGTGGACAACCTGGACCACGTGGCCCTCGCACTCGTGGTGCTCGACGACGACGGAGTCGGTACGCCGGTAGGCGTGGGCCGGATCATCCGCTACGCCGACTGGCCGACCGCGGCGGACCTCGCGGTCACCGTGATGGACGAGTGGCAGGGCCGTGGCGTGGCCACGGCGCTGCTCGAGGAGCTGCTGCGTCGCCGCCCGGAGGGCGTCACGCAGATCGCCACGACGGTGGCGGCCGACAACACCGCGTCGCTGGCGATGCTGCGACGGCTCGGGCCCACCGTCGAGACGCTCGGCGAGACCCCACGGGTCGACGTCGTGGTCCACCTCGACGACGCGGAGGCCAGGTGAACGCCGTCGGCTCGGGCTCTGCCTCGTAGCGGTCGAGCATGGTGTGCCAGCGTCGCCCGCGGCGGTGACCTTCGCCTCGGCCGCCGACGCAGTTCGGCCCTGTCGGATCCGGTTGCGACGGTGGCAGGCTCGAGTCGGGTCGTGAGGAGGCATCATGAGGCACACGGCGGCCGTGATCGGCGTACTCGCGGGCACTGCTCTGATGCTGTCCGGTTGTGGAGGGGACGGCTCACCGCCGGCCGCGAGTCCGACCGAGACCGTGACCGTCACCGCGACGCCTTCGACGGCATCGACACCCGCCTCGCCCGTCGTCGAGGTCCATCTGTTCACCTACCTGCAGGACCACCGTGGCTACCGCGACGCCTCCGGTACGGCGGAGTACGACCAGGGCCGCGACGGTCGCGAGCTCGAGGTCCATGCCCGTCAGCTGCAGTCGCTGGCCGGGCAGTCGCTGACCGTGTACGTCGGCGCGACGCGCGTCGGCACCATGGTGGTGAGCTCGGCCGGAACGGCAGCGGGCGACTGGGACAGCAGCCGGGGCGACCAGGTTCCCACCGTCGGCGTCGACGACCGGGTGCACGTCCGAGCCGGAAACGGCGACGTCGTGCTGTCCGGCAGGTTCAAGGTCGACACGTCGGACTGACCGGGACGACAGAACCCCGCAGGTCCTGGACCCACGGGGTTCGTCGCGTTGACTCTGTGTCCGAGGGGGGACTTGAACCCCCACCCCCTATACGGGGACTAGCACCTCAAGCTAGCGCGTCTGCCTATTCCGCCACCCGGACGAGCGCCGTAACCCTAGCAAAGAGCAGCCTCCGAATCCGAATCGGGGAGCGCTCGCCGGGAGGTCTTCGGTCGCTGCGCTGGCTAGACCGCTGGCAGGACCTGACGACGCGACGGCGGCCGGTGGGCGGCCCCCGACTTAGGCTCGCAGCATGACCGAGGCGCCGGAGACCCATCGCACGCCGAACGGGCACCCCCGCTCGGCGTTGGGGCGGCTCATTGTGGTCGTGGAGACCGGTGACGGCACCGAGAAGGTGTGCTACGAACGGCGCTGGCCCGACTGCCAGTCTGCGCGGGCTTGGTGCGAGGAGAAGGTCCGGGACATGTCTGCGGGCACGGCCGTGCTGGAGATCCAGGTCACCGAGGAGGTGTGGGGCCGGCGGCACGCCTGGGAGGCGACCGCGAGCAGACACATCCCGGAGACGCTGCAGCTCGGGCTGCGCACCCGCACGGGCACGATCATCTGGGGCGCCGCACACGAGGTCGGTGGCGGGTTCGCCGCCCGACGCCGCACCTGAGTCGCCCGACGCTGCTGGGGAACCGCCCGCGTGCTGGGGCAGGATGGCCCCATGACCGCACCCCTCCCGGGCTACGACCCTGCCGCCGAGGTCGTCGACATCTGCAGTGACCTGATCGCGCTCGACACCTCCAACTACGGCGACGAACCGGGGCCGGGGGAGCGCAAGGCCGCCGAGCACGTGGCGCAGCTGCTGGACGACGTCGGCATCCACAGCGAGGTCGTCGAGTCCGAGCCGGGCCGCACGTCGCTCGTGGCGCGCTGGGGCGGCGACACGGGGGAGCCGGTCCTGCTCCACGGCCACCTGGACGTCGTACCGGCTGCGGCGGAGGACTGGCAGGTGCACCCGTTCTCCGGCGAGGTGCGCGACGGGATGGTGTGGGGCCGCGGGGCGGTCGACATGAAGGACTTCGACGCGATGCTGCTCAGCACCGTGCGGGCGCGGGCCCGCGCCGGCGCCGTGCCGTCGCGGCCGCTGGTGCTGTGCTTCACTGCCGACGAGGAGGCTGGCGGCGCAAAGGGAGCGGGCTACCTGGTGCAGCGACACCGCGAGCTGATCGACGACTGCACCGTGGCCGTGGGGGAGGTGGGCGGTTTCAGCACCACCGTCCGGGGTCGCCGCCTCTACCTCGTCGAGGCGGCCGAGAAGGGCATGGCCTGGATCCGGCTGACCGCACGCGGCAACGCCGGCCACGGATCGATGCGCCACCCCGACAACGCCGTCACCCGGCTCGCGGGCGCGGTCGCCCGGATCGGCCAGCACGAGTGGCCGGTGCGGCTGACGCCGACGATGGAGGTGCTGCTCGCGGCCGTCGCCGACCTCGCCGGCACCGAGGCGACGCCGGAGAACGCGGAGTCGCTCGTGGAGGAGTTCGGCCCAGCGGCGCGCATGATCTCCGCGGTCCTGCGCAACAGCGTGAACCCGACCATGCTCGACGCGGGCTACAAGACCAACGTCGTCCCCGGGACCGCCACGGCGCGGTTGGACGGGCGGTTCCTCCCGGGCTACCGGGACGAGTTCTGGGACACGCTGGCCGCTCTGGCGGGCCCCGGCATCGAGATCGACCGGGAGGTGGACCTCACCGGCATCGAGACGACGTACGACGGCCCGGTGGCGCGGGCGATGACCGGCGCGATCCTGGCCGAGGACCCCGACGCGGTCGTGGCGCCGTACCTGATGAGCGCCGGCACCGACGCCAAGCACTGGGACAGCCTCGGCATCCGGTGCTTCGGGTTCGTCCCCCTGCGGCTACCCGAGGACCTCGACTTCACGGCGCTGTTCCACGGCGTCGACGAACGCGTCCCGGTGGATTCCCTGGAGTTCGGCGCGCGCGTGTTCGACCGGTTCCTGGGCCTGTTGTAGGCGCGCGCTCAGGTCAGGTAGAAGTCGAGTCGCGGCTGCCGGATGATCTTGCGCCGCAGCACCACGCGGCGGGTGCCGTCGGCGCCGATCCGCACGCGGTCGAGCTCCCAGCCGCCGTGCTCGGCCCGGTCGACCAGCAATCGCGTCACGACGTTGCGGGACTCCTCGCGCGGGATCACCAGCTTGTCGAACTCGTACTCCACCCCGGGTCTCAGCGCGCGTCCCCGGACGCGGCGGTCCTTCATCGAGCTCACGATACCTCCGTTCCCCCACCATCGTGCTGTGACACGTCGTCCAGTGCAGCCATGATCTCCGCCGGCAGCTCGCACTCCTCGACGCTGAGGGCTGCCTTCAGCTGCTCCGCGGTGCGTGCGCCCACGATCGGCGCCGTCACGCCCGGGCGGTCACGCACCCAGGCCAGCGCCACCTCGAGCGGGCTCCACTCCAGGCCCTCGCCCGCGCGCACGACCGCCTCCACGATGCGGTGCGACCGCTCGGTGAGGTGCCGGCCCACGAACGAGGCGAAGTGCGTCGACGCCGCACGGGAGTCTGCCGGGGTGCCGGTGCGGTACTTCCCGGTGAGCACCCCGCGGCCCAGGGGAGACCAGGGCAGGATGCCCAGGCCGAGCGCCTGCGCGGCGGGGATGGTCTCCGCCTCGATCCCGCGGCTGAGCAGGGAGTACTCGACCTGGTTCGACGCGATCGTCGCGCGTCCCGGCACGGCTCGCTGCCAGGTCGCGGCCTGGGCGGACTGCCAGCCGCTGTAGTTCGAGACGCCGACGTACGCCGTCCTGCCGCTCGTCACTGCCTGGTCGAGCGCGCTGAGCGTCTCCTCGAGCGGGGTGTCCTCCACCCAGGTGTGCACCTGCCACAGGTCGACGTGGTCCACCTGCAGCCGCTTCAGCGAGGCATCGAGCGACCGGAGCAGGGCACCGCGCGAGGCGTTCGTGTCGCGCTCGCCGCGGACCCGGCCGATGCCGGCCTTGGTGGCCAGCACCACCTCGTCGCGCGGCACCACGTCACGCAGCAGCTGCCCGATCACCCGCTCGGAGTCACCGTTGCCGTAGCCGGCCGCAGTGTCGAGCAGCGTGCCGCCCGCCTCCACGAACGCCACCAGCTGGTCGCGCGCCTCGTGCTCGTCGGTGTCGCGCCCCCACGTCATCGTGCCGAGCCCGAGCCGGGAGACCCTCAGCCCGGTGCGGCCGACGTGGCGTTGCTGCATGGCGCACAGGTTAGCCAGCGACGCCCGGGCGGCGTGGTCGGCTCGCCGGACTCGCCCGCCAGCCACCCGTGGGTACGCCCGGTGGGCACCGTAGGCTGACCGCCCGTGGACTACCTGCAGGCCGTCATCCTCGGCATCGTCGAGGGGCTCACCGAGTTCCTGCCCGTGTCGAGCACCGGGCACCTCACGATCACCGAGAAGATCCTCGGCCTCAAGGTCGACGACCCCGCCGTCACGGCGTACACGGCGGTGATCCAGATGGGCGCGATCGTCGCGGTGCTGCTGTACTTCCGTCAGGACATCGCCCGGATCGCCGTGGCCTGGCTGCGCGGGCTCGTGAAGCCGGAGTACCGCGGCACGTTCGACCACCGGTTCGGGTGGTACATCATCGTCGGCTCGATCCCCATCGGGATCGTCGGCTTTCTCGGCAAGGACGTCGTCACCGGCCCGCTCCGGTCGCTGTGGTGGGTCGGTGCCGGGCTGGTTGTCTGGAGCGCGGTGATGTGGTTCGCCGAGCGCGGTGCGCGCCAGGACCGCACCGAGCGCCAGCTCACCGTCAACGACGCGCTCGTCGTGGGTGCGCTGCAGTGCCTCGCCCTGATCCCGGGCGTCTCGCGGTCAGGCGCCACGATCTCGGCCGGTCTGTTCCGCCGCCTGGACCGGGTGACTGCCACCCGGCTGAGCTTCTTCCTCTCGATCCCCGCGCTCACCGCCGCCGGGCTCTACGAGCTCAAGGACGTCGCCGGGTCCGACATCGGGGCCGGCGAGACGCTGGTAGGCACGGCGGTCAGCTTCGTGGTCGCGTACGCCGCCGTGGCTTGGCTGCTGCGCTTCGTGGCACACCACGCGATCACCTGGTTCGTGCCCTACCGGGTGGCGCTGGGCGTGATCCTGCTGGGTCTGCTGGCGTTCGGGACCATCGGCGCGACCTAGAGCCACCCGGCCCGGCGGGCCACGATCCAGATCGCCAGCGCGGAACCGGCCATCATCAGCAGCGACATCGGGTAGCCGAACCCCCAGCCGAGCTCGGGCATGTGCTGGAAGTTCATGCCGTAGATCCCCGCGATCAGTGTCGGGGCGGCGACCAGTCCGACGGCGGCGGAGATCTTCCGCATGTCGTCGTTCTGCTGGATGCTGATCTGCGCCAGGTGTGCCTCGAAGACCGCGGTGAGCAGGGTCGCGAGCTCCTCGATCGTCTCTGCGACGCGCGCGAGGTGGTCGGCGACGTCGCGGAAGTACGGCGCGGCCTCGGAGTCGATCCGGCTCTCGGCCCCGGCGGCGAACCGGTGCACCGGCTCTCGCAGGGGCAGCACCGCGCGCCGCATCTCGGCGAGCTCGCGCTTGAGTACGTAGATCCGCTCGGCGTCCTTGGTCCGCTGGGGAGCGAAGACGGAGGCCTCGACCTCGTCGACGTCTTCGACGAGGGAGGCGGCGACCTCCTCGTAGCGGTCGACCACCTGGTCACAGACCGCGTAGACGACCGCCGACGGGCCGTGGGCCAGCAGGTTCTCCATCGTCTCCAGCTGCAGCCGGGCGCCGTGCAGGCCGCCGCCCTCGCCGTGGCGGACGGTGATCACGAACTTCGATCCGACGAACATGTTGATCTCGCCGGTCTCGACGGCGTCCTCCTCGTCGACGTACCAGAGCGTCTTGAGGGCCATGAACAGCGTGTCGTCGTACCGCTCGAGCTTGGGCCGCTGGTGCGCCGACAACGCGTCCTCGACGGCCAGGGGATGCAGGTCGTAGAGATTGGCGACGGCTCCGAGCTCGTCGGCGGTCGGGTCGTGCAGGCCCACCCAGACGAAGTCGTCGGGTCCGGTCGCCATCGTGCGCACGCCGGCGAGGTCAGCCGGGTCGCTGCCGGACTCGACCCGAACACCGCCACGGTAGAGCGCGTTGTCGACGATCACGCGCCTCAGCGTAGGTCCGGCCGCGTGACGGGCTGCGTAGGCTCGCCCCCATGGCAACGGTGATCCTGGCCCGGCACGGCCGCACGGTGGCGAACGCCGATGGCGTGCTCGCCGGCCGCAGCGCGGGCATCCGCCTCGACGAGGTCGGCATCCGCCAGGCCGAGGACGCGGCCCGTCGGCTCGAGGGCCTGCCGCTGGCTGCAGCCGCGACCAGCCCGCTCGAACGGTGCAAGGACACGGCGGCAATCCTGCTGCGCGGGACCGGGGTCAGGGCCCGGGTCGAGCGGGGGCTGACTGAGTGCGACTACGGCGAGTGGACCGGCCGGCCGATGAAGGAGCTGGTGAAGGAGGACCTCTGGAAGGTGGTCCAGGCCCACCCCGCCGGCGTCCGGTTTCCGGGCGGCGAGGCGATGGCGGAGATGTCCGCGCGTGCTGTCGGGGCGGTACGAGCGTGGGACACCCGCGTGACGGCGTCCTCGGGTGAAGGGGCCGTCTGGCTCGCCGTCGCGCACGGCGACGTGATCAAGTCCGTGCTCGCCGACGCGCTGGGTGTGCACCTGGACGCGTTCCAGCGGATCGTCGTCGACCCGGCGAGTCTCTCGGTGGTGCGCTACACGCCGGAGCGCTCCTACGTGCTGGCGATGAACACCACCGCAGGGTCGCTGGCCGCACTGGCGCGTCAGGAGGAGCACCCCGAGGAGAAGCTGGGTGGCGGGGCCGGCTCCGTCGCCTCGTGACCCTGGGTTTGTAGGCTCGGTCCATGCCACCTGTCGTGCACCGGTTCGACCCGCCTGAACGGTTCGTCGCGGGGACCGTCGGCGAGCCCGGCCACCGCACGTTCTTCCTGCAGGCCAGGGAAGGCCTCCGGGTCACCAGCGTGGCCCTGGAGAAGCAGCAGGTCGCCATCCTCGGTGAGCGCATCGACGAGCTGCTCGACGAGCTGATGTCTGCCGGCGGGGTGGCAAGCATGATTCCTGCGATCACCCCGGTCGAGCAGATCGACAACGGCCCACTCGAGCAGCCGATCGTCGAGGAGTTCAGGGCCGGCACGATCACGCTGTCGTGGGACGCCGACGACGAGCGCATCGTGATCGAGGTGTTCCCGGTCGTGGAGGTCGACGTCCCGATCGAGGCCGACGAGGACGACCTGGTCGACCTCCCGATCGACGAGCCCGAGCCCGAGGAGCTGTTCGTCGTGCGGCTCACCCCGGCCCAGGCCCGCGTCTTCGCCAGCCGTGCCGCGTCAGTCGTGTCGGCCGGCCGTCCGGCGTGCCAGTTCTGCGGCGGCCCGGTGGACCCTGCCGGGCACCTGTGCCCGCGCGCGAACGGCTTCCGGCGGAACCCCGCGTGAGGCGGAGCTGAGTCCCGATGAGTGCGGAGCCCGACGTGCTGGCCGAGGACCTTCTGGTGCGCGGCCAGCTCACCGTGCTGGGGCGGATCATGCCCGCCTCGAACACCACGTTCCTGTGCCGGCTCGGGCCGGAGGAAGCCGGCGTACGCGCGGTGTACAAGCCGGTGTCGGGGGAGCGGCCGCTGTGGGACTTCTCCGACGGCACCCTCTCCGCGCGCGAGTACGCCGCTTGGCTGGTCTCGGACGCGCTGGGTTGGGACGTCGTACCTCCGACCGTGCTGCGTGAGGGCAGCTCCGGTCCCGGCATGGTCCAGCTCTGGTGCGAGCCCGACCCGGACCAGGCTGCGGTCGACCTGCTGCCCGACGGCCCGGTGCCGGCCGGCCTGCTGCACGTCCTCGATGCGTTCGACCAGGACGACCGCCCGGTCATGCTCGTGCACGAGGACTCGCCGGCGCTGCGCCGGATGGCGCTCTTCGACGTCGTGGTGAACAACACCGACCGCAAGGGTGGCCACGTCCTGGCGATGTCCGACGGGCACCGGTACGGCGTGGACCACGGTGTGTGCTTCCACGTCGACGACAAGCTCCGCACGGTCCTCTGGGGGTGGCACGGTGACCCGCTCGAGACCGACGAGCTGACCGGGCTGGAGCACCTCGCGACACAGCTCGACGGCGACCTCGGCTTCCGGCTGGCCGAGCTGCTCACCCCCGCCGAGATCGCCGCCACGCAGCGGCGACTCGAGCGCTTGCTCAGGACCGGCCGCTTCCCGCTGCCGTCACCCGGCTGGCCCTCCATCCCCTGGCCGGCCTTCTGAGCACGCCCCGCACGCGACCGCCGGATATCCGTGCGGGCCGGCGGGCACCGGTTGGCTAGTCTTCCTCGCATGCACGCGTGGCCGACCCTCGACGTTCCGACCATGCCTGTCCGAGGCCCCGAGGTGCGCGTGCACGACTCCTCGACCGGCGAGCTGGTCGAGCTCGTCCCGGCAGACGGCACCGCGCGGATGTACGTCTGCGGCATCACCCCGTACGACGCGACGCACATGGGGCATGCGGCCACCTATGTCGCGTTCGACCTGCTGAACCGGGCCTGGCGCAGCGCCGGTCACGAGGTGCGCTACGTGCAGAACGTCACCGACGTCGACGACCCGCTGCTCGAGCGCGCCGTCGAGACCGGTCAGGACTGGACCGAGCTGGCCGAGCGGGAGACCGAGCTGTTCCGCACCGACATGGAGGCGCTGCGGGTCCTCCCGCCGGACGAGTACATCGGTGCGGTCGAGTCGATCCCGCTCGTCGTACGCATGATCGAGGAGCTGCGCGAGAGCGGCGCGGTCTACGAGGTTCCCACCACCAGTGCCGACGAGGGGACGGACCTGTACTTCTCGGTGACCGCCGACCCCTCCTTCGGTTCGGTGTCGGGGTGGTCGCGCGACCGGATGGTCGAGGTCTTCGGGGAGCGCGGCGGCGACCCCGACCGGACGGGCAAGAAGGATCCGCTCGACTGCCTGCTGTGGCAGGCCGAGCGCCCCGACGACCCGGCCTGGGCGACGGTCCTGGGCCGTGGCCGCCCGGGCTGGCACATCGAGTGCGCGGCGATCGCGCGGGAGCATCTCGGGCCCGGGTTCGACGTCCAGGGCGGCGGCAGCGACCTGGTGTTCCCGCACCACGAGATGAGCGCGTCCGAGGCGCAGGTGGTCGACCCTGAGCATCGCTTCGCGCGCGCCTACGTGCACGCCGGGATGGTCGGCCTGGGCGGCGAGAAGATGTCGAAGTCGAAGGGCAACCTCGAACTGGTGTCGCGTCTGCGCGGGCAAGGCGTCGACCCCATGGTGATCCGGCTCAGTCTGCTCGCGCACCACTACCGCAGCGACTGGGAGTGGGAGGCGGCCGGTCTCGAGCAGGCGCAGACCCTGCTCACGCGGTTGCGCGAGGCGGTCGCGCGTGGTGCCGGGGCGGCCACCGGCCCGGTCGTCGATGCCGTGCTCACTGCCCTGGCCACCGACCTCGACGCCCCCGGTGCACTTATCAGCCTCAACACGTGGGCCACTGCCACCGAGGCCGGCGACGACTCCGAGCCCGGTGCCGGCGACGTGATCCGCGCCCTGGCCGACGCCGCACTCGGCGTTGCCGTCTAGGGATCGGTCCGAGTCGAGGCTCAGCCGGCTCCGCCGGTCTCGCCCGGGTCCTCGCGACGCTTGAGGTAGCGCTCGAACTCGCGGGCGATCGCTTCGCCGCTCGCCTCCGGGAGGTCGGCGGTGTCCTTGGACTCCTCGAGGCTGCGGACGTACTCCGCGACGTCCTCGTCCTCCTCGGCCAGCTCGGCCACGCCCCGTTCCCAGGCCCGGGTCTCCTCGGGCAGGTCGCCCAACGGCACGGAGAGCTCGAGCACGTCCTCGACCTGGGTCAGGAGCGCCAGCGTGCCCTTGGGGCACGGCGGCTGCGGCAGGTAGTGCGGCACCGCGGCCCAGAACGACACCGCTGGCAGGTCGACCCGAGCGCAGGCGTCCTGGAGGACGCCCACGATGCCGGTCGGCCCCTCGTACGTCGACGGCTCGAGCTTCAGCCGGTCGTCGAGATCGAGCTCGGTGGCCGTGCCGGTGACCGGGATCGGGCGCGTGTGCGGTGTCTCGGCCAGCAGCGCACCGAGTGTGACCACGAGCTCCACGTCGAGCTCGTCTGCAGCGGCGAGCAGCTCGGCGCAGAACTGCCGCCACCGCATGTTCGGCTCGATGCCCCGCAGCAGCACGACGTCGCGATGCGCGCCGGGTGGCCGGGCGACGTACATCTGCGTCGAGGGCCAGGTGATCCGCCGCATGCCGTCCTCGCTGGTGCCGACGATCGGCCGGTTCACCTGGAAGTCGTAGAAGTCCTCCGGATCGACCGCGGCGATCAGCTGTGCCCCCCAGACCTCGATGAGATGGTCGACGACGCCGGTGGCCGCGCCTGCCGCGTCGTTCCACCCCTCGAACGCGCAGATCAGCACCGGACGCGTCAGCGGGTGCAGCTCGTCGATCTCGATCACGCCGCCAGCCTAGTGCGCGTCACTGCCTCGGCCGGATGTCCTCAGTGCGAAACGGCAACCGCAGGCACGCCCTCACCCCCGTACACTTGGCGGGCCGAGAGGCGTTGCAACGGGTCCTGTTCCGGATCCGCCACGCTCGGCGGGATCCCAAGGACGCCTTCCGAGTCGGAAGGAGCAGTCGTGAGCGCAATCGAGTCCCTGGTTCGACCGGACGCCACCGCGGAGCTGACCGAGCTCCTGACCAAGCGCGTGCTGGTGATCGACGGCGCGATGGGCACCATGATCCAGGGCTACTCGCCGGGGGAGGCGGAGTACCGCGGTGAGAGGTTCAAGGACTGGCCGACCGACGTCAAGGGCAACAGTGACCTGCTGGTCCTCACCCAGCCGGAGATGATCCGCTCGATCCACGAGGAGTACTTCCGCGCAGGGGCCGACGTCGTCGAGACGAACACGTTCTCGGCCACGACGATCGCGCAGGCGGACTTCGGCATGGAGGAGCTCGCCTACGAGCTCAACTACGAAGGTGCCCGGCTCGCCCGTGCGGCCGCGGACGCGGTGAGCACGCCGGACCGTCCTCGCTACGTCGCCGGTGCGCTCGGGCCGACCAACCGGACCGCGTCGATCTCGCCGGACGTGAACGACCCCGGCGCTCGCAACGTGTCCTACGACGAGCTGGTCACGGCGTACCTGGAGCAGGCCAACGGGCTGGTCGACGGCGGGGCGGACATCCTCCTGGTCGAGACGATCTTCGACACGCTCAACGCGAAGGCCGCGATCTTCGCGCTCGAGACGCTCTTCGAGGAACGGGGCCGGCGCTGGCCGGTGATCATCTCGGGCACGATCACCGACGCTTCCGGCCGCACGCTCTCCGGGCAGGTGACCGAGGCGTTCTGGAACTCCGTGCGCCACGCCCGTCCGCTCGCGATCGGGCTCAACTGCGCGCTCGGCGCCGCGGAGATCCGGCCCTACCTCGCCGAGCTGTCGAGGATCGCGGACACCTTCGTGTCGGTCTACCCCAACGCCGGCCTGCCCAACGCCTTCGGCGAGTACGACGAGAGCGCCGCCCAGATGGCCGCGGTGCTCGAGGAGTTCGCCGGCGCAGGCCTGGTGAACATCGTCGGCGGGTGTTGCGGCACCACCCCGGGGCACATCGCGGCGATCTCCGAGGTCGTCGAGCGCGCCGAGCCGAGGACCGTCCCGCAGGTCGCCCCAGCGATGCGGCTCTCCGGTCTCGAGCCGCTCAACATCACCCCGGACTCGCTGTTCGTCAACGTCGGTGAGCGCACGAACATCACCGGTTCGGCGCGGTTCCGCAACCTGATCAAGGCCGGCGACTACGACACCGCGCTGACCGTCGCCGCGCAGCAGGTCGAGAACGGCGCCCAGGTCATCGACGTCAACATGGACGAGGGCATGATCGACGGCGTTGCCGCGATGGACCG
>DATAKN010000198.1:0-5590 GCA_036261595.1 Marmoricola sp.
CCGGCCACGCCGGGTCTCCACCTCGCCGTTGACCTCGACCAGCCCCTCGGCGATCACCGCGCGCGCCTCGCTGCCGTCGTCGACCAGGTCGGCGAGCTTGAGCAGCTGGCCCAGGCGGATCGACGCGTCCCGGATCGGGATCGTGCGGGTCTCCCCCGCGGAACCGGTCACTCAGCTCACCGCCGTCGTGATCGCGTGGATGAGTACGCCGACGAGACCGCCGACGATCGTGCCGTTGATCCGGATGAACTGCAGGTCCCGCCCGACGTGGAGCTCGATCCGCTGCGCGGCCTCCTTGCCGTCCCAGCGCTCGACGGTGTGCGTGATCACCGCGGTGAGCTCGCCGCCGTACCGGCGTACGAAGAAGACCGCAGCGTCCGCGCCCCAGGCGTCCAGCCGGGCACGGAGCGCGTCGTCGGCGGCCAACCGCTCTCCGAACGCGACCACCTCCGCCGCCGCCCGGGCCCGGAGCGGCCCGTCGTCGTCGCCGAGCGCTTCGAGCAGGGCCTGACGCAGCGCGTCGAAGACGGCCATGCCGCTGGCCACGAACTGGGGGTGCTCGAGCAACCGCTTCTTCAGCCGCTCGGCCCGGTCCTGTGTGGCGGGCGTGCTGAGCAGGTCCTGGGCGAGCTGTTCGAGCAGGCTGTCGAGCGCCTTGCGTGCCCGGTGGTGCGGATCGGCGCGGATGTCGGCGAGCCAGCGCACGGCCTCGAGGTGGAGCCGATCGGTGACCAGCTCGTTGATCCGGTCCGGTGACCACCACGGAGCCCGCTCGCCGACGACCTGGGTGAACGTCTCCTGGTTGTGCACCAGCCAGTGGTGCCCCTCCTCGAGCGCCAGGTCGACCAGCCCGTGGTGAGCGCCGTCGCGCAGGATCTCGGTGAGCAGGTTGCCGGCGATCGGCGAGATCGGCTCGAGGATCAGCCGGGGCAGCAGCACGTCGGTGACCAACGCCTCGACGTCGCTGTCGCGCAGGCGGTTCAGCGCGGCCGCCATGATCGAGGAGCCCTCCTCGACCACCCGCGCGGCGTTGGCCGGGTCGCGCAGCCACTCGGCGGCGCGTGCCGACACCTGCGCCACGGTGAGGCGATCGCGGATGATCTCCTCCTGCAGGAAGTTCTCCTGCACGAAGTCCTCGAGACTGCGGCCGAACTCGTCCTTGCGCTTGGGGATCAGCGCCGTGTGCGGGATCGGCAGGCCCAACGGGTGCTTGAAGAGAGCCGTCACCGCGAACCAGTCCGCGATCGCGCCGACCATGCTCGCCTCAGCACCCGCGTTGACGTAGGCCCAGAATCCGCCGCGGTCGAGTGTCGCCAGGTAGACGGCAGCCGCGAAGACCAGGAGACCGACGGCGAGCGAGCGCATCCTCCGCAGGCGCCGGCGACGTTCGACGTCGGCATCGCCCTCGGGCAGCATCAGCGACAGTGACATGGCGCCAGCGACGCTACCCGACCGGCGGAACGGGTACGACGCGGCGCCGTACGGTGCGATCAGCGCCAGTCGAAGTACTCGCGGTGGATGTTGTGCGGGCGTACGCCGCGGCTGCGCAGACCTGCCTGCAGGTCACGCAGCATCGGCTCGGGGCCGCAGAGGAAGACCGAGAGGCCGCGCACCGGTGCCGAAGACTCCCCGATGATCCGGTCGGCGGTCAGCCGCCCGTCGACGGCGGAGTCGACCAGATGGACCCGAACCTGGTCGTGGCCGGCCCCGATCGCGGCGAGCTCGTCAGCGAACGGTGCCGCGCCGGTGAAGGCGTAGTACAGGTCGACCTGCCCGGGAGGCGGGTGCTCGGCGAGCGCACGCATCCAGCTGAGGAACGGGGCCACTCCCACGCCGCCCGCGATCCAGACCTGGTCCTTGGTGCCCTTGGCGTGGTTGAAGCGGCCGTGGGGGCCGCCGATCACCGCCGGCATGCCGGGCTCGAGCAGGTCGCGGAGCGACGACGTGTAGTCGCCCAGTGCCTTGACCGTGACCCGCAGAACGCGCTCGGTCGGTGCACTGGCGATCGTGAACGGGTGCCGGTGCCAGCCGTCCTTCGCCTCGATGTAGACCAGCGCGAACTGGCCGGGCACGAAGGAGACGGGACGGCCGATCGGGCGCAGGGCGATCTCGACCAGGCCTTCCCCTGCCGGGGTGACGCGGTCGACCTCGTAGTCGTGGAGCGACCGGAACCAGCGGGACAGCAGCTCGCGGTAGACGTAGAACCCCAGGCCGATGGAGCCGATCACCAGGTAGCTCCAGTGCAGCACCGGTGACTTCGGGAATGGAGACCCGTCGAGGAGCCCGTGGAAGAACGCCGCGCCGACCAGGACGCCGGTGAGCCGGTGCACCTGTCGCCAGCGGTCGTAGCCGCCGAAGATCGTGCGTACGTCGCGGATCACGGGAGCGTCCTTGAGCGCCTTGATCGATCCCCGTAGCGGGCGCGGCACGACCGACTGCCAGCGCGGCAGGATCGCCCACAGCGCGAGCCCCACCATGCCCCAGGCTCCGATGGCGCCGAGCTGGCCGCCCCAACGAGAGTGGATCGGGCTCGACGACAGCGGGATGTGGACGGCGAGGAGCACGAGGCCGGTGATCGCCATCCGCCGGTGCCAGATCGCGGCCCGGTCGATGCCGTCGAACCACTCCTCGACCCAGGGCAGCGAGCTGATCAGCACCAGGGCCGCGGAGAGCAGCAGGATCGACACGGCCCCGACCAGCTGCCCGACGTACGCGCCCGTGGGCTCGCCCGAGGGTCGGGCGACCACCCAGAGGGCGACGTAGGCGACCACGAGGGCGACGATCGTCGTGGGACCGAGGTGGCGTGCGGCGGCCAGCTGGCGCAAGTCCATGGTCCGAAGTTAGTGGCCTCGGGCGGCGGAGCGGCCGCGCTCGAGGCGCGCGTCGGGCCCCGGGGCCAGCACCTCGCTGGCCCGGAGCCCGACCACGGCGGCGTTCTACTGCGCTCGAGCGGGCGCGGGCGGACGTCGCCAGCGTTCATTCACCTCTTTGCGATCAGGACGGCCTTCACGGCGTCGTTCTTCACCAGACCGTTGCTGGCGCTCGTCGCGACCACCTTCGCAAACTTGTGCACGCCGACGTGGGCCGCGCGCATGACCTTCATCTTGATCCGGAATTCCTTGTACTGCCCGGGCGAGAGGGCGAACGTCAAACCCCCGGCCGACTTCATCGACGCGGTCACATTCGTACCGCCGGCGAAGTAGCGGACACGCACCTTGTGCGCCGAGCTGAAGCCCTGCGTGGTGTACGCGGCGGCAGTTTGACCGTCGTTGTACACCCGCACGACGAACGTCCGGACCGCGCCGCGGTGTGCCCGGGTCCGGACCGTCTGTCCCTTCGCGGTCAGGTTGTAGATGTTGTTCCCGACGAAGCGCGAGTGGGGCTTACGGATCACGCCGTCCGGCTGGGCCCCCGTCAGCTGCCAGTTGACGATGCTCAGCCGCTGTGCGTCCGACAGACCCGCGAGGAGCTCGTCGGTCGCAGAGGGATTGGTGTTGAAGTGCGCGGCTCCGGACAACGCCGCGGCGTTGGTGTCGGACAGGACGTTGAAGAACATCAGGCCACGACTACCCCCCGCCGGGATCGTGACAGTGTAATTCGCGAGCACGCCCTGGGTGCCCGCCGAGGTGAACACAGTCATCGACGTACCCGTTGGCGGCGCTGCCACCGATCCCGGACCGGCGAGGACATGCGTGTTGACCGGGTCCGGGCTCGCGGCGTCCTCGTAGGTGACGACCCACCGGTCGGCGTCGCTGAACGAGGTGTCACCGCTGCTGGAACCGGCGACCGCCGTGTTGCCGTCCGAGCCCACGTTGGTGGCCAGCGTGACTGGCACCGTCACCGGGGTGGTCCCCTTGTTGGTGAGGAACACCGTGGTGCGCAGCACCTGTTGGGTCGACATCACGCGGTACGTCGTGGTCACGTCGACACTGCCCATCGTCGTGGGACCGGCGGTCAGCACGCGGTTCAGCGTCGGATCAGCGGCGTCCGCTTGGACGTCCCACGTCGCCGGAGCGGCCACCTGCTCGTTGTTGACCCAGAACAGCATGGCATCGTCGAAGGCGTCGGTGATCGGCGTGCCGGCGCTGTCGTACGTCGCGTCGTAGACACCGAGCCCGGGGTTCGCTGTCGCGGTCCCCTGAGGACCGCTCATGCCGATGTCGTTCTGGACCTGCCACGTCGAATGCAGGGTCGTGCCGCTGGTGAGCGTCACGGTCGTGGCGCTCGGCGCCGGCGCCGCCGTCGAAGGCATCATCATCCCGAGGCTGGCCAGCCCCAGCGTGGCCAGGCCCACGACGAGCGGTCGCGCCCGCACATAGCCCTTGTGTACCATCGTTTCTCCTGATGTTGGTCTGCCGGGGCCTGCACCTCTCCCCCGCGGGCAGGTGCATGTGTGATGGACCACGGCGCTTTCGACGCTATGCCTTGGATCCGTCCAGAACTCCAGAGGCGAAGGTCCCCATGCACTGGGAATCTCGCTCAGTACTGTTCGCCGCATGACGTCGACCCCTGCTCAGACCGGATTGGCCCGGTGGCACGAGCTCGTGCGCGCCCGTGACTCCGCCGTGTTGCCGGAGCTCGTCGCCGACGATGCCGTCTTCAGGTCACCGGCGGTGCACACGCCGCAAGCGGGGCGCGACCTCGTGGTCGCATACCTCGCCGCTGCGATGGTCGTCCTCGGCCCTGAGCTCATCTACCACGACGAGTGGGTGCGCGAGCGCGACGCGGTGCTGCGCTTCACCACCGAGGTCGACGGGCTGCAGGTCGAGGGCATCGACATGATCCGCTGGGACGACGATGGCCAGATCTCGGAGTTCACCGTGATGATCCGGCCGCTGAAGGCGCTGAACGCGATCGTGGCCCGGATGGGCGAGGAACTGGCGAAGCTCGCCGGATAGGGGCACATGATCGTTCCGGTTCTCGGCCACCGCGACCGGTACGGCGCCGGTGGCGTTCTGCTGTTGGCGCGAGTACGCCCGGTGGTTGAGGTGCGAGCGCCAGCGAGCCTCGAAACCACTCCCGCGCACAGGCCCGTTGCGAGACCACGCTCGCCTCGCTCGGAGGTGCCCGGGGGTTTCGAGGCGGTTGCTACGCAACCGCACCCCAACCATCGCAAGCGCGGTGCAGCAGCGAAAGTTCCTCAAGAAATTCCGTCCAGGACCCCCTGAAAACAAGGGTTCTGGACCCGAAAGTGTCGGTGCGTGTCCGTAGATTCAGTGTCATGAACTCGGCCACCCGCACTACCGACGCAGCTGCTGTGCTGGCGTCGGCTCGTCGTGCCCGGGCCGACGCGAACGCCGCCGAGGCACGTGTCCTCGCCGACGCGGTGGAGTGGGCGCACCTGCACACCGTGTCTGATCTCGATGATGCGGCGACCTGGTGGTCGGGCACGAAGGTGATGGGTCAGGACACCGGGATCCCGATCGCGGGTGAGGGTGCACCGTTGGTCAGTGAGTTCGCGGTGCTGGAGTTCGCCACCGCCCTCGGACTGACCGCCGACGCCGGTCGCAACCTGGTCGGGTTGGCGTTGGAGCTGGCGCACCGGTTGCCGAGAGTTTGGGCGAGGGTGCAGGCCGGGTCGTTGGCGCCG
>DATAKN010000126.1:0-3375 GCA_036261595.1 Marmoricola sp.
CGGTCCCGGCCGGTGCGACACCGTGCGAGACAATGACCCGGTGACGCGAGTGGTGATCATCGGCGGCGGTCCCGGAGGATACGAGTCGGCCCACGTGGCCGCCCAGCTCGGTGCCGAGGTCACCGTGGTCGACTCCGACGGCCTCGGCGGCTCCGCGGTGCTCACCGACTGCGTGCCCAGCAAGACCTTGATCGCGACCAGCGAGCTGATGTCCGAGCTGTCGACGGCCCACGAGCTCGGCATCGGGTTCGCCGACGAGGAGGGCGACGCCGCCTCGCAGGTGCACGTCGACCTCGCCAGGGTGAACGAGCGCGTGCTGCGCCTGGCCGCCGAGCAGTCCCGCGACATCGGTCGGCGGCTGGAGCGCGACGGCGTCCGCGTGCTGGTCGGCCGCGGCCGGATCGATCCGAGCGCGGGCGTCGGCCGTACGACGTTCCACCGGGTGCTCGTCGACCGCCCCGACGGCACCACCGAGTTCGTCGACGCCGACGCGGTGCTCGTGGCCACCGGCGCCGCCCCGCGCACGCTGCCCACGGCACAGCCGGACGGCGAGCGGATCCTCACCTGGGAGCAGGTCTACAACCTCACCGAGATGCCGTCGCGCATGATCGTGGTCGGCTCCGGCGTCACCGGCGCGGAGTTCGCCAGCGCCTACCTGGCGCTCGGGATCGACGTCGTGCTGGTCTCCTCGCGCGACCGGGTGCTTCCCGGTGAGGACCCGGACGCAGCCGAGGTGCTCCAGCAGGTGCTGATGCGCCGGGGCATGACGGTGCTCTCGCAGTCGCGGATGGAGTCGGTGACCCGCGACGGCGACGAGGTGACCGTGACGCTGACCGACGGCCGCTCGGTCACGGGCTCGCACTGCCTGCTCGCGCTCGGCTCGATCCCGAACACCCAGGGCATCGGTCTGGAGGAGGCCGGGGTGATCGTCGACGAGGGTGGCTTCATCAAGGTCGACCGGGTCTCGCGCACGAGCGCTCGCAGCGTGTACGCCGCCGGCGACTGCACCGGCGTCCTCATGCTCGCTTCGGTCGCGGCGATGCAGGGCCGGATCGCGATGTGGCACTTCCTCGGTGACGCGGTCGCGCCGCTGGACCTGAAGAAGGTGTCCTCGAACGTCTTCACCGCCCCCGAGATCGCCACCGTCGGCTGGTCGCAGCAGTCGGTCGACCGCGGCGAGATCGACGCCGAGGTGGTGCGACTGCCGCTCTCCGGCAACGCGCGGGCGAAGATGCAGGGCGTCCACGACGGGTTCGTGAAGCTGTTCTGCCGGCCCGGCACCGGCAGCATCGTCGGCGGCGTGGTCGTCGGTCCGCGCGCCAGCGAGCTGATCCACGCGGTGTCGCTGGCCGTCGCCGAGTCGATCACCGCCGACCAGCTCGCCCAGGCGTTCACGGTCTACCCCTCCAACAGCGGCTCGATCGCCGAGGCCGCCCGCCGGCTGCACCGCCCGCACTGAAATCACAGGCCGGTAGTTGCCGGGCTGTCATTCCTTCACCAGTTCTCGAGCAGGCCGCATTCCTCCCGAACCGGCGATATCGGGTTGTCGAGGGAGGCATGATGGTCCTTCCCCCTCTGCTCACCGACCCAGGGACACGCATGCACACTCGGACCAGACGGACCCTGCCTGGACTCGCCACGGCGCTCATCAGCGCCGCGCTGGTGCTGACCACAGCGCCGGCGCAGGCCGCTCGGATGCCGCTCAGCAGCTCGACCGACACCCCGGTCAACACCACGACCGGCGCGCCGATCGTCGTCACGACCAACGGCTACGGTCACGGTCACGGCATGTCGCAGTGGGGCGCGAAGGGTGCGGCCGACGCAGGGCTCAGCACGCAGCAGATCCTGAGCTTCTACTACCCCGGCACGTCGCTGGGCGGGTTGCCGCCGAGCACCGGGATCAAGGTGCTGATCACCGCCGACACCGACAACAACCTGACCGTCTACCCGGCGCGAGGGCTGCGAGTCCGCGACCTCGGCAACGGCCGCACCTACAAGCTGCGACACACCAAGCGGACGCCGCGGTTGTGGCGCCTGGTCCAGAAGAACGGACACACCAAGGTCTTCTACCGGACCTCCCGGTGGCACCTCTACAAGACCGCCGGTCGGCGCTCGCTGGCCGGTGACGGCGAGTTCCGCGCTCCAGGCGGGACCACCCTGAAGCTGAGGACCGGTCCGAAGAAGTACCGCGGAGCGCTCCGCTTCACCAATCGGGACACCGTCAACGTACTGAACCTGGAGAAGTACGTGCGCGGCGTCATCGCGGCGGAGTCGCCGGCGTCATGGCCGGCTGCCGCGCTCGGTGCGCAGGCCGTGGCGGCGCGCACGTACGCCGTCCGAGAACGGGCCGACAACGCAGGTGGCTACTACGACATCTGCGACACCGCCGCGTGCCAGGTCTACGGTGGGGTCGGCATGGAGAAGGACACCACCAATGCCGCCGCGGCCGCCACGGCCGGCCAGGTGCTGATGGCGCCGGACGGCACGTATGCCTTCGCGCAGTTCGCCTCCAGCAACGGCGGCTGGAGCTCGGCCGGTTCGCAGCCCTACCTGATCGCGCAGGCCGATCCGTACGACCTGGCCGCCGCTCCCTACCACCATCGGCAGAAGCAGGTTGACCCGAGCAAGCTCCAGGCCGCCTACCCGCAGATCGGGACGTTGACCTCTGTGCAGATCATGAAGCGCGAAAACTCGACGACTCCTGCGGAGTGGGGCGGCTGGGTGCAGACGGTCCGCCTCGCGGGCACGAACGGGGTGACCCCAACGGCAGTGGACATCTCGGGTGACGACTTCCGCCGCGTCTACGGCCTGCGGTCGGCGTACTTCACGTTCGCGCTGCCCTTCGACCCTTCGTCGACCCCCTAGCCCTCCGGGACCGACGCGACCGCGGGCCGGTGGCCGGCGTACTGGAAGGCCTCCAGGCGCTCCAGTGCGCGCTGGGCACGGCGGTCCAGGACCTGCCGGCCCCCGGGCAGCCGCCCGACCAGATGGGTCCAGAACAGGTTGGCCGGGATCCGCAGTGCCGGGTACCACGGCGGCCGGATCGGCTGACCGACGTCGCGCATGCCGTGGCCGAGGTTGAGGAAGGTCGACATGCTCAGCGCCCGCTCGCGCTCGTAGACGCGTCTCCACCGCGAGACGCCCGGTGCGTGGTCGTGCATCCGGATCAGGCCCTCGCCGAGCAGGCGGCTGCTCTCCTCCGGTGCGGAGAAGCCGGCGATGATGTTGCCGAGGACCCGGCGGCCGATCCGCTCGGTGCGCGGCAGCCAGCGCTCCTCGACGCCCATCAGCCAGCCGACGTACGACCACAGGTGCATGATCGCCTCGGCGTCCTCCTGCGGCACCCGGATGCCGAGGGCGCGGGCCTGGAGCAGG
>DATAKN010000127.1:0-7644 GCA_036261595.1 Marmoricola sp.
AGGTGCGAGCGCCAGCGAGCCTCGAAACCCCGTCCGTGTCTGCGCAGCCGTCACCGGGTTTCGAGGCAGGCGCTGGCGCTCCAGCACCTCAACCACCGGCCCAGCCCGCGCCCGCCCAGCCGCCCGCCCAGCCGGCCGCCCGGCCGGCCGCCGCGCCACCCGTCCAGCCCCCGGCTGACCCCGCACCCGCCGGCGCTCTCGGCCTCGTCGACGTGCGCCGGATCTGGCCCGACCTGCTCGAGCGGGTGCGGGAGATGCGGCGCTACACCTGGATCCTGCTGAGCCAGAACGCCCAGGTGATCGGGCTCGAGGGCAACGTGCTCACGGTGGGGTTCAAGAACGCCGGGGCGCGCGACTCCTTCGTCGGGGGCGGCAGCGAGGAGATCCTCCGGCAGGCCGCGATCGACGTGATCGGCGCGGACTGGCGGGTCGACGCGGTCGTCGACCCGTCGGCCGACCCGGGTGCGGGCACGGCGCCCCGGGTGACCCGGCCGGCCACCGAGGCGCGACCGCCGGAGCCGCCCGCTGCCAGTCGACCCCCGGTGCAGCCGGAGTCGATCGCCTCCGCGCGCAGCGGCATCGCTCCTACGCGGGCCGGTGGTGCGCCGGTACGCCGCCCCGACGAGCGTGACGCCGACGTCGACCCGGACGACCCCGATGCCGACGACAGCGGGCTCGACGGTGCCGAGCTGCTCCGCCGCGAGCTCGGTGCGACCGTGATCGACGAGATCGCCCACGAGTAGTACAGCCACCCACGACCAGGAGACGACCATGACCAACGACCCGAACTCGATGGGCGGCTTCGACCTCGGCGCGATGCTCGAGCAGGCGCAGGCGATGCAGGCCCAGCTGATGAGCGCCCAGGCCGAGCTGGCCTCGAAGACCGTCGAGGGGACCTCCGGCGGGGTCCAGGTGACGGTCTCGGGCACCGGCGAGCTCGTCGGCGTACGCGTGCCTGCGGGCAGCTTCGACGCCCACGACGAGGAGTCCCTCGCCGACCTGGGCGACCTGGTGGTCGCGGCGTTCCGCGACGCGAAGGCCAAGGCCGACGCGATGGCCGCGCAGGCGCTCGGCCCGCTGGCCGGTGGTCTCGGTGGTGGTGAAGGTCTCGGAGGGTTGATGGGCGGCTCACCCGGTGTATGAGGGCGTCGTCCAGGACCTCATCGACGAGCTGGGCCGCCTGCCCGGCGTCGGCCCGAAGGGCGCCCAGCGGATCGCGTTCCACCTGCTGGCCGCCGACCCCGCCGACGTACGCCGGCTGGCCGAGGTGCTGCTCGAGGTCAAGGCGAAGGCCCGGTTTTGCTCGGTGTGCGGCAACGTCGCCGAGGAGGAGATGTGCCGGATCTGCCGCGACCCGCGGCGCGACCCGGCCCTGATCTGCGTGGTGGAGGAGTCCAAGGACGTCGTGGCGATCGAGCGCACGCGGGAGTTCCGCGGCCGCTACCACGTGCTGGGCGGGGCGATCTCGCCCCTGGAGGGCATCGGTCCCGACCAACTGCGGATCCGTGAGCTCCTGGCCCGCCTCGAGGACGGCACGGTGACCGAGATCATCCTCGCCACCGACCCGAACATCGAGGGCGACGCGACGGCGGCGTACCTCACCCGGATGCTGCGGCCGATGGGCTTGCAGGTCACGCGCCTGGCGAGTGGACTACCTGTGGGAGGTGACCTCGAGTACGCCGACGAGGTCACGCTGGGACGCGCGTTCGCCGGGCGGCGGAGTGCGGGAGAATGATCTTCCGTGACGAGGGAGAGGGTGCGCGGTGACTGACAGCGAGTTCGAGGACTTCGGGCAACAGATCGCCGACGCCTGCGAGGCGTTCCTGCTCGGCCTCCAGGCCATCGCCGGCGAGGACGACGACGGTGGGGCCGCGGTGCCCCTGTTGCTGCTCGAGGTGAGCCAGCTGCTGCTCGCCGGAGCGCGGTTGGGTGCGCAGCGCGACTTCGAGCCGGCGACCCAGTACCAGCCCGACGTGGGTCCCGACCCCGACCTCGACCGGATGCGCATGCGCCTCGCCGAGAAGCTGGGCGACCTCGACACCTACGCGCACAACATCGAGCCGTACGACGCCGACACCGTCCCGTCGCTGATCTCCGACGACCTCACCTTGATCGCCACCGACGTCGCCAACGGCCTGCGGCACTTCCGATCCGGCAACGTCGAGGAGGCGCTGTGGTGGTGGCAGTACTCCTACCTCGCCTCGTGGGGCAACAACGCCTGCGGCGTGCTCGCCGCGCTGCACTCGATCGTCGCCCACTCGCGGCTGGACCGCGAGATCGAGGGGGAGGACGAGCTGGTCGTGCAGGCAGAAGCCGTGCTCGACGTCGCCGGCGACGGCCTCTGAGACGAGCGCCCGGGCGCCACGGCACTGCTCGGTAGAATCTCGGTGGCGCACACGCTCCCCACCGGGATCGAGGCGCGGCCCGTGTCGGGAGGGCCACCGAACCAACCTTGAACCAGCGAGGGGAACGTCCGTGGGCATTGTCGTGCAGAAGTACGGCGGCTCCTCCGTTGCCGACGCCGAGAGCATCAAGCGCGTCGCCCGCCGGATCGTGGAGACCAAGCGGGCGGGCAACAACGTGGTCGTGGTCGTGTCCGCCATGGGCGACACCACCGACGACCTGATCGACCTCGCCAACGAGGTCTCGCCGCTGCCGCCCGCGCGCGAGCTGGACATGTTGCTCACCGCCGGTGAACGGATCTCGATGGCCGTGCTGGCGATGGCGATCCAGAACCTCGGCCACGAGGCCCGCTCGTTCACCGGCTCGCAGGCCGGTGTGATCACCGACGCCGAGCACGGCCGGGCCAAGATCATCGACGTCACCCCGGGCCGCATCCAAGCCGCGATCGACGAGGGCGCGATCGCCATCGTCGCCGGCTTCCAGGGCGTCTCCCAGACCACCAAGGACATCACCACGCTGGGCCGTGGCGGCTCCGACACCACCGCGGTGGCGCTCGCGGTCGCCCTCCGGGCCGATGTCTGCGAGATCTACTCCGACGTCGACGGCATCTTCACCGCCGACCCGCGGATCGAGCCGCACGCCCGCAAGATCCCGCGGATCTCCTACGAGGAGACCCTGGAGATGGCCGCGCAGGGCGCGAAGATCCTGCACCTGCGGTGCGTCGAGTACGCCCGCCGCTACGGCATGCCCGTCCACGTCCGGTCCTCGTTCTCCGAGAAGGAGGGCACCTGGGTCGTGAAGGCCGAGGATGTCGACCTTGTCGCACACGTTGGCTCCCCCACTGAAGGACAGACCATGGAAGCTGCGATCATCACCGGCGTCGCCCACGACCGGAGCCAGGCGAAGATCACCGTCGTCGGCGTGCCGGACAAGCCCGGTGAGGCCGCGGCGATCTTCCGCGCCGTGGCCGACGCTCAGATCAACATCGACATGATCGTGCAGAACGTCTCGGCGGCGGCGACCAGCCTCACCGACGTCTCCTTCACGCTGCCCCGTGGCGAGGGCCAGACCGCGATGACGGCGCTCTCCCGCCTGCAGGAGTCGGTGGGCTTCGACAGCCTCCAGTACGACGACAGCGTCGGCAAGGTCTCCATCGTCGGAGCCGGCATGAGCACCTCGCCGGGGATCTCGGCCCGCTTCTTCGAGGCGCTCTCCGACGCCGGCGTCAACATCGAGATGATCTCCACCTCCGAGATCCGGGTCTCGGTCGTCGTCGCGGAGACGCAGGTGCAGGACGCCGTACGCGCCGCGCACCAGGCGTTCAACCTCGGGTCCGACGAGGTCGAGGCCGTGGTCTACGGCGGGACGGGACGGTAGGTCATGGGTGTGAACATCGGTGTGGTCGGCGCTACTGGACAGGTCGGCGTCGCGATGCGGCAGATCCTGCTCGAGCGGAACTTCCCGGTTGACCAGGTCAGGTTCTTCGCCTCGGCCCGCTCGGCCGGCAAGGTGCTGCCCTTCGGCGACCGCGAGGTGGTCGTGGAAGATGTTGCGGGCGCCGACACAGATTCCTTGAGGGGCCTGGACATCGCGCTGTTCAGCGCCGGCGCGACCACCTCGCGCGCGGTCGCCCCGCGGTTCGTCGACGCCGGCGTGATCGTCGTCGACAACTCGTCGGCCTTCCGTCGCGACCCGGAGATCCCGCTCGTGGTCTCCGAGGTCAATCCCGAGGCGATGGACCCGGTGATCGCCGCCCGGCGGGGCATCATCGCCAATCCGAACTGCACGACGATGGCCGCGATGCCGGTGCTCAAGCCGCTGCACGACGAGGCCGGGCTGGTGCGGCTGATCGCCTCGACGTACCAGGCGGTCTCGGGCTCCGGTGTCGCCGGCGTCGAGGAGCTGGCCAGCCAGGTCGAGGCGGCCGGCGACAAGGCGCGCGAGCTGGCGTACGACGGCACCGCGGTGACCTTCCCGGCCCCGGAGAAGTATGTCCGGACGATCGCCTACAACGTCGTGCCGCTGGCCGGCTCGATCGTCGACGACGGGCTCAACGAGACCGACGAGGAACAGAAGCTCCGCAACGAGTCGCGCAAGATCCTCGGCATCCCCGACCTGCTGGTCTCCGGCATCTGCGTGCGCGTGCCTGTGTTCACC
Source organism: Marmoricola sp. (assembly GCA_036261595.1). Taxonomy (GTDB): domain Bacteria; phylum Actinomycetota; class Actinomycetes; order Propionibacteriales; family Nocardioidaceae; genus Marmoricola. The sequence continues at coordinate 4,561 of DATAKN010000127.1, forward strand.
GGGCACTCGCTGGCGATCAACGCCGAGTTCGAGCGCCCGATGACGCCCGAGCGCGCCCGCGAGCTGCTCGCCGGCGCGCCCGGCGTCGAGCTCAGTGACGTCCCGAACCCGCTGCAGGCGGCCGGGCAGGACCCGTCATACGTCGGCCGGCTGCGCCAGGACCCCGGTGTCCCGGACCACCGCGGGCTGGCGCTGTTCGTGAGCAACGACAACCTGCGCAAGGGTGCCGCGCTGAACACCGTGCAGATCGCGGAGCTGGTCGCCGCCCGCCTCTGACGCTCGTTGAGTAGCCAGTTCGGCAACGGCGAGTGGTCAGTCCGTCGTACCGCCGGTACGACGAACTGACCACTGGTGGCTCACCAACTGACCACTCGACGGGTCAGGCGCTCGACGTCTCGTCGATGAACCGCACGGTGACCCACCACGACAAGGCGAACGACGCGGCCGTCATCAACGGGATGACCAGCAGCATCCAGGGCGAGTCGATGCTGCCGAGGAACGCGAGCATGGCGATGGTCGCGACGATCCCGACGCCGAGGAAGCTGGTGCTCACCGGGTCGGCGATCTGCCACGCCCGTAGCAGGACCGCGCCGAGGTAGACCTCGAGCGCGAGGATCGCCAGGAGGGCCAGCAGGCCCAGGCCACCGCCGCAGCTCTCGGTGCCGCGCACGGCGTCGCAGCCACGGGCAGCGCCGAAGGAGAGCAGGACGGTCGTCAGGCCCGCGAGCAGCCCGGTGATGATCGCGGCCACCAGCGGGTTGATCGCGGGCATGCGGGCGACCAGTCGGTCGGCCGGAGCGAACGCCGCTGACTCGTCCTCCGCCGGTTGGGACTCCTCGACGGCGGATGCGGCAGCGGTCTGGTCGATCCGGACCGGCTCGACGAGGGTGTCCTCGAGCTCGGACTCGGGCGGGAGTTCGGGTTCGGCGGCGGCTCGTCGACCGCCCTGCTTGCGAGCGCGCCGGGCCGCCTTGGCCTCCTGCGTCTCCGCCCGGCGACGCGCCCGCGTGCCCTGTCGACGTTCGCGGGGGGCAGGTTCCTCCTCCCACGCGGTCGCCATCTCGTCCAGGGGGTGCACCGGTGGTGCGGCGAAGAGGTCGTTCTCGGCGGGCGGCGCGACCGGCAGGTCGGGAGTCGTCGGAGCCTCCGGCGGTGTGCTGGCCGCCTCGTCGTCGCGGGCGGATGCCGGACGGGCCGGCGCGGGCCGGGCCGGAGCCGGCGGCCTCGGCTGGGGCGGTGCCGGTGCCGGTGCGGGCGAGGCGGCGGGTCGCGACGGCGGCCTGGCGGCGGGTCGCGACGGCGGTCGCGCCGGGGAGGGAGCCGGGGTCGACTCGCCACCCGGCGCACGGGCCGGAGCGGGCGGTGCTGCGGGAGCCCGTGGTGTCGTCGGCTGCAGGGCCGTCGTCTCCGTGGACCGCGGTTCCTCGACAGGCGCCTGCGTCGGCTCCTCCGGGACCGCCGGCGCCGCGGCTTCGGCAGTCACCGGGGCGGCGTCGTCAGCCACGTCGGAGGACTTCCGGCCGCGCTTCTTCCTGCGCCCGAATCCGAAGCTGGGCAGCTCGAGGTTCGGCTCGTTGCTGGGGGCGTCGGGCTCTGGTGGCATGTCGCGGATTCTGCCACTAGGCCCCCAACGCGACCGGACGCCGCCCGCGCGCCGAAAAGCGCGGCCCAGTGGCCGGCGCCTTCGAGTTCGCCGGAGGCGGGAGAAACGCGACACCCGGACCCACGTGGGTGGGTCCGGGTGTCGTCGATGTCCGAAGACTTCACATCGGTCGGGCTGACAGTGTCCGGTTCCACGAGATAGTTGGCATCTGTCCCGCGACATGGTTGGCACCTAGCGCGGAGGTGCGGCATGTCGCTCGCGGAGCTCGTCATCACGTCAGTCACGGTCGAGGGCCGCTCCAAGAGCGAGGTCGCCCGCGATTACAAGATCTCGCGGTATTGGGTCCAACAGCTGGTCAAGCGCTACGAGACCGAGGGCGAGGCGGCCTTCCAGCCCCGGTCACGAAGACCCCACACCAATCCCCGCGCGATCAGTCTGGATCTGGAAGACCGGATCGTGCGGCTACGCAAGGACCTGTCGAAGAAGGGGCTGGACGCCGGCGCTGAAACCATCCGCGCCCACCTGGCCACCACTGGAGTGGACCGGCTGCCGGCAACGTCGACGATCTGGCGGGTCCTGAACCGCCGCGGGTTCGTCACCCCCCAACCCAAGAAGCGTCCCAAGGGCGCCGGCAAGCGGTTCTGCGCCGAGCAACCCAACGAGCGGTGGCAGGCCGACATCACCCACTGGCAGCTCGCCGACGACACCGGCGTGGAGATCCTCAACATCATCGACGACCACTCCCGACTGGACCTGGTCTCCAAGGCCCGGGTCACCACCACCGGCCCCGAGGTCCTGGCCAGCTTCCGGCAGGCCTTTCGCCGCTACGGAATCCCGGCCAGCGTGCTGACCGACAACGGCGCAGTGTTCACCGGCAAACCCCGCCGCGGTGGACGAGTCGCCCTGGAGATCGAGCTCGACCTCCTCGGCGTCCGGTTACACCACTCCAGGCCCTACCACCCGCAGACCTGCGGAAAAGTCGAGAGGTTCCACCAGACCCAGAAGAAGTGGCTCGCTGCCCAGCGACCAGCCAGCACCCTGACCGAGCTGCAACGCCAGCTCGACCGGTTCCGCGCCTACTACAACCGCCTCCGTCCGCACCGCGCCATCGGCCGTCGCGTCCCCCAGCAGGCCTTCGACGCCCGCCCGAAAGCCCGTCCAGCCAAACCCACGATCCCGGTCCACTACCGAGTCCGCCGCGACAAGATCGACAGCAGCGGCGTGATCACGCTGCGCTACGACAGCCAACTGCGCCACATCGGCCTCGGACGCGAACACCGAGGAAAACGAGTCCTCGCCCTCATCGCCGACCTCTACATCCGCGTCGTCGACGCCGAGACAGGCGAGCTACTCCGCGAACTCACCCTCGACACCGACCGCGACTACCAGCCCCTCGGCAGACCCCCAGGACCTCGCCCCAGACACCGCTGAAATGCAACGATGTCCCGCGACACCTGTCAACGGTGTCGCGGGACATCACA
>DATAKN010000162.1:0-5921 GCA_036261595.1 Marmoricola sp.
AAGGGGTCGCGCGGCGCGCCAAGACCAAGCCGGCGGCAGCGGCAGGGAAGTCGGCGCGACGCGCATCCCCCAGCGAGCGAGGGGGACGCCGGGTCACACCCCGCACCGGCGACCACGGACCCCGTGTGCCGCAGGCACACACGCCCGCCGCAGGCGAACCCCGAACCGCAGGCTCAGCCGGTCTTGCCGACCAGGCCGACCGTGATCTCGAGGATCTTGCTGCCGCGCTTGACCGTGAGCTTGACGTTCTCTCCGGGCTGGTGGGCGCGGACGGCGACGACCACGTCGCTGGATCCGGTCACCGGCTTGCCGTCGACCTTGATGATCAGGTCGCCCGGTTTGAGGTCGGTCTTGCTGGCGGGGCTGCCCGCGGCGATGCTCTCGACGGTCGCACCGTTGAGCTTGCTGCTGCCGCGGACGTTGGCGCCGATGATCGGGTACTGCGCCTTCCCGGTGCGGAGGATCTGGTCGGTGGTGACCAGGACCTGCTCGATCGGGATCGCGAAGCCCACGCCGATGTTGCCGCCCTCCTGGGAGGTCGCCGAGCCGCCGAGGGAGGCGATCGCGGAGTTCACCCCGATCACCTCGCCCTGGAGGTTCACCAGCGGACCACCGGAGTTGCCGGGGTTGATCGCAGCGTCGGTCTGCACCGCGTTGATGTACGACGAGTCGCTGCCGTCGCCGGTGGTCACCGGGCGGTTGACCGCGCTGACGATCCCACTGGTGACGGTGGCGGAGAGTCCCAGCGGCGAGCCGAACGCGACCACGGTCTCGCCGACGCGCATCTGCTGGGCCGAGCCGATCGCCGCGGGAGGGAGGTTCTGCGCACCCTTCACCTCGAGCACCGCGATGTCGTAGACCGCGCTGCGTCCCACCACGGTCGCCTTCAGGTGCCGACCGTCGTGGTCGATCACCTCGATCGGACCGTTGTCGTCGGCGGCCTCGGCCACGACGTGGTTGTTCGTGATCACGTGACCCTGCTTGTCGAAGACGAAGCCCGAGCCGGTCGCTCCCTGCGCCTTGCCGTTGTACTCGGCGATGATCTGGACGGTGCTGGGCAGCACCTTCGCCGACACCGCGGCGACGCTGTTGTTGTCCGCCGGGAGCGGCGGTGCGGTACGACGCTGGACCGAGAGCACCCCACCGGAGCCGCCGTTGTCGTTCGCCACGAGCGCGCCGCCGACCGCACCGCCCGCCAGTCCCACGACCAGGGCGAGCGCGGCGATCATCGGCCAGGTCCAGCCCGGGAGTCCGGAGCGGCGCTCGTCTCGGCCAGGGCCGTCCTTGGCCGTCGGGTAGCCAGCCACCGGGTAGCCGGCCGCTGGGTATCCAGCCGCGGGGTATCCCGTCACAGGTTGGCCGGCGGCCGGGTGACCGGCGTACTGGCCCGCCGGCGGCGTGACCTGCGGATCGGGCCAGGTCGGGTCGACGGCACCGAAGCTCCCTGCGTACGGCCGGGTCGGGTCGGTCTGCTGGGCGTCGCCGGTCGCCGCGTCGCCGCCGGCGGCCGCCTGCTCCGGGGTCGCCGGCTCGTCGGGACCCTGGTTCTCGCGCTCAGTCACGCGACTATCTTGTCCTACCCCCGAAAGCGGCGTTCTCGACGTCCGCCGTTGCGCCGGTGCCGGCACTGTCACGGACCGGCGCGGTCTTGTTGCCGAACATCGCGGGCGCCTGGCCCGGGATCTCACCCCGACCCGCCGGCGGCGCGGTCACGGCCATCATCGCCATCACGGCAAGCCCGACGGAGCCAGCGCCGACGAGCACACCGGCCGCACGGCGACGCGTCGACCGCCGCTCGATCTCGTCGACCGCGGCCCAGGCGTCCACGTCGTACAGAGACCCGAGCAGGCTCGCCGGCGGGGGCGGGGCGAACGCGGCCGGGGCGGCGAGGCCCGCGAGCCGCTGCTTGATCCAGCCTTCACGCTCCACCAGACGACGACAGCCGGGGCAGCCCAGCACGTGCTTCCAGGCGCGGTCCTCCTCCTCGGGGGACAGCTGACCGTCGACCAGCGCTGAGGCGGCCGAGCCGATGTGTCCGTGGAGCCGGAAGATCACCGTGTCGCCCTCACCCGGAGCGCCCGGCGAGGAGCGGTCCGGCGACGCGGAGCCGGCCGGCCTTGGGCGCGCGGTGCGCCAGGGCCGATCGGAGCATCGCGCGGCCTCGGTGGATTCGGGAGCGGACGGTGCCCATCTTGAGACCCAGCACGTCGGCGATCTCCTCGTAGGAGAGGCCCTCCACGTCGCACAGCACGACGGCGGCCCGGAACTCCGGCGACAACGACGCGAGCGCCGACTCGACGTCGGCGTCGAAGGTCTGGTTCAGGTACGCCGCGTCCGGGGAGACCACCGGGCTGGGCAGGCGGTTGGCGGCGTCGTCAGGCAGCGCGTCGAAGCGAATCCTGCTCTTGCGGCGTGCGGAGTCGAGGAACAGGTTGGTCGTGATCCGGTGCAGCCAGCCTTCGAAGGTGCCGGGGGTGTAGGTGTGCAGCGACCGGAAGACCCGGACGAACACTTCCTGGGTGAGGTCCTCGGCGTCGTGCGCGTTGCCGGTCAGCCGGTAGGCCAGGCGGTAGACGCGGGCGGAGTGGTCCTCGACGATCTGGTCCCACGAGGGCACACCGGGAACGTTCCCGGAGTCCTGCACAGAATTCTGCCCGGAGTCCTGCCCGGCCTGGTCGGGCGACGGCTTGCTCATCGTGGGCTCCTTGCTCCTGCGGGCCAGGTCTGGGATCCGGACCATCGGCTTGCTGACCTCCACGCTAGGAACGGTTGTTGAGAGCCCGCTGAGACCGCACTGAGCACCGGCATCGAAACTGACTCACCCCCACCAACGCCACAGCAGGCCGCCGTGTTCCCGCCACCGTGTCGGCCGGGGCACGGCCGGGCGCCACGGCGCGGCGCCGCGGCGGCGGTACAGTCCCCCCAACCCGTCCGCCCAGCGCGTCGCCGAGGAGGCCGTCATCGTCACCGCACCCAAGCCTGCGAGCTGGACGCACTCCGAGGAGTACGTCGCTGAGGACGCCGTCCTGGCCAACGCCCGCGCCCGCGCCGAGGAGGTCGGGGTGGTCCCGATCGGACCCGGCGCCGGCGCCGCCCTGCGCTTCCTGGCTGCCGTGCTGGACGCCCGAGCGGTCGTGGAGATCGGCACCGGCACCGGTGTCTCCGGCCTGTGGATGCTGCGCGGCATGCGCAACGACGGTGTCCTGACGTCCGTCGACACCGAGGCCGAGCACCAGCGCCTGGCCAAGGAGACGTTCCGCGAGGCCGGCATCCCCTCGCAGCGGGCTCGGCTGATCCCCGGCGCTGCCCTCGAGGTGCTGCCCCGGCTGACCGACGGCCACTACGACCTGGTCTTCGCCGACGGGGACAAGCAGGAATACCCCGAGTACCTCGCCGAGGCGCTGCGTCTGCTGCGCCCCGGCGGCGTGGTGGCCTTCGACAACGCGCTCTGGCACGACCGGGTCGCCGACCCGGCGCAGCGCGACCCGGACACGGTGGCGATCCGCGAGCTGGGTCGGGCCATCGCCGAGGACGACGACCTCATCCCCGTGCTGCTGCCGGTCGGCGACGGCCTGCTGCTCGCCAAGAAGACGTGGGTGCCCGAGGGCTGAGGTTGCTCAGGATCCGGCCGGCACCGGGTCCGACAGTGCAGCGTTGAACCGGCTGAGCCGGACCGCGAGCTCCTCGATGTCGTCGGGGTCCCAGGAGGTCAGCCGGTCGTCGAACTGCTCGCGCTCTCCCTCCCGGACGGCGGCGATCCGGCGCAACGCCTCGTCGCTGGCGGTGAGGATCGACGCTCGCCGGTCGGCGGGGTCCGGGGCGCGGACGATCAGGCCCAGGTCGAGCAGCTGGTGGACGACCCGGCTGACCGACCCCTTGTCCAGGGCGAACAGCTCGGCGAGGTCCGCGGCTCGGCAGGATCCGTGGTCACGCAGCGTCACCAGGACCAGGTACGACGTGGCGTTGAGCTCGTCGTGGACCCGCACGGCACGCTCGTGGAGCCGGCGTCGGACCCGGCGCAGCAGCGTGCCGATCTCCTGCTCGAGGCTCCGGATCGCCGCCTCCCGCCGGTCTGCGGATCCGGTCATCGCGCGGCCCCCTCCGGCAGCTCGTCCTCCCGCTCGATGGTCGTGCGCAGCGGCACCTCGCGGATGAACAGCACCGAGACGAGCGCCACGAGCGCGAATGGTGCCGCCACCAGGAACAGCTCCGCGGTCGACGTACCGAAGGCGTGCTCGAAGATCGTGCGCACCGGCGCCGGGAGCGTCGCGAGGTTCGGGATCGAGTGGCTCTGGTGGGAGTCGGTCGGGATGTGCAGCCGAGCCAGGCCCGCCGTGACCTTGTCGGAGACCTGGGCGCTCAGCAGCGCGCCGAGGGCCGAGACCCCGACCGAACCGCCCATCGAGCGGAAGAACGCCACCACCGCGCTGGCAGAGCCCATGTCGGCCTGAGCCGTGTTGTTCTGCACCGCCAGGACGAGGTTCTGCATGGTGGCACCGAGACCGACGCCGACCACTGCCATGAACGCGCCGACGAGGACCAGGGAGGTCTGCTCGTCGATCCGGCTCAGCAGTAGCAGGCCGATGACGACCAGCACCATGCCGCTGACCAGGTAGCGCTTCCAGCGGCCCGTCCTGGTGATCCGGCGGCCGCTGACGATGCTCGAGACCAACAGCCCGCCGACCATCGCGATCGACATCAGGCCGGCGTGGGTCGGGCTCATGCCGCGGGCGATCTGGAAGTACTGCGAGAGGTAGACCGTGGCGCCGAACATCGCGACACCGACCATCACGCTGGCGAACGTCGCCAGCGAGGTGGTGCGGTCACGGAACAGCCGAGTGGGGATCACTGGCTCGACGGCGACCTTCATCTCGACGTACACAGCCGCCGCGAGCAGCACGACACCGAGACCGACCAGCACCACGCTGGTGCCGGAGGCCCAGCCGAAGTCGTTGCCGGCCAGGGACACCCAGATCAGCAACGCAGAGACACCCGCGACGATCAGGCCGGCACCCAGGTAGTCGATGTGCACCTCACGCTTCACCACCGGCAGGTGCAGCGTCTTCTGCAGCACGATGAAGGCGAGCACCGCGATCGGGATGCCGACGTAGAAGCACGAGCGCCAGCCCAGTCCGGGCGCGTCCACGAGCAGACCGCCGATGAGCGGCCCGCTCACCGTGGCCAGCGCGAACACTGCGCCGAGGTAGCCGGAGTACCGGCCGCGCTCGCGCGGGGTGACCATCGACGCGATCACGACCTGGACCAGCGCGGTCAGGCCGCCGACGCCGAGGCCCTGGACCGCTCGCGCCCCGATCAGCACTCCCATCGAGGGCGCCGCAGCGGCGATCAGCGAGCCGATCACGTAGATGACCAGCGCGGTCTGCACGAGGACCTTCTTGTTGAACTGGTCGGCGAGCTTGCCCCAGACCGGCGTGCTCGCGGTCATGGTCAGCAGCGTCGCCACGACGACCCAGGTGTAACCCGACTGGCTGCCGCGCAGGTCGGTCACGATCCGAGGGAGTGCGTTGGAGACGACGGTGCTGGACAGCATCGCGACGAACATCGCCAGGAGCAGCCCGCTGAGGGCTTCCAGGATCTCGCGGTGGCTCATCTGGCCCGAGGACTCGGCCGGGATCGCCGGCGCGGTCGACTCGGGGGCCACCGACGCGGCAGAGGAAGAGGTCATGGTTGAAGTATGCAACCAATTAGTTGCTTCGCGCAACCTTTGTGAGGACGCTCACCCGCCGGACGTGCAGCGACCCGCAGGCGTCCCGCGTGGAGCGGGAGGAACCGGAGGACTGACCGGTCGCCTGCGGGTCGGGTGACTGCGTGTTGATTCGCCGGCAGCACGCCAGCGAGGGTGTGCTGCTAGCGCGCAGCCACCTCACGTGTCCTAGAAGCATGCATTCTGTGGACCACCT
>DATAKN010000178.1:0-49905 GCA_036261595.1 Marmoricola sp.
GCCCACCGGAGGGCAGGCCGCTCAGCGCGCGGTCGATCTCGTCGTCCAGGCCGGAGTCCTCGCCACGGGCGATCGCGCCGACCTCCACCAGGGTACGGGCCGGGTCGTCGTCGTCCGGCCGCACCCGCACGAAGACGCGGCGGCGGGGCACGAACAACGACAGGGCCAGGCCGAGCATCGCCACGATCGCCGCCCCGAGCGCCCACAGCTTGCCCGGGTCGTGCCGGATCGACAGGCCGGCGAAGCGCTCGACGCGGTCGAAGGTGATGGAGCCCTTGCCACCCGGCAGCTGCACCGTCTGACCGGGCCGCAGCAGGGCGCGGAACGTGTCGCCGTCCGGCGTCTTCAGGCTCGTCATCTTGGAGGTGTCGATGTTGTAGACCGACTGCGGCACACCGCTGCTGAGCCCCAGGTCACCCTCGAGGGCCGTCAGGACGAGTGCCGGGTCGAGGGCGTCGGGGAAGATGGAGCGCCGCATGCCGGGGCCTTCGGACACCGTCGGCAGGAACTGACCCACGATCCCGAGCTGCTTCGGCTGAGCGCCCGGCACCTTCACGACACCCGTCGAGGTGTACATGCCGTCCTGCGGAAGGAACGGGGTGGCATCGGAGTAGACGACGGCGCCGGTGCTGTCGCGCACGGTGATGACCGGCGCGTAACCGTTGCCGAGCATGTAGACGTTGGCACCGTCGAGCTGCAACGGGTGGTTGACGCGGATCGTGCCGCGCTCGGGCACGGCGTCGGGGTCGGCGCGGGTCGTGACGTCGGCCTCGAAGTCGCGCGGTGCGCCGCGTTGCGCCGCGCCGGTCTCGAACTTCACCCTCACCTTGTCGATCTGCACCGAGAACGGCGGCAGCTTCTCGGTGTCGACCCACGGGCCGGGGTCGATGGTGTCGTACGTCGACACGGTGTTGGAGAACGTCGTGCCCACCGGGACGACAACGTCACCACGCCACCCGAGCAGGTGCCCGAGCGCCACCGCGACCAGCAGGACGACGAGGGCGAGGTGGAACGCCAGGTTGCCCGTCTCCCGAAGGTAACCCCGCTCGGCGCTCAGGTAGCCGTCACCGACGTCGACCCGGAAGCGCTTGCCGCGCAACGCGTCGCGTAGGTGGCCGAGTGCGTCGTCCGGCGCCAGTGGCACGACCTGGCTGCGGTACGCCGGCAGCCGTCCGAGGCGCGAGGGGGCGCGCGGCGGCCGGGCGCGCAGCGAGCGCCAGTGCAGCCGCGTGCGCGGCAGCACGCACCCGACGAGCGAGATGAACAGCAGCAGGTAGATCGCCGAGAACCAGACCGACGAGTAGACGTCGAAGCCACCCAGCCGGTCGATCCACGGCCCCGACGACGGGTGCGCCTTGAGGTACGCCGACACCTTGCTCGCGTCGACACCCCGTTGCGGCAGAACCGATCCAGGAACCGCAGCCACCGCAAGCAGCAGCAGCAGGAACAGCGCCGTCCGCATGCTCGTCAGCTGCCGCCAGGCGAAGCGCAGCGTGCCCAGCAGCCCCAGCCTCGGCTGGGTGGGTGTCGGCCGCTCGGTCTTCGCGCTCACACCGCCACCTGGAACCCGGCGATCGCCGTGCCGAGCCGGCTCACCAGCTCGACCCACATCCCGCTCACCATGAGCACCCCGATCACCACGAGCAGCGCACCACCGGCGACCTGGATACCGCGCTGGTGCCGCCGCAGCACGGCCAGGGTGCGCGACGCCCCGGCGTACGCGACGGCGGCCACGACGAACGGGATGCCCAGCCCCAGGCTGTAGGCGACGGCGAGCAGCACCCCGCGCGCGGCGCCGCCGCCCTCCCCGGTCGCCAGGGCGAGCACCGCCGCCAGCGTCGGGCCCATGCACGGGCTCCAGCCCACCGCGAACACCGCGCCCAGCAGCGGCGCACCCGCGAGGCCGGCCGCCGGGCGCCACGACGGCTTCACGACCCGACCGCCCCCGGGCAGGGCGCCGATGAACAGCAGTCCGAGCACGATGACGACCACACCGAACACGCGCAGCAGCACCGCCTGGTGGCCCACGAGCAGCTGGGTGAGCGAGGAGAAGGTGGCGAAGACGACGACGAAGACGAGGGTGAAACCCAGGACGAACAGCGCGGCCCCCGCGGCCATCCGGCTGCGGCGCTGCCGCTCGAGGGCCACACCGTTGAGCCCCGTGACGTACCCCAGGTAGCCCGGCACGAGCGGCAGGACGCACGGCGAGGCGAACGACACGAGTCCCGCCACCGCCGCGACGACCATCGCCACCGGCAGCGACCCCGAGGCCACCATGTCGCTCACTGCTTGACGTCCTCGGAGAGCACCTGCTCGACCATGTCCGCGAGCGTCGTACCGCGGGCCTCGCCGGAGATGCGAGCGGCCACGCGGCCCTGGCCGTCGAGCACGAGAGTCGTCGGCGTCGCCGACGCCTTGCCCTTCAGCTGCAGCAGCACGCCACCGCCGTCCCACGCCAGTGACGGGTAGGTGATGGCGAACTTGCGCTGGAAGGCCCGGCCGGAGTCGGACCCCTCGCGGACGTCGACCCCGAGGAACTGCACGTCCTTGCTCTTCAGCTGCGACCACGTCCTCTGCAGGCCGGGTGCCTCAGCGTTGCAGGGCGGGCACCACGAGCCCCAGGTGTTGAGCACCACCACCTTGCCGCTCCAGGAGGCGGTGTCGACCACGTCCCCCTCGAGGGTCTTGCCGCGCACCGTGATCGTCGTCGTGCGGTCGGCCGGCTGGATCTGCTCGATGGTGCCGTCACCCGCGACGTACCCCTTGCCGTCACCCGCGCGCGCCTGACCCGCGACGGTGTCAGCGCCCTCGCTGCAGCCGGCGACCGCGAGCACGCTCGCCAGCGCGAGGGCGACGAACGGCAGGGCGCGTCGCATCAGGCCCCCGCGATGGGGCTGGCCCCGGACAGCAGGCTCGCCGCCGGCTCGCCGAACCCGACGGAGACGAGCCGGTCGTCGTCGTACGCCAAGCTCGTGAGCGAGGCCAGACAGCACCACCCCCGTTGGGCACTCCAGGGCATCGCGATCCTCCTCGTTTCAGTCATGCTCTTCGCGTTCGCCTGTGCGGCGCTAGGCGGGTGACCCTTGTTAGTGGGAATCCCGCCGACCTCCATCCTCCGCGAGTCTGCGACCGAGTCCAAGGGAAGGCAGATGATCCTTTCCGGTGTATGCGCTGGCCGAGCGATCCACCTCTGCATCTGAGACCGCGCCATGTCAATCTGGCGCTGACTATGCCCTGACCAGTTATGCACCTGTTCAAAGAGTGCAAGGGCTTGACCTGGCAAGCAAGATCCACACCGAGGACCACGGGGCGCCTGGTGGGACGCTTAGAGCCTGAGCGAGCGCGCCAGGGCCACCGCGGACCGTAGACGATGCCGCGACACGATTAGGCCCAACAAACCTACTAGCCGACACGCGGGGACCGCGCTGGCGTGACGATAGATCCATCCGGCCGGTTGTGACGGGATGGGGTTCGTCGGTACCCGACTTCTCCGCAACTAAACACTCCGACATACTACCTTGAGTAGTAGCGTCGTACTCACGAGCCCGATGGGATAACGACGAGGACCACGGGTCCGAGGCAGACCGCCGCCATCGCCCCGAAGCGAGCGGCTACCCAGAGCCCCGGACCCTGCTCGGCGATGGGCCCGTCACGGTAGCGTTCGCGGCCGACGTAGTCGCCGGGCCCAGGCGTCGAACCGATAGCCTACAACGAGTCAGCCAGAAAGTGAGCGCAACATGACCCGTGCGGTGCGTGGGGCGGGTGAGCTGGAAGCCGCCGTGATGGAGGTCGTTTGGGACGCCGGTCGCCCCATCCGTGTCCGCGAGGTCTTGGACCAGTTGGCTGGAACGGCCCCCGGGCAGGTGCCGGCGTACACCACGGTCATGACCGTGCTCGACCGACTGTTTGCCAAGCAGTGGGTCACGCGGGAGCCGGTGGGGCACGCGTATGCCTACAGTCCAGTGCAGACTCGTGAGGAGCACATCGCGGACCTGATGAGCCAAGCGCTGTCCGACTCCAGTGACCGCCTTCTTGCCTTGGAGCACTTCGCGGCTGCGCTTCCCGATAACGAACTGGATGCACTGAAGCGGGCGCTCGGTGGCCGTCCCCGTCGACGGCGATCCTAGGCCATGTACCTGGCGACGGTGTTGTCCCTGTGGGTCGCGGCGATGCTGCTCTGTGGCCCACGACTGGCTGTAGCCGAGTGGCCGATTGTGGCGCCACGGTTGGGCCTGCTCGCCTGGCAAGCGCTGTTGGGTTCGAGCATGGTCGCCACGGTGGCCGCCGCCGCCCTGTGGTGGCACGACGTTTTCGAGCCCACCCTCGCTTGGCTACTCAGCGTGCACGGCTCCCAGATCGACGCAGCGTACCAACTGCCGCATCTGTCGGGAGCCTGGCTTATCTCGGCCGGTGTCGGCTCCTCGGTGCTATACGTCGTCTTAACTATCGCTCGCGAACTCGTTGAGCAAGAACGCCTCCGACGACGGCACGCCGCCGGGTTGGGTCTGCTGGGCGGGGCGCAACGGAGCGCCGTCATGGTGTTGGAATACGATCAGCCGGCGATCTACTGCGTTCCCGGGCGCAGCCGCCGCATCGTCATTACACGCGGTGCGCTGGCCGTCCTGGACACATCAGAGCTGGCCGCTGTTCTCAGCCACGAGCAGGAACATCTCTCCGCCAGACACCACTGGCTGCTCGTCATCGGCCGGGGTGTCCATCGAGCCCTTCCACGCCTGCGATGCAGTCAAGTCCTAGCGGAATCAGTCGAGCGGCTCACCGAGATGGCGGCAGACGATGCAGCAGCGCGCAAACACGGCAGACAGGTGACAGCTAGTGCGCTGCTCAAACTGGCCAGCGGCGGTGCTCCACCGCCGGCGACGGTTGCTGCCACCGGGAGGAGTGCCACTGACGTCCTCCTGCGGCTTGAGCGACTCTCTTCCGAGCCAGTGCTCCGACGCTCAGGTCGTTGGGGAATCTTCGCTGCGGTCGTCCTCGTGATGTCAACGCCATTGTTCGTGATGCTCGTGCCTGCGATTGATGTCGTCGCACGCAGGTAGCGCAGTAGGCGCCTGCTACAGCTCGTAGTAGTACAGTGGTTCAGGTGACTGCAGTGCGCGAACTAGCCGACGGAAGGTCCGGCACGCAGCCGACCAGCCTGGGCGAGTCGCTACGACGGACCTGTCACGAAACGGCCGAGCATCGCACTGGTCTGCCGGGCTGCTACATGCGACGGCTGCGAGCTGCAGTCGGCGAGCACTCCGGCGGGCCGTCCGGTCTACCAACCGAGAACCCTTTGGGCGATGGCTCCCAGGGCTGATCACGGGTTGGCTCGGTCCGTTGCCGTGATGGCGTCCGGCACACTCGTGTCTCGTTGCCTGGGCCTGACCAGAGTGGTGCTCCTGGCTAGCGTCATCGGCCTGGTCAGCCCCGTGGCGAGTGCCTTCGCGACAGCCAACACGGTGCCAAACAGCCTCTACCTGCTGCTGGCTGGCGGCGTACTGAACTCCGCGATCGTGCCGGCGGTGGTCAGGCTGTCCGCCGAGGCGGGCGGAGATGTGGCCCTCAACCGGCTCATGACGATCTGCATCACTGCGGCGGCCGGATTATCGGTACTCGTGGTCGCCGCAGCGCCCCTCGTGCCTCGGCTGTTCGCAGCGAGCTTCGGTCCAGATCTGGCCGATCTGACGGTGGCGTTCGCGTACTGGTGCTTGCCCCAGTTCTACTTCTACTGCGTGTTCGCCGTGGTCGGGCAGGTCCTGAACGCCCGTGGCGTGTACGGCCCCTTCACCTGGGCCCCGGTGGTGAACAACGCGGTCGCCATCATCGGACTGCTGCTTGTCCTCGTGACCCGAACCGGTGACAGCGGGGTTGCCTCGTGGACGGCTTCTGACGTCGCTCTCCTGGGAGGGACGTCGACGCTCGGCGTCGCGCTCCAAGCGCTCGTCTTGCTGCCCTTCCTGCGCCGAGCCGGCATCAGGCCGCGGTGGCGCCTCAAGCGGACCGATCTGCCGTTGGACGTCGGCCACGTGATGGGCTGGGCCCTGGGCTCAGCGCTGATCAACCAACTGGGCTTCGTCGTCATCAGCAACGTCACGAACGCCAGTGCTGAGCGCAGGGGCGGCGGACGCAACCTGTGGGACAACGCGTTCTTGCTCCTCATGCTGCCCCATTCACTGGTCACCGTCTCGCTGGCAACCGCCTTGTTTACCCGCTTCAGCGCCGCAGCGACGCAGGGCGACGCTGTAGCCATGAGCCAGCAGCTCGACCGAGGCGTCCGGCTGATCGCATCCATGCTGACGCCATGTGCCGTGCTCCTCGCGGTGTTCGCAGCCGACGTGACACGGACTCTGTATCCGGGCAGTAGCGTCGCGGACACGCAAGCCCTGGCTGCAGTGGTTCGCGTCATGAGCTTGGCGCTCCTACCGCTCAGCCTGCAGCACCTGCTGCAGCGAGTCATGTATGCCCATCGGGCGGCCAAGGCCGCGTGCTTCGTACAGCTGCTGATCGTGAGCATCACGGCGAGCTGGTCTCTCGGCCTTGGCACTGTCGTACCTGCACGTCGGTTGGTGCAAGTGGCCGCATCGGGTCAGGCACTGGGGCTGACGGTAGGCGTCATCGCTTCGGCCCTGGTTGTCCGGAGTCATGTGCCCTCAATGGCATCGATCTTGGTGCAGTCTCTGGCTCGCAGCACAGTTCCGGCAATTGCCGCCGGGGCCTTCGCAGGCGTTCTGCGCTTCGCGCTACTTCCGCCGGCCACGAGCTCCTGGCACGAGGCAGCTACTGGACTCCTCGTGGGCGGATCGAGCTTGATCGTCGTCTACGTGCTGCTTGGCCTTGCAAATGGCGCCATTGACCGTGGGGACGTTCGGCGCTTGATCGATCGGGCCAGCAGATGACGCGACACGAGAGGACGCCTTCAGACGCCGACCGTCAGCCTGGCGATGACGGCCGCTTCGACCATGTCGATCGGTCGGTGGGACGTGGCAAGCCCGCGGGCCTGTCTGACGGTGATCCCCGACGTCCACCAGGCGCTGGGCACTGCGCCCGGAGCCTTCTCGGAGGCCGAGCGCCTCCGCGGCGAACGGGCGCACGGCAGGACCGGCGGCCCACAGCCCGCCCCGATGGCAACCTTCGGTGCGCCGGCCAGCGCTTCAGTCCCCCCGCCCCCGTGGCGGGCCGATCGCGTCCCACGAGAAGGGGATGGTCAGTCTTGAACGGATGCAGTGACCGTGACACCGGGTCGCTCGACCGCCGGCTCTCAGGCAGGTGAGCACCATGAGACCGACTCGACGGGCGGTTCTCGCCGCCGGTGCACTGCCGCTCCTGGCAGCCTGCTCGACGACCTGGCGTAGCCGTGATGACACCCAGGGGCCGGCTTCTAGCAGCCGGTCACCGGCACCCACACCCGCCAGGTGGGAGCCGAGCGATGCCTACCGCGCTTTGCCCGGGGAGGTCATGCCCTCGTGCAAGCGCGCAGCCACCCGCGCGCTCGAACGCGTCCTCAGCTGGGGCCCCCACGAGATAGCGGTGTCACCGGCGGCCGTACCCGACCGGATGACCGCCCGCTTCGTGCGGGAGGCGCACACGTACGCGGGCAACCATCTCGCCTCTCGCATCTCGGTCACCTATCCACAGTACGGCGGCCTCAGCGACGACAACCGGCGGGCGAGCCTGATCATCGCCGGCACGCAGACGGTCGCCGATACCCCCGAGCTGGTGACGCGGGACGTGCCGTTCATCGTCGACGTACGGATGTCGCGCACCGGCCCGGGGCCGTGGGTGGCCGAGCGGTTCCTGCCGGCTCGTCCTGCGGCAGCTCGTCCCCTGACCAAGCTGGAGGCCACCGTTCTGGCCAAGGACAGCCTGCGATTGCCCGGACCGGCACGGGCCGACATCGCTGCCGGCGCCATCAACCCCCTTGTGCTGCGGTTGGTGGACACCCTGAGCGACCGTTGGACGCTCGACATCCAGGTACTGAAGTCGGGGCACCCCTACGACGTCTACGACACCTCCAGGCCCTCGAACCACACGCTGGGTCGAGCGGTCGACATCTGGGCGATCGACGAGGTGCCAGTGATCAACCAGCGCCGGTCGAAGTGGAAGGAAGTCATGACGCAAGCAGCCGCCCTGGGTGCCAATGAGATAGGTGGACCGGCCGACCTCGACAAGGTGGCCGGACGCCGACCGTACTTCACCAACGCGGTCCACCAGGACCACGTACATCTTGGTTTCGACAAGCTATGAGCGCCAAGAGTCCCGAAGGCTCCATACCGGCACAGTCCAAGGCCAGGGAGACGCCAACCGGCGGCGCCAAACGAACGCCGCCGCTGCAGTTCACGTCGTTCAACTGCGAGTCACTGCAGGACACCGGGCCGAAGAGCCTCGGCTTGACCTACTGGTACACCGCCGCCGACGAGGGTGAGCCATACGCGGTGTCGGTGAGATTTGTCGGTCGGCGCCGCGACGAGAACAACCCAAAACGAACGACGGACACCTTCGAGCTAGTCAAGGAGCTGTCGCCGATCTACCCCGGCACTGGACGTGCGGCTATCACCGTGCGCGTCAACGACGTACCCGACGGCCGGTGGGAAGTTACGGCCGTCCCTGGCAAGCCGGTCCCTCTGGCGAGCCAAGAACCCCGCACGCCGCAGACGCTGACCTCCGCCCCGCTGGTCGCAGCCCGGTCGGCCGGCAGCATGCCGCTGGCAAATGCCACCGGCGAACCGGCCTTTGCGCCGATCGTGCGAGTCCGGGCGCCTGGCACCCGACTGTGGGCGTGGCCCTCGCTCGTCAGCTCGGGCGCGGTCACCGCCCTTGCTGTGCAGTGGATCCTCGCGGGACTGGCCGGGCTGACCAGCTCGACGCTATTCCTCGTGACCGCGGTCGGCTGCCTCCTCGGGCTCGTCGGCGCCAAGATCTACTACCAGCTCGGTCACCGGGGCGACGGCACCGGGATGCTCACCCCCGGCATGAGCGTGCAGGGGTTCGTGCTGACTTCGTTCGCGACCATCATCATGGGCTCGCTACTGTCCGGACTCCCCCTGATGCCCGTACTCGACGTCAGCACACCGTCCTTGCTCGCCGGTTTGGCGATCGGTCGTCTCGGCTGCTTCTTCGGCGGCTGTTGCGTCGGGCGGCCGACGGGTGCCTCCTGGGGCCTGTGGTCCTCCGACCGGACCTGGGGGACCAGACGCATCCCGGTGCAGCTGTTCGAGTCCGCGACCGCAGCCACGTTGTCGGTGAGCAGTGCCGCCGTCCTGCTCGGCGTCGGCTCGGTTCGCCACGGCCTGGTGTTCCTCGGCGGGCTGTCCGCTTACGTGCTGGCACGCCAGATGCTCTTCCCGCTCCGCTCGATCCCGCGGGCGACCCGCTACGGACGTCTAGTGGTGATGACGATCACCGCCGTGCTGACCCTGGTGTCGCTCGTCGCCCTCGTCACCGCGCGCTGACCGTTAGGAGCCGATCAGTCGAGGATTTTCTCAAGCTGAGTACATGGGTCCACCGGTGACGCTGCGGGACTGCTCGCAGCGCAGATGAGAGCCCATCGAGGCGCAGGTGACGCGGGTGGCGCCGACACACGACGGGGTCGTTCCTCGGCGGCACGTGCCACCGTGCCACTGACCGCCGATGTCGGTGCCGGTGTGCAGGCGGTGGGAAGGCAGATGGGTGAACCGCAAGCCGTACGGGCTTCACAAAGCCGATGCCGGCAGCATCTCCGTCGAGCCGGCGGCGCCCGCTCGCCGGGAAGTTGAATCCCCAGCTCGTCAGACCATTCACCGCGGCGCGGTGAGTTCGGTGGCAGGGCTCAATGCACTGTGAGCACGTTCCGGAAGAGAACTGGAGGGACCAGAACCTGTTACGTCGGTGGGGTGATTCGACATGGCTGATCACTTGCGCTACTACTGACTGTAGTAGTCACTGCTGCGAAGACGATCCTGCCCAGGAGCACAGGCATGAGCCATGTCGCCGATCGCGATGACCAGACGAACACGATCCGAGTGGAGCCACTGACGGCCCGAGACGTCCGCAACACCGCCCGCCTTCACCGTGAGCACCTGCCCCATGGCCTCTTTCCTCGCCTCGGGGAGCGATTCGTACGCCGATGGCACCGCACATTTGTGGATGATCCAGCAGCGATCGCTCTCGGCGTCAGGTCTAACGGCGGTGACTTGCACGGCTTCCTGCTCGCGACCACAGACCAGCACACGTACACGCGTCGGACGCTGGGGGCCTCTGGACGGGCCTTGGCTGGCCTCGGGGTCATGGGCCTTCTCATGCGGCCACACGTACTCGTGACGTTCGCTCGTACCCGCGCTGGCCGGTACTGGCGACGGCTGTCGCACAGAACCACGAATACCGACACATCCACCCCGCTCGCTCCCATCGGCGTCTTGCACGCGTTGGTGTGCGTACCGCACTCGCGTGGCAGGGGCATCGGTGCAGCGTTGGTGGACGAGTACGCGCGCTCGGCTCGGCAACGGGGCACCGAGCGACTGCAGTTGGTGACCCGACGGGACGGAGGGGCGGCTGCCTACTACCGGTCGCTTGGCTGGGAGGTCACCGACGAGCGAGAGGACCGCGATGGCAACCCCGTCGTCCAGCTTGATCGGTGGTTGGGGCAGTGTTGATAGCGACGGACTAACTGAACCCGTACGGCCGCACCAGTCGCGGTTGCCCTTCGCGGCCAGGCTCTTCGGAGTGCATCACCAGAGCGGGGCGACGGCGCAGTGGAAGCGCGACCAAGACTCAACTGGATGGACCGCTGGAATGCAACGCGCCGATTGACTGCGTGGTTGGATGTGGGGTTGCCCAACGAGGTCGTGCGAACCGGCGAGCTGGCGGCCGGACGAACGTCGGGAGCCTGACCCGGTTTCCCGGACACGTTCGGTGTGGTGATCATGCCGCTCCTTGGGTGGCGGCGTGAAGGGTTTCGAACTCGTGCGGTGAGCGCATGCCGAGGCTGCTGTGGCGGCGGTGGGGGTTGTACCAGCCCTCGATCCACTCGAAGATCGCCGCGGCCAGCTCGGTGCGGGTGTCCCAGTCGTGGCGGTCGAGCAGCTCGCGTTGCATGGTCGACCAGAACGACTCGATGAGCGCGTTGTCCACCGAGGAGGCGACCTTGCCCATCGAGCCGAGCAGGCCGGCCTCGCGCAGCCGGTGCCCGAACACCCAGGAGGTGTAGACGCTGCCGCAGTCGGCGTGCACGATGCCCCCGGGTGCGGGGCGGCGTTGCCAGCGGGCCATCTGCAGGGCATCGACGACCAGCTCGGAGCGGACGTGGTCGGCGATCGACCAGCCGACCACCCGGCGGGAGAAGGCGTCGATCACCGCGCAGCAGTAGACCCACCCGTCGCGGGCGCGATGCTGGGTGACGTCGGTGAACCACACCCGGTCCGGGGCCTCGGCGCTGAACCGGCGCTGGACCAGGTCCTCGTGGGTGGCCGGCGCTGGTCGCCAGCCCCGCCGCTTGCGCTGGTGACAGACCCCGGTGATGCCAGCGCCCCGCATCAGCCGGGCCACCCGCTTGCGGCCGACCTGCAGGCCCAGGCCAAGGCGCAGCTCGGCGTGCACCCGCGGCGCGCCGTAGGTGCACCGCGAGTCGTAGTGGACCTGGCGGATCGTCCTCAGCAGCTGTGCATCGCTGACCGCCCGTCTCGAGGGGCGTCGAGTCACCCGGTCGTAGTGCGTCGAACGCGCGAGGTTCAGCACCCGGCAGGTCACCGCGACGGGGAACCCGTCGACGGCCAGCTCACGGACCAGCGGGGTCACTGTTTTGGGAGGACGTTCTCCCGGGCGAAGTAGGCCGAGGCCCGCTTGAGGATCTCGATCTCCATCTCCAGCACCCGGTTCTTGCGGCGCAGCTCGACCAGCTCACGCTTCTCGGCGCTGGTCAGGCCCTCCTTGCGGCCGGCATCGACGGCGTCCTGCTCCATCCACCGCCGCAGACACGACTCACTGATCCCCAGGTTCCGCGAGACCTGGGCCACCGGCTCACCGGCTTCGACCAGATCCAGTGCTCGACGCCGGAAGTCCGGCGGCTTGGCTGCAGGCATCCCAGACTCCCTTCCCGAAGCGATCATCGCCTCAGATAAGGTGTCCGGAGAAGCGGGTCAGGCTCCTCGACCCCGCATCACGCGTCTGGCGCGATGATGTGACAGATCTTCGAGTCCGTACAGTCCGCTGGATCGAGGCGGTGACTGCGGCTGATGAGGCCCTCGAGTTCCCTTTCCAAGGCGGCGAGCTCCTCTTGCCGGATCCTGATGTCCTTCATCTTGGTCATGAGCAGGGAGCGGACGTGGGCGCATGGGACGGCGCCCTCGCGGCGCTGGCCGAGGATGCTGGCCAGCTCGACCAGGGTGAGTCCCGCTGACTGTCCGCTGCGGATGAACGCGAGCTGGGCGAGGACCGAGGCGTCGTAGTCCCGGTATCCGTTGGGACCCCGCGGTGGCTGGGGAAGCACGCCGCGCCGCTCGTAGAAGCGGATGGTCTGTGTCGCTATGCCCGCCGCCTCGGCAGCCTCTCCGATGCGCATGTTCTTATTTTACGCCTTGACCTTGCACCAAGGATCAACGTCTAACGTGACGGCCATGGACATCACGCTGCTCTACTTCGAGGACTGCCCGAACTGGAAGATCGCGGACGAACGACTCCGCGTCGTAGCGTCGGAGCGCGGCGATGTCCGCTTGACTCGCCACCTTGTCGAGACTCCAGCGGAGGCCAAGCGCACCGGCTTCCACGGCTCACCGAGCATCCTGGTCGACGGCGTGGACGTCTTCGCCGAGCCGGACTCCGAGGTCGGCCTGGCCTGTCGCCGCTACCGCACGCCGGATGGATTCGAAGGCGCGCCAAGCCTCGAGCAACTGCGGACGATCCTGGCCGATGCGTGACCGCGTGACGACCATCGGCACAATCGCGGCAATGGCCGGCGCCATCGGTCTCTGCTGCGGCCTGCCGGTCCTGTTGTCGCTCGGGATCGCCGGCGCCATCGCCTCCGAGGCCGGGGACGCAACCGTCCGATCCATCGCCCGAGACCGACCGCGCACGCGGACGCCTCGTCAGCACAGAACGCTGGCAGCCCCACCGACGGGACAGCCAAGGAGAACAACCTATGAGCAAGCACTTCGACCTGATCGTGATCGGCGCCGGCATGGCCGGCGTCGCCGCCGCGAACAAGTGCGCAGCCCAAGGATGGGAAGTGGCCATCGTCGACTCACTCCCCTACGGCGGCACGTGCGCCTTGCGGGGCTGCGACCCCAAGAAGATCCTGCGCCGCGGCGCCGAGATCATCGACAGTGCCCGCTTGATGAGCGGCAAGGGCATCGACAGCGACGGGTTGTCGATCAACTGGGCGGACCTGATGAAGCACAAGCACGGCTTCACCGACCCGGTCCCCCAGAGCATGGAGGACGGCCTGACCCGCAGCGGCGTCACCACCCTGCACGGCCGGGCAAGGTTCACTGGTCCTCGCCAGCTCGAGATCGGCGGCACCGCCTACGACGCCGACCGCTTCCTGGTCGCCACCGGTGCGCGACCACGTCTCCTGGAGTTCCCCGGCCACCGGCACTTGATCGACAGCACCGACTTCTTGGATCTCGAGGAGCTGCCTTCTCGGATCCTGTTCGTCGGGGGCGGCTTCATCTCTTTCGAGTTCGCCCACATCGCCGCGCGCGCCGGCAGCTCGGCAGTCATCATCGACCGGGGCGAGCGTCCGTTGAAGGGTTTCGACCCCGACCTCGTCGAGCTCCTGGTCGACCACGGCCGGGAAGTCGGGATCGAGCTGCGCCGACGCACCAGCATCGTGAACCTGGTCCAGTCCGGCACCGGCTACCGGGTCACACTGGAGCACGACGGCGCCCAGGAGACCATCGAGACCGACCTCGTCGTCCACGGCGCCGGACGAGTTGCGGACCTCGCAGACCTGGCTCTCGACGCCGCCGGAGTCGAGTGGGGCGAGCGCGGCATCCACGTCGCCGCACACCTCCAAAGCCCGACCAATCCCGCCGTCTGGGCCGCCGGAGACTCCGCCGACACCGCCGGGATGCCGCTCACCCCGGTCGCGGTTTCGGAGGCCAAGGTCGCCTCCTCCAACATGATCAAGGGCACCACCACGGCTCCGGACTACGCCGGTGTGCCCACCGCGGTGTTCACCATCCCCGAGCTCACTCGCGTCGGCATGCTGGAATCGGAAGCCCGCAAGGAAGGCATCGACCTCGCGGTCCGCTACTCCGACACCAGCGGCTGGTACTCCAACTACCGGATCGGGGCAACCACCGCGGCGGCGAAGATCCTCATCGACCAGTCAACCGACCAGATCGTCGGCGCCCACCTGTTAGGACACGAGTACGGCGAGGTGATCAACACTTTCGGCCTGGCGATCAAGGTCGGCCTCACCACCCATCAGCTGAAGTCGGCGACAGCCGCCTACCCCACCGTGGGGTCCGACCTGGGCTCCATGCTCTGAGACCACGTCCGGTGTCCAGCGGCCCTTGTTCAGAGTGTCACTCAGGTGACAGTTGCGAATGCGGGCGCGGTCGTCGCGTCGTTGAGCGATTGGTCCGTACAAGATCCGAGTTTGCAGGAGGCCGCGCCAACGAGGTCAGCGAACTCCCAGACCCAGACCCTCAACGCCGAGGACCAGATGGTGCAAGGCCAGCTCGGTCAGCCATCCCTAGACGCAGATGCTCAGCGTGGTAGACCGCTTGGTCAATGAGCTCGGCGACGTGGTTGTCGTAGAGGGCGTAGACGATGTGTCGGCCGTGGCGCTGGCCCTCGACGAGGCCGAGGTTGCGGAGCAGCCGCAGCTGGTGGGATACCGCTGACTGCTCCATGCCGACGGCTTCCGACAGGGCGCCGACGGTGGCGGCACCCTCGCGCAGTGTGGCGAGGATGAGCAGGCGGCTGGGCGTGGCGAGCGCCTGGAGCGTCGTGGCCACCGACTTGGCGGTCGCAGCGTCCAGCGGCGCGCGGCTGACCCTGCCGTCGACTCCGTGTCCCATGAGCGCATACTACTCGCGTTCCATGAACACATCTTCATGTGTCTACACTGCGCGGGTGCCTACGCCCCAGAGCAGCCAGCAGCTGACCCCGCCAACCACCATGTCCGCGTCGCCCCCCGGTGGGCTCAGTCCCACCTCGACGGTGCGGTCGCCGTCCGCGATCCGGAGCGCGCTGACGCTGCCCGAGGTGCGCTGGGCCGCGTTGGCCACCGTGCTGTTTGCCGTCGGTGGGGTCGCCCAGATGGCCGGCGCTCCGGCCCCGATGTGGTGGTCGCTGTACCTCGCGTCGTACGCCGCAGGTGGCTGGGAGCCGGCCCTCTCGGGGTTGCAGGCGCTGCGGGAGAAGACGCTCGACGTCGACGTCCTGATGATCGTGGCGGCTGTCGTCGCGGCCGGCATCGGGCAGGTGTTCGACGGGGCGCTGCTGATCGTCATCTTCGCCACGTCCGGCGCCCTGGAGGCGTTCGTCACCCGGCGGACGGAGGAGTCGGTCTCCGCACTGCTCACGCTCGGGCCCGAGCAGGCGACCCGGTTGACCCCCGACGGCGGCGAGGAGGTCGTCGACACCCAGGTGCTCGCGGTGGACGACGTGGTGCTCGTGCGCCCGGGCGAGCGGGTCGGGGCCGACGGTGAGGTGATCGAGGGCCTGTCCGAGGTCGACCAGGCGTCGATCACCGGCGAGCCGCTACCGGTGCTGAAGCAGCCGGGTGACGAGGTGTTCGCGGGCACGTTCAACGGCACCGGTGCGCTGCGGGTCAGGGTCGGCCGGCCCGCGCACGACTCAGTCGTCGCGCGGATCGTCGCGCTGGTCGAGCAGGCATCGGCGACCAAGGCGAAGACCCAGCTGTTCATCGACAGGGTCGAGCAGCGCTACTCCGTCGGTGTCGTGGTCGCGACGCTAGCGCTGTTCCTCACCCCGCTGGCGTTCGGCGCGGCGTTCCAGCCGACCCTGTTGCGGGCCATGACGTTCATGATCGTCGCGTCGCCTTGCGCAGTGGTGCTGGCGACGATGCCGCCGTTGCTGGCGGTCATCGCGAACGCCGGCCGGCACGGGCTCCTGGTCAAGTCGGCCGTTGCGCTCGAGGAGCTCGGCAAGGTCGACGTCGTCGCCTTCGACAAGACCGGAACGCTAACGGCCGGGACGCCGAAGGTCACCGACGTCGTCCCGCTCGCCGACACTAGTGCGTCTACCGATGCCGAGGCGCTGCTCACGCTGGCGGCCGCCGCCGAGCACCCCAGCGAGCACCCATTGGCCCTCGCGATCGTGGCCGCCGCGCACGAGCGCGGCCTGTCGGTCGGGCACTGCGATGACTTTTCCTCCACCCCGGGTCGAGGCGTGTCCGCTCTCGTGAACGGCGAGCGGGTGCTGGTCGGGTCACCGGCCCTGCTCGGTGAGCACGCGCATGCCGACTTTGCTGGCACGGCGCAGGCCGCGCTGCAGCGGCTCGAGGACGTCGGCCGCACCGCGGTCGTGGTGGTGCGCGCCGGTGTGGTCGTCGGAGTCCTCGGGCTCGCCGACCGGCTCCGCGACGAGGCGCACGCCGCGGTCAGCGCGCTGCAAAAGGCTACCGGGACACTGCCCGTCCTCGTGACCGGTGACAACCGGCGGGCGGCAGACCGCCTGGCCGCCGAAGTCGGCATCACCACCGTCCACGGCGAACTGCTGCCCTCTGACAAGGCGACCGCGGTGCAGGCGCTCAAGGACGACGGGGCGCGGGTCCTGCTGGTGGGGGACGGTGTCAACGACGCCCCGGCGATGGCCACGGCCGACGTCGGAGTCGGGATGGGACGCAGCGGTTCGGACCTGGCCATGGAGACCGCTGACGCCATCCTGGTGCGCGATGACCTGTCGGCGCTGCCCAAGATCATCGCCCTGTCTCGTCGAGCGCACCGGGTCGTCAAGGCCAACCTCGTCATCGCAGCCGTGATGATCACCGGCCTGGTGATGTGGGACGTCCTGGGGACGCTGCCGCTGCCGCTGGGCGTCGCCGGTCACGAGGGTTCGACGGTCATCGTCGGGCTCAACGGACTGCGACTGCTGCGCCGGTCAGTGTGGACCGGGGCACTCGACCGGCGCGGCGCCTGACCACGCCTTGCCTCCGGTGCCCGTTCCTGGAACGTCCGTGGCCTGCACGGTAAGGTGATCGGCGAAAGGGAGTAGTCCCCAACAGCCGCGTCGACACACTGACCCTCGGGTCCGGTGCGGCAGGCCGCCTTCGCGCGGCGGACGAGACTTTCGACCAGTCCCACGACCCCGACGGGGCGTGCCTGGTCGAAGGGACGTCCCGCCGAGTCTCCTCGCCCAGGCCGCCAGGAGACCTCCCCATGTACGCGTTCCTGCTCAGTACCACCGTCATCTTCGTCGCCGAGCTGGGTGACAAGTCCCAGCTGATGGCGCTGACCTTCGCCGCCCGCTACCGCGCCCGCGACGTCCTGCTCGGCATCACCGTGGCCACCGCCGTCGTGCACCTGGTGTCCGTCGGCATCGGTGCCTTCATCGGCAACCAGTTCGCCGACAGCCAGGGCGTCATCTCGGTCGTCGCCGGGGTCGCCTTCCTGGCCTTCGCTGCGTGGACCCTGCGTGGCGACTCCCTCAGCGACGACGAAGCGGACAAGGCCCGCAACAGCAGTGGAGCGGCGCTGGTCGCCGTGGGTGTCGCGTTCTTCCTCGCCGAACTGGGCGACAAGACCATGCTCGCCACCATCACGCTGGCCACCAAGGAGGGCTGGCTCGGCACCTGGATCGGCAGCACGCTCGGGATGGTGCTCGCCGACGCCCTCGCCATCGGCGTCGGCGCCCTGCTCGGCAAGCACCTGCCAGAGCGGGCTATCAAGTACGGCGCGGCAGCAGCGTTCCTGGTCTTCGGCCTGCTGCTCATCGCCAACGGCGCGGGGTGGCTGTGACGACCGGCCGCCCGATACGGGGCGGCCGCCGGCAGCGACGTCGCCGCATTACGGGACGTCGGGAGCGACGAACGGACTGGGGTGTTCGACAACGACATGGTCCGGACCGTGCCGTCCGAGCTGGCTGGCGCAGTCGACGCCAGATAGGACACACCCAGTTAGGAAGGGCATCTGCTGGAGGTACAAGATCAAGGCGACTTTGCCTCCGCTGAAGGATCCACGACACCGGCCACACATTGAGCGGCTGACCGGTGGTTAACGCGCTCGACCCGCACACCCGGACCGATGAGCCGGATTATGGGCACAACCGGGGACGCCAGGGACCAGTACAGTCGCCGCGTCACCAAGTCTTCGAGCAGCTGTTCGAGCGTCATGGAGCGGGCCGCAGCCTCATCAGCGACAGCAGTGACCTCGGGCTCGCTGGCCGGCCAACTATTGGCGGCCAAGACCGCCCGCTCCGCCTGCGTGGCCGCAGCGCGTAGCACCTCGTCGTCGGCCTCGAACATGACTTCCACTCGCCACATGCTCATCCGTGCACGCTACGGTTATCGCCACCAACCAGGCAGGGACCTTCGACCCGTAGGAGGCGGTGTGTCCGCCCGTACGGTGGATCTCGGATGCTCCGGTCGGGCAGCCCAACCCACTCTGCTGTGACCGTACGCGAACTCCGCCGCATACGTCGACCGGGGCATCCGCCCTACATCCCGGCAGAGGTTACGCCTGCGGCGGGTCCGCCGGGCAGACCCTCCCATTCGAAGGGAATGGGTCGCCTACGGTGCCGCGGTACCGCCCGCGACGCGGGCACGAGTTACGTGGTGAGGTCTGCTCTCGCAGGCCGACCTTGAGTCACCTCCGGCCGTCAGATGAAACTTTGAGTCCCAACCGGGGCACCCCCAGTCAGAGCCCGCGCGGGTCCTGACCAGGAGCCACAGGCAGTCGCAGCTCGAAGATGGCGCCGGCTCGCGTCTGTCCCGGAAGCAAGGCGAGGGAGCCACCGTGAGCTTGAGCGATCTCTTGGCTGATGGCGAGCCCTAGCCCGCTGCCCCCGCTGTCGCGGGCCCGCGCCCCGTCGAGGCGCGTGAACCGGTCGAAGATCCGTGTGCGGTCCTCCGCTGGCACGCCTGGGCCGTCGTCGGCAACCTGGACCACGGCTACGTCGCCGTCGCGCTGCAGCGACAGGGACACGGTGGTGGCGGCGTGGCGGGCAGCATTGTCAGCCAGGTTACCAACCACCTGGGCAAGTCGGGCGCCGTCACCGAGCACCCGAACCGCCGGCAAGGGCGCCACGTGGACGGATACCGCAGCGTGCCTACGCAGCCGCTCGGCCTCTTGGTGGACCACGTCGTCCAAGTCGACCTCGTCCTGAGCCAGGGGGATGCGTCCGTCCAAGCGGGCCAGCAGGAGCAGGTCCTCGACCAGATGCTGGATGCGAGCGTACTCGGCTTGGAGGTCCTGTCCGGTCTCCTGCCACAGGGCCAGGTCCCGTCGACTGAGCGCTACTTCGAGGGACGCCTGGATGTTGGCCAACGGGCTACGAAGCTCATGCGAGGCGTCGGCGACGAACCGGCGCTGGCGGCCTGCGCTGGCCTCCAACCTCTCGAGCATCGAGTTCATGGTCTCGGCGAGGCGGTGTACCTCGTCGCGTGCGGACGATAGCGGTACCCGCTTGGACAGGTCACCTGCGCCGATCGTTGCGACCCGGCGCCGTATGCGCTCAACCGGTGCCAACGCGCGACCCACTCCCAGCCAGGTAACCAAGGCGGTCAGCAGCAGTGCCGCAGGCAGGACCTCCAAGAGAAGGGACCGGGCGCTCTTGAGAGCCTCGTCGACCGGGGCCAGCGACAGCGCGACCACGACCGTTCGCTGCGACCCCCGGCCTCCGAGGGTCTCTTGCAGCACTCGGAAGCGCTCACCGTTGCCGATGGGGAGCCCGGACACCGTGGTGATCGCCGACCCGCGCAGGGTGGCGGTCGGCCGAAGCAAGGCGTTTTCGCCCTCGATGTTTGCGCTCGCCGCCAGCACCCGCCCGGTGTGGTCGAGGATCTGCACGACGCCGCCGTCATCCTGGGGCGCGGGCAGCACCGCCGGGAGGGTGCCGCTGCCTAGTGCCGCGATGTCTTGCGCTCGGGTCTTGGCAGACGCGTCGATCCCTCGGAGCAGGTCGCGCTGCAACAAGGCGACGAACGCGACCCCGACCAACGCCAAGACCATGGCGACGGCGATGGTGGCCGCCAAGGTGATGCGTCCACGGACACTGAGCCTGGTCCACCTCATCGCTTCCGCCCGCTGAGGCGGTACCCGACGCCACGAACTGTCTCGATGCGGACGTCCTGGGACGTTGCGAGCTTGCGTCGCAGGTGCCCGATGTAGACCTCCACGACGTTTGCGTCACCCTCGAACGCCTGGTCCCATACGTGCTCGAGCATCTCGCTCTTGCTCACCACATGATCCGCCCGGTGGGCCAGGTAGCTGAGTACCCCGAGCTCGCGGGCCGTCAGACGGAGTTCCTGATCGCCCAGCCAAGCACGTCGCCGTTCGGGTTCGACCCGCAACGACCCCACCGTCAGAGTGGCGTCCGGGCCGGCGCTGGTGCGCCGAAGCAGAGCCCGCAGACGGGCCACGAGCACCACCGGGGAGAACGGTTTGGAGACGAAGTCATCGGCGCCGATGTCGAGGGCGTCGGCCTCGTCGTACTCGCCGTCCTTGGCGGTAAGGAACAAGATGGGTGTGCTGTCGCCGGCAGCCCTCAGACTCCGGCAGATGTCGTAGCCAGACATACCGGGAAGCATCACGTCGAGGACGATGACGTCGAAGTCGTGCTCGCGGGCCGCCCAGTCACCGTCGATGCCTGTGGTGGCGAGCATCACGCTGAAACCCTCGGCCTCCAACGTGCGGCGCAGGGCCGTGGCTAGCGGGCGCTCGTCCTCCACCACCAGGATCCGCATCGCCGCAGTCCTCCTTGCTGTTGACTTGTTGGACGTCACAGTAGAGCGGCCAGCACGACCGCGGCCGGCCGAGGATGTCCTCGGCCGGCCACGGTCGCTTGCTGCCTACTCGTTGCCCTCGAACTGGTGGTCGACGTTGCCGCCGTTGGCGTCGGCGTGGCCGCCGGGTCCGTCGGACTCGGCGGCGGTCTCGTTGCCCGCCTTCTCGCTTGACGACGCCGTGTCCGGGGCACTCTGGTCGCCCTGCTGGACGTTGACGGTGCGGACCGTGCTGCTCTGGTGGGGGCTGCTCTGGTGGGCGCTGGCGAACGCCGTTCCCGTTCCGGCCAGGGCAGCGATCCCCAGCGCCGCAGCGCCGGTACCGCCGATGACGATCTTCCTGATGCTCACGACCGGTTCCTTCCAAGAGGGGTTGTGCGGACAGTCGCCACTCTGCTGGTCGCCCCCTGTCCGGAACCTGATAGAACCTGTCGGATCCCTCAGGTTCGGTGGGCGATGAAGTCCTGTGACCTCTGCGCAACCTTCGGACCTAGGGCCGGCCTCGGTCGTGGCTCAGGGCTGCCTCAGGTTGGGGCTCATACGGTCGGGCCATGATGTATCGCCAGGTGGGGCAGTGAGCACCCGCCGCAGGACCGTTCTGACCGGGTGGGGCCGCGCCCAGCGCAGGGCCGCCTCGGTGATGGCTCCTACCGCGGACGAGGACCTGGCGGCGCAGGTGGCGGGGTGCGACGAGCTGCTGACGGCGCGGGGTGCCGGGTACAGCTACGGTGACGCCGCCCTGCCTCCCGAGCTGCCGGCCACGGTGATCGACACCACAAGGCGCAACCGCGTGGTCGATGTCGACCTGGAACGCGGTGCCGTGGTGGTGCAATCCGGCGTGACCCTCGCCCAGATCCAAGCGCTCGTGGTCCCCTACGGGTGGTCGTTGCCGGTGCTGCCTGGTACCGCTCGGGTCACGGTCGGTGGCGCCGTAGCGAGTGACGTGCACGCGAAGAACCAGCCGGGTGCCATCACCTTCGGGCACCACGTCCAGTGGCTGACTCTCGTGCGAGCGGACGGCACGAGCCTTCGGCTGGCCGCCGATCACCGGCCGGGCGCCTTCTGGGCCACGGTGGGTGGGATGGGGCTGACGGGCTTGGTCGACGTGGTCTGCCTGCGGCTGCAGCGCATTCCATCGCCGATGATGATGAGCAGCCGGCGGCGCACTGACGGTCTTGGCGAGACCCTCACCGTGCTCGAGGAGCGAGCACAGGAGCAGGTCGGCGACCCGAATGAGCACGCGGTGGCCTGGATCGACGCGACGGCAGGTGCGCGGGCCGGTCGAGCCATCGTCGAGAGCGCTCGCCCCCTCAGCGCTCAAAGCAGCGAGGCTGACTGCGACGCCGGGTACCTCATGCGCGGCGGCGGCACCGGTCACCGCTCACTGCCCGGGCCGGGTCTGGTCGGTCGCACCTCGATCCGTGCGGCGAACCGCGCACGCTGGCTGGCTGGGGCCAGGCCAGCCCAGCGCGTGGCGGGGATTGGCCGTACGTTGCATCCGCTGGACCGGGCGGCGGCGTGGCCCGCTGCCTTCGGCAGGGCCGGGCTGGTGCAGTACCAGTTCGTCGTGCCGCCGGCGGAGAGTGACGTCATCGGCGAGGTGCTTCGGGTGCTCCAGCAGGCGGACTGCCCCCCGGCTCTCGCGACCTTGAAACGGTTCACGAGCACGCCGGCGTCCCTGCTGGGTTTCGCCGTACCCGGGTGGGCGCTGGCGCTGGACTTTCCCGCGCGGTGGTCGGGCCTGGAGGATGCTCTTTCAACGCTCGATGCGCGCGTCGCCGACCGCGGCGGCCGCGTCTACCTCACCAAGGACGGCAGGCTGAGTCCCGCTGTGGTGCGACGCATGTACCCCGAAATCGAGCAGTGGCAGCGCGAACGCGCATTGCTGGACCCGGACGGCCGTTGGGTCAGCGCTTTGGGTTGCCGCATCGATCTAGTCGTACCTCCGAAGGTGCTGCGATGAGGCGCGCACATTCGTCCACGGCGGTGCTGTTCGGGGCCACGTCGCAGATCGGCATCGACGTCGTGCGCGAGCTCGTCGTTCCGGGCGTCCGCAGCCGCCTGGTCCTGGCCGGTCGCTCCGGTGCCCACCGAGCCGCAGCGGCAGAGGAACTGCGCGAGGACTACACGGTCAGCGAGCTGGACTGGGACGCGCTGGACCTGGAGGACGCGACGTGGGTCATGGACCAAGCGGCCGGGCGAGCAGGTCGCCCGGTCGACCTCGTCGTCATCGCCGTCGGGACGTTGCCGCCCGGTCTGCCCGACCTGACGCAACGCTCAGCCGCAGCCGAGCTGCGGGACGCCTTGAGCGTGAACGCCGTCGCGCCCGCCACGCTGCTCGTCGCGGCGGTGCAGCGCCTCGCGTCCGACGGGGGCGGGCAGGTAGTGCTCCTGTCGTCCGCGTCGGCGGTTCGTCCCCGCCGGCAGATCCTGACCTACGCGTTGGCCAAGCAGAGCGCGGACGCGATGGCGAGGCACGTGCAGCCAGCCGCTCGGGCGTTGGGCGTCGACATCCACGTCGTGCGGCCGGGCCACGTGCTGACACCCATGACGCAGGGACTACCCGTGCCACCCCTCGCCCGCACCAGCGCGCAGGTCGCTCGGGACGTCGCCACCGGCGTTGCGCATCGTCGCGGTGTCATCTGGTCACCCGCGGTCATGCGGTCGGTCGTGTGGGGCCTGCGGTTGGTACCGCGTTCGCTGCTGCCCGGGAGCCTGCGATGAGGCTCCTCCGCACGCGGCACCGTGCTCGGTCGCCACGCGCCCGGCAGGTCAGGGCGCTCGCCACCCTCCTGCTGCTCGCGCTCGCCGTCCCGACCGGCGTCTCGTACGGCCGGGCGCTGACCTACCCCGGTGACGCGTCCTTCAGCGTCCGCTCCGTGGAGTGGGTCCGCGAGCACGGCGGCGCGCCGCTCGTGAACGCCGTGGAGAACTGGTACTACTCGCGCCAGGCGCCCGCAGCCACCGGCGCCCCCCAGGACGCGCTCGCCCCGACCAGGGCGACCCGGCAAGCCACCAGGGCGCAGACCGCCCGGCAGGAGTTGCCGCGGGTCCAGCTCCTGCCTGGTGTCGCCAGGCTGCGCGGCGAGGGAGTGTGGCAGCCAATCGGGGCCGACGGGATCCTGCGGGCCACGTGGCTGCGTGCCGACCCCAAGCACCTGCCCGTCGTCGCGACGGCGGTGCTCATCCCGGCGGCACGGCTCGCTCTGCACCTGTCACCTGGCACCAGGGAGCCGGTCGTCGGTGCGGCATCGGGTGAAAGCACGCGGGTGCCGCAGGCCGCGTGGAGCCGCCTGGTCGCCACCTTCAACTCGGGATTCAAGATGAAGGACTCCCACGGTGGGTTCCAGCTCGCGGGCCGCACCTACGTGCCCTTGCGGCAGGGCCGCGCCAGCCTGGTACTCACCACCACCGGCGGATGGCGGATGGGCGCCTGGGGGTCGGACGTCGGGCCCGCGCGTGACGTCGCGGCGGTGCGCCAGAACCTCGATCTGGTCGTCGAGAACGGTCGGCCGGTGCCGGGCGTCGCGACCAACGCCAACGGCCGTTGGGGCACGGCCCACACGCAGTTCCAGTACACGACCCGCTCTGGCCTCGGCGTCACCGCCGCCGGTGACCTCATCTACGTGTCCGGCCGCTCCATGACCCTGGGCGTCCTGGCGGACGCGATGAGCCGACTCGGGGTGGTGACCGGCATGCAGCTCGACATCCACCCTCAGATGGTCACCTTCAACCTTGTGAGCGCGCGTACTGGGGGCGCCCTGACCACCGCCAAGCTCCAGTCCTCCATGGTGCCGAGCAGCCGGCGCTACCTGACGTCCGACCAGCGCGACTTCTTCTACCTCACCAGGCGTTGAGATGGCGACCGTCCCCGACACCAGACCCCTGGCCCGCGCCGCGGCGACACCCGCCGCCAGCCGGTACGGCGACCGCGGCCCGGTGACGCTGGCGCGCGCCCTGCTCGCTCTGGGCCGCCCTCGCCAGTGGCTCAAGAACGCACTCGTGCTCGCGGCTCCGGCGGCCGGCGGCGTGCTGCTGCGCCCCGATGCCCTGGAACGGTCGCTGGTGGCGACGGTCGCCTTCGTCGCCGCGTCGGCGGCGGTGTACGCCCTCAACGACACGATGGACGTGGAGTCCGACCGGCGGCATCCCACCAAGTGCCGTCGTCCAGTCGCCGCGGGGGCGATCTCGCCCCGACTCGCGCTCATCGCCGCAGCGGCAGCCGCTGTCTCAGCCGTGGCCCTCGCGTCGGCGCTCGGGTGGTTGAGCCCGCTCATCGTCGGGTGCTACCTCGCCGTCAGCGTCGCCTACACCCTGTGGCTCAAGCACCTGCCGGTCGTCGACGTGGTGATCGTGGCCGCTGGCTTCGTGCTGCGCGCACTGGGCGGCGCCAGTGCGGTGAACCTGCGCGTGTCGAGCTGGTTCCTGCTGGTCTCCCTGTTCGGGGCGCTGTTCATCGTCTCGGCCAAGCGCCGGGCGGAGGTGCGCAGTCTCGGGCCCGACGCGCGCACCCGAGCGTCGCTCGATGCCTACACCGGCGACTGGCTGTCGCAGGTGCTGGTGATGTCGTTGACCGGCACGCTCATCGCCTACGCCTCGTGGGCGTTCCAGGTCGCCGGGCACGACACGGTGCGCCCGGTGCTCGCGGTGTCGGTGCTGCCGGTGCTCGTGGCGCTGCTTCGCTACCTGCTCATGGTCGACCGGGGCGACGGCGAGCGGCCCGAGGCGTCGCTGATCGGCGACCGCCTGCTGCTCGCCTGCGCGCTGGTGTGGTGCGCCCTGATGGCATGGGGGCTGTATCTCACATGAACCGCACCGTGGTGATGTCTCAGATCCGTTCGGCCACTACGCACTTGCTCGGCTACGGTGTCGTGCTCGCGGCACTGTGGATCGCTACGAGAGCGACCCCGTCGGGTCGCGCGCACGACCTCGCCGCCTACCGGGGCCGGCACGACGCCGGGGCATCTTTGCACCAGGTGGACGCCGCCGTACTGGCCAGCGTCGAGATCGTGGCTGCCGCCGCAGCGGCGTTCGTGGTTCTGCTGGTGCTGACCCGAAGATGGCGGTCCGCGGTGCCGTTCGCCGCGGTCGGGGCAGCACTGGTGAGCACCGAGGCGATGAAAGCGGTGCTACCGCACGCGACGGCCACCGGGTGGGTCCTGGGCGGTGGCTCCTTTCCCAGCGGGCACACGACGTTGGCGGCTGCCGTGTCGCTCGCGGCGCTGCACGCGGCGCCGGTGAGCTGGCGGCAACACCTGATAGGCCCGTTGACGGCGTGGACCGTGCTGGTCGCCACCGCGACGATCACACTCGGGTGGCACCGGCCGAGCGACGTGGTCGCCGCCCTGGTCGTCTCGCTGGCGTGGACGCAGGTAGTGAGCGGCATCACGTTGGGTCGGATCTCCAGGCCGTTGACGTCCAGGGCAGCCAAGGTCCTCGCAGGCCGCAGTCGGCTCCCCGTGTGGTGGGGGTCTGCGTCGCTCCTGGTGCTGGCGACGGCCACCGGGGCACCCAGCTGGCAGGACTCCGTCATCGAGGTCGGCACACGCAGCTACCTCGCGGCCCTGGTCGTCGTGGCGTGTGCGTGCGCCTGGGTGATCACGCGTGGTCGGGACGTCCCGGTGCCTGTGCGGCGGCATCCCTCAGCGCCGGCCCCGCGGTGAGCGAGCAGGCGGTGAGCGAGCAGGCGGTGGGCGAGCAGCCACCGAGGGAGCAGCCGGCAGACGGCTCACGCCTGCTGCTCGTGGAGGACGACCCCGACCTCGGTGCAGCAATGGTGGGCCTGCTCGCTGGCGCTTCGTACACCGTTCAGTGGGCCAAGGACGCCGCTCGCGCCCGCGCCCTGATGGCGACCCAGCAGCACGACCTGGTGCTGCTGGACCTCGGGCTGCCGGATGCCGACGGCCTCGAGCTGTGCGCCCAGCTGCGCGCACAGCTACCGGAGGTGGTGCTTGTCGTCGTCACCGCGCGCAGCGACGAGACTGCGGCGGTGCAGGCGCTCGACGGCGGCGCCGACGACTTCGTGAGCAAGCCGTTCCGTCCGGCGGAGCTGATCTCGCGGCTGCGGGCGCACCTGCGCCGCGCCGACAACGCTGACCTGCCCGACGTACGCTGCGGAGCCGTCCAGCTGGACCTGCGCTCGCGGCGAGCCTGGGTGAGCGGCCAGCTGCTCGACCTGCGGCCGAAGGAGCACGAGCTGCTGACCTACCTCGTGCAGCGGGCCGGTACGGCGGTGCGCCGAGAGGAGATCATGGACCAGGTATGGGACGAGGCGTGGCACGGCTCGACCAAGACCCTCGACGTTCACATCGCCAACCTTCGTCGCAAGCTCGCCGACCTGGGAGAGCCCTGGGACCGCATCACGACCCTTCGCGGCTTCGGCTACCGCTTCGAGACTGGCCCCGCTGAGCCGTCGGCAGGATGAGGGCCACACGGGGCCGGCGTCCACGATGACGGACCAACAACGACCCGCCCGCGC
Source organism: Marmoricola sp. (assembly GCA_036261595.1). Taxonomy (GTDB): domain Bacteria; phylum Actinomycetota; class Actinomycetes; order Propionibacteriales; family Nocardioidaceae; genus Marmoricola. Next base: position 27,363 of record DATAKN010000178.1, read on the forward strand.
GCTCCATGATCCCAGACACCAGCTCCATGCCGGTGCCCTGCCGCGCGGAGCGGTCGAAGCCCTGACCGTGGTCGGCGACCTCGACCACGACACTGGATCCCAACGGCTCCACGGTGATGACGACCTCACCGCGACCGTGCCGCATCGCGTTGTCGAGCAGCACGTCCAGGCTCTGCCGCAGCGCAGCAGCCGGTAAGGCGACCTCGCCCAGGGATTCGGCCCGCAGCACGACGGGACGCTCCTGCGTCGACCAGCGCGCGGCGGCGAGCTGAGCGACGGCGACCGGATCACACCCCTCGACGCCTGTCAGCGCACGGAGTGCGACGAGGTCGTCGATGGTGCGCTGCAGGTGGTGGGCGTCCTTGGTGGCGGCCTCGAGGTCCGCCGGGCTCTGCCCCAGGTGCACGAGCAGCGCCGACAACGGGGTGCGCAGCTGGTGCGAGGCATGGCGTACGAAGTCGCGTTCGTGCCTCAGCAGCTCGTGGACGGCCGCTCCGCTGTCGGCCAGGGCCGTGGCGGCCGCGTCGGCCTCGGCGATACCCCAGTGTGGTAGACGGACGTCGTACCGGCCCTCGCCGAGGCCGCGAGCGGCGACCGTCAGCTGCTCGAACGGTGCCGAGATCCGGCGCGCTGACCGCCTGGCCTGCACGGTCGCCAGGGCAGCGACCACTCCCGCCAGGGCCGCCAGCAGGCCCCAGGCCGCGGCGATCTGCGCACGCAGCGCCGACAACGGCGTGGCGGCCCGCACCGATCCCGCGACGCGGGTGTCCGAGAGCACGGGGACCACCACGGTGAGCGAGCCAGCCTCCTGACCGTCCTGCTCCGAGCCGCTGGCTGCGGCCACGGCGAGGCCCGAGCGCGTCGGGCCATCGCCGGCGACTCGATGACCCCCCGAGTCGTAGACACCGATGCTGCTGCTGCCGACGACCCGCGGCACGTTTAGCGGCGTCCCGGCCTCGATGACGTTGTCAGGCACCAGCGCGACGGCACGGGTGGCGTCGCGCTGCAACGCCGTCAGAGCGCGGCTATCGATGAGACGCCCGGCCAGGACGGCGAGCGGCACCCCGAAAGCCAGCACCGACAGCACCGCGACGACGGCGATGGCCGAGCTGATCTGGCCGCGCAGCCCGCGGGCCCGGCGTCCTCGCGGCTCTGGCACGTGCTCGAGCGTAGGCGAGCGAAGGTTAACGCCGCCTTGGTGCACAGCGAACTGTCCGCTAGCACCGGTCTGCCTAGCGTCGAGCCATGAGACTCACATCCAAGCGCGTCGCGCTCACGGCTGCGACCTTGACGCCCCTCCTGCTGGCTGCGGCCTGCGGAGGTGGGGCGCCGACGGCGAGCGGCACGTCATCGACCACCTCTGCCGCGTCCTCGTCGGCCAGTGGCCAGGGAACCACCGCCGTAGGCGGCTCCCCGGCGTCGCCGGGCGCCCAGACCCCGGTACCGGCCGAGAGCAACCCACCAGGCGACATCCCCGACAACATCGCGTTCGTGCCCTACACGAACGCAGGCGGCCACTACACGTTCACGCACCCCGAGGGCTGGCTCGAGCAGACCAAGGGCCCCAGCGTCACGTTCACCGACAAGCTCAACGGGGTGTTCGTCCAGCCCGGAACGGCGACCACGCCACCCACGTCCGGCTCGGCGAAGTCCACGGATGTGCCTGCGCTGCAGCGCTCGCAGGCCGCGTTCGAGCTGCGGGGGGTGTCGGACGTGAGCGTCCCGTTCGGTAAGGGGGTACGGATCGTATACCGCCGCAACTCCGCGCCCGACCAGGTGACGGGCCGGCAGTACCGCGACGAGGTCGAGCGGTACGAGCTGGTCAGCGGTGGTCATGAGGTGATCGTCGAGCTCTTCGGGCCGGTCGGTGCTGACAACGTCGACGCCTACCGCACGATGGTGCAGAGCCTGCGCGCCTCATGATCGGCCAGGCGAACATCCCCCTCGAAGCCGAGGGGCTGCACCGGTTCTACCGCCAGGGCGAGTTCGAGGTGGCGGCACTGCGTGATGTGAGCTTGTCGTGCGCCGCCGGTGAGACGGTCGCCGTCACCGGACCGTCCGGCTCGGGCAAGAGCACGCTGCTGGGTCTGCTCGCCGGGCTCGACGACCCGGATGGCGGCGTGGTGCGCATCGGTGGGCGTCGGCTCAGTCACCTCGGTGTCGCGGCCTCGGCGGCGCTTCGCGCCTCGAGCATCGGCGTTCTCACTCAGGCCAGTGGCCTGTTCGGGCACCTCACGGTGCTCGAGAACGTCCGGTTCGCCGCCTCTCTGCGCCACACCGCCGGCCCAGAGCCCGCTGAGCTCATCACCGCGCTCGGGCTGAGCGCGGTGCGCGACTCCCGACCTGCGACGTTGTCGGGCGGCGAGACCGCTCGTGCCGGCCTCGCCGTCGCGCTGGCCGGCGCACCGTTGGTGCTGCTCGCCGACGAGCCCACCGCGGAGGTCAGCAGCACCGAGGAGCAGACGGTGCTGGAGCTGCTGCACGACTGGCGGCCAGCCCACGCCGCGACGGTGATCGTGACGCACTCACCAGTCGTGGCCGCATCCGCCGACCGCGTCGTGCAGCTCGTCGACGGGAAGGTGGCCTGATGCTCAGCGCCGTCGCGCTGGAGGTCGCCTACGGCTCGCGAACCGTCCTGCGAGGGGTGGACGTGAAACTCGAGGCGGGCGACCAGGCTGCGCTCTTGGGTCGGTCCGGCTCGGGCAAGACTACCCTCCTGCTGGTCCTCGCCGGACTCCTCAGGCCGGACGCCGGCCGCGTCGAGCACGACGCCGACCCGCTGAGCGTCGTGTACCTGCCGCAGGCCCCATCGCTCGTCCCCGAGCTGACCGCCCGGCAGAACGCGTCCGCCGGACTGCGGATCCGTGGTGCGGATCCTGCCTACGCCGACCAGCAGGCCGAGAGGTACCTGGCCCTCGCGGGCCTCGCCGGCTGCGAAGACAGCCTGCCGTCCGAGCTGTCGGGTGGCATGCAGCAGCGGGTGGCGCTAGCTCGGGCGCTTGCGGTCGAGCCGGCGCTGCTGCTCGCCGACGAGCCCACGGGCGCCCTCGACCAGGCCACCGGCTCAATGGTCGTCGACCTGCTCTGCGCTCACGCCGCACGGACGGGAATGACGCTCGTCGTGGCTACGCACGACGAGCACGTCGCCGACCGGTTCCCTCGCCGCATCACCATCACCTCGGAGATCACCTCATGAACCGCCGGTACGTCAGCGCCGCTGTGTTGCGCCGCCCCCTCGACACGCTAGGGGCGGCGCTGGCCATCGCGCTCACCGTGGCCTTCCTCGCCTCACTCGGGAGCTTCGTAGCGCAGACCGGCTCTCGGCTCACCGCCCAGGCCGCGGCCCGAGTGCCTGTCGACTGGCAGGTGCAGGTCGGCGTCGGCGGCGACCCGGCAGCCGTGCTGCACGCCGTGCAAGCCGTGCATGGGGTCACCGGCGCTCGCACCGTCGACTACGCCAAGGTCGCGGGATTCAGGTCCACGACCACCGCGGGCACCCGCACGACAGGCACCGGCTACGTCGTAGCGATCCCCGCCGACTACTCCACCTTCGCGCCGAGTGAGCTGCGGCCCCTGGTCGGCAGCGCGCAGGGAACGCTGCTGCAGCAGCAGACCGCCGCGAACCTGGCAGCCGGCCCGGGCACCCAGGTCAACGTCACGGGCAGCCCGCACGCCGTCACGGTCACCGGCGTCGTCGACCTGCCGAACGCCGACTCCTTCTTCCAGGACGTCGGTGCCGCGCCCGGCTCGAACCCTGCACCGCCGCCCGACAACGTACTGATCGTCTCGCCGACCACCTTCGCCCAGCTGGTGCCGGCGTCGTCCGTGGTGCACCAGGTGCACGTACGGCTCGACCACTCCAGCCTGCCGTCCGACCCCGCCAAAGCCGCCGACGAGGTGCGGGCGAGGGCCAACCACCTGATCACTGCAGTCAGCGGCTCCGCGCTCGTCGGCGACAACCTGCAGGCCACGCTGAGCTCGGCGCGCGAGGACGCCATCTTCGCCAAGCTGCTCGTGCTGCTCCTGGGTGCGCCCGGCCTCGCGCTGGCGGCGGTGGTGACCGCCCTGGTCATCTCATTGCGCAACGACCGTCAGCGCCGCGACCTCGGCCTGTTGCGCCTGCGCGGCGTGACGCCGCGGCAGGCAGGCGTGCTGCTGGGCGCCACTGCGGTCATCGACGGCTTGTTGGGCGCCGCGATCGGCCTGCTCGGCGCCTCGCTCGCGACGCGCCTTGCCCTGGGTGCCGGCCACGCGCCATCCGCTGGCTGGCTCGTCGCGTCCGCTGCGGCCGGGATGCTCCTCGCGGCTGCGGTGGAGCTGTACCCGGTGCTGCGGCTGCTGAGCGGTCGCGCCCTCTCCGTGCGCGGACAGAGCGAGGCACCGAGCGCGGTGGTGACCCCGTTGCCGCTGCGGTTGTGGCTCGACGTCATCCTGCTGGCGGCCGCGGCGATCGCGTTCTGGCTGACATCCCGGGCCGGCTACCAGGTGGTCGTCGTGCCCGAAGGTGTGCCGGTGGCCAGTGTCAACTACGCGGCCCTCGTGGCTCCGGCGCTGGCGTGGCCGGGACTGGCGCTGCTGGTCTGGAGACTGACCCAGCTCGCACTGCGGTGGCGGCGTCGTCGTCCGTCCGCCGACCCAGCGGGGCGCATGACCGACCTGCGCGGCGAGGTCGTGCATCGCCGCCGTCACCTCATCGCTCGCGGCGCCACCGGCCTCGCGGTCGCGATCGCAGTGACCATCTCGACGGCCGTCTTCACCACCAGCTACGACCAGCAGGCTCGAGTGGACGTCGCGCTCACCGTCGGCTCGGACGTGGCCGTGACCACCGCGGCGGACAGCACCAAGGGCCTCGATCCGGCGATCGCCAAGGTTCCGGGCGCACGCGCCGTGGAGCAGGTGTCGCACCGGCTCGCCTACGTCGGGCCCGACCTGCAGGACCTCTACGGCGTCGACGCCCGGACGGTCGGACGCGCCGCACCACTGCAGGACGCGTTCACGCCCGGGTCATCGGTGCAGGCCGAGCTCGCGGCGCTGGCCAGCACACCCGACGGGGCACTGCTCTCCCAGGAGACCCTGCACGACTACCAGCTGCACCAAGGCGACCAGGTGCGCTTGCGCCTGCGCAACGCCTCGGGCACGTACGTCCCGGTGAACTTCCACGTCGTCGGGGTCGTCACCGAGTTTGCGACGGCACCGCGCGACAGCTTCGTCGTCGCCAACCGCGACTATCTGGCCACAGCAACGGGCGTTCACGCGGTCCAGACGCTGCTGGTGCGCACCGACCACCCCCGCCAAGTCGCTGCGAAGATTCATGCGCCGGCGGATGCACTGGTCAACGACATCACCGCACCCAAGGTGGCGGTGCCCTCGGCGTCCGGGCTGGCAGCAGGCAGTCTCGCTGGCCTGTCCAAGCTGGTCCTGGGGTTCGGCGTCCTGCTAGCTCTGGCCAGTGCCTGCCTAGTACTGGTCGTCGGCGCCGCACAACGCCGTCGCTCGGTCGCGGCGCTCGCGGTGCTGGGCGCCAGCGTCCGCCAGCGAGCGTCCTTCCTGTGGACCGAGGCCCGGTGGGTTGTCTCCGCCGGGGTGGTCGGCGGTGTGGCCACTGGTCTGCTCGTCGCCTACCTGCTCGTCAAGGTGCTCAACGGCATCTTCGACCCGCCCCCGGAGCATCCGGCAGTGCCTGTGGTCTTCATCCTGGTCTCCCTTTCGGCCGTGATCGGGTCGGCGGCGGCCGCGGCCGTGGCTTCGGCCCGATGGTCGGGAAGGGTCACGGCCAGCGACCTGCGAGACCTGTAGCAGCCGACCAGGCCAGTGCCCGGACGCCGGTGCCCTACCGTGAGTGGGGCACCGGTCGTGTGCGGTGACGGACGGGGTGAGGAGACGCACATGCGCGTACTGCTGGCCGAGGACGAGGTCGCCTTGGCCACCACGATCCAGCGTGGCCTGCGCGCCGAGGGCTTCGTCGTCGACGTCGTGCACGACGGCCGCGAGGCAGCGTGGACGGCCCACGAGAGCGACTACGACGTCATCGTGCTCGACATCATGCTCCCGCAGGTCAACGGGTACGACGTGCTCAAGCAGATCCGCGCCGACAAGGACTGGACGCCGGTGCTCATGCTGACCGCCAAGGACGGCGAGTACGACCAGACCGATGCCTTCGAGCTCGGGGCCGATGACTACCTCACCAAGCCGTTCAGCTTCATCGTGCTCGTCGCCCGGCTGCGGGCACTGATCCGGCGCGGCGCGCCTGAACGTCCGGTGGTCCTCGAGGCGGGAGACCTCACGCTCGACCCCCACCGACGGCGGGCGCGCCGCGGCGACCAGGACCTCGAGCTGACGCCGCGCGAGTTCGACCTACTCCATTTCCTGTTGCGGCACAAAGGTGCCGTCGTCAGCAAGAGCCAGATCCTGGACTCGGTGTGGGACCCGGCCTACGACGGTGACGCCAACGTCGTCGAGGTGTACATCAGCTACCTGCGCCGTAAGATCGACGTCCCGTTCGGTCGCCAGGCCATCCAAACCGTCAGAGGGGCTGGCTACCGGCTCGCCGACGACGGTGGCTGACTGCGGCGCTCGGGTGCTCTCGGCGGGTCACCAGTCGAGACAGGCAGGCGCACTTGCACGCGGCAGCCACCCCCGGGGCGGTCACCGATGCTGACCGAGCCCTCGTGGGCCCGGACGATCTCGGCGACGATGGCCAGCCCCAGCCCGCTGCCACCGCTGCGTCGACCGCGGCTGTCATCCAGCCGGACGAACCGCTCGAACACCTGCCGGCGTTGCGGCGCGGGGACACCCGGACCGTCGTCCTCGACGATGAGCATGGCGTCGTCGCCGTCGTTCCGTACGGAGATCCGAACGAGCGAGCGCGCGTGACGGGCCGCGTTGTCGACCAGGTTGGACAGCAGCTGCGCCAGACGTGTCCGGTCGCCGCGTACCCTCGTCGGCTCTGCGGCCACCTGCACGGTGAGCAGCGGATGGGTCCGCAGCCGGCGCCGCTGCTCATCGACGAGGTCGTCCAGGTCGACGTCACGGTGCCTGATCTTCAGGCCGCGCTCGTCGACCGTGGCCAGGAGCAACAGGTCGTCCACCAGGCGACCGAGCCTGCCCAGCTCGGCCTGCATGACGTTGGACAGCTCAGCCCACGCGTGCGCGTCGGACTCGCGCCGCGCGACCTCGACAGCGGCGTTGAGCGTGGCCAGCGGACTGCGGAGCTCGTGGCCGGCGTCGGCGACGAACTGGCGCTGTGCCTGGCCGGCGTGATCGAGCCGCGCCAGCATCTCGTTCAGCGTCATGGCGAGGCGGGCGATCTCGTCACCGGTGGTCGGCACGTCCAGGCGCTCTCGCACTCGAGCACCGCCGATGGCCGCGACTCGGGCCCGCATCCGCTCCACCGGAGACAGCGCGCGCCCGACCAGCAACCACGTGGCCACCCCCACCAGCAGCACCAACAGCGGCAGCCCAATCAGCAGCAGGGACAGGGCGGTGCGCACGGACTCTTGCTGGGCCCCGATGGGGGCGGCGACCACGACTCGATACGACTCGTCGGACCAGGAGGTCGAGGTCACGGCGACGAGATAGTCGCTGTCGTCGTCCACCAGCGGCTGGCGGCCGGCCGACTCGACGATCACCTGGCCGCCTGGGGGGCGGCGGCGTGAGATCGGTTGCTTGCTCGCACGGATAGTGGAAGCAGCCACCACGGTCCCCGTGTCGTCGATGACCTGGACCAGCTGGCCGTCGCGGGCAGAGGCAGACAAGTCCTCTTCGATACCTGACACGCCGTCGAGGTGAACCTGCTGGGCGACATGCACCGCCTGGCTGGTCGCGTTCTCCTCCACGCCAGCGAGCAACGCGTGCTGCAGCTGGGTCACGAAGACGGCGGTGCCGACTGCCAGTGCGAACGTGACGACGACGACACTGGCGAGTACCGACCGGCCGCGCACGCCGGCGACCAGTCGAAACCGCCGCGGCTGTGGTGCTGGCTGCGCGCTCACAGCATCGAGAATGCCAGGTGGTCACCAGCCGCGGACTCACGCGCCTTGGGTGCCGGCCCTGCCCCGGCCTCGGCGTACACCCGGTCGCAGTTCCGGACCACCAGCGGCCACGCCAACGGGACCGGTCGCCTGCGTAGCTCGACACCCATCTGGCGCAGGGCGGGAAGATCTCGGACCAGCTCGGCGAGGCGTGCGGTGAGCTCCTCGTCGCTGCCGACCAGGTACCCATCGCGGCCGTCAGATACGAACTCGGCGACACCTCCATGCCGCATGGCGACGACCGGGAGTCCTGCGCACCGTGCCTCCAACGCGGCGATCCCGAACGACTCCAGGTGCGCCGGTGCGACGAAGACGTCGCTGGCGGCAAGCAACCGCGCGACCTCCGGTCGTGTCAGACGGCCCACCAAAGAAGTGCGTTCCTGCAGATCGTGTCGACGGACAGCCCGCCGGACCGCCCCGGACCCCGGACCGTCCCCCGCGATCACGGCTCGCCATGGGACGCCCGGAGTGCGGTCACGAAGGGCCGCTAGCACGTCGATGAGCTCGACGGCCCGCTTGCGCCGCGCCAGTCGCATCACAGCCACGATCGTCGGGATCGATTGCCCTGCCGGGGTCGCGTGGGTCCACTGTCCCGGGTCGATGCCGTTGGGCAGCACCGCCACGGGCGCCTGGATGACCTGCGAGAGGCTCGAGGCAGCTACGTGGCTCACTGCGGTCCACGTCACCTCGCCAACGGCCGAGGCGATGTACCGCCACAAGGTGGCTACGGCACCAGACGGCGACAGCATCGAGTGCATGGTCACGACCACAGGCAGCCCCGCCCGTGTTGCCGCGCGGGCGGCGGACCAGGCCATCGGTGAGACCACCGAGACGTGGCAGTGCACGACGTCGGGGCGGTGCTCCAGCACCTCGTGCCACGACACCCCCACCGCCCGGCCGGTCCGCAGGACGTCGACCCCTGGCGGTCCCACGTCGGCGGCCCATTGCGATATCCGCCCGGTCAGCTCGCTCGTCGCTGTGACCAACCGGACGTCGTGACCCGCTCGAGCTTGCTGCAGCGTCAGGTCATGTACCTGCATCTCCAGCCCACCGAGGCGAGGCAAGTACACGTCGGAGACGTGCAGGACGCGAAGGCTCACTGCGCCGGCGCAGACAGGGCGTGGCGCAGAGACAGGCGCCGCCGCGTCGTCAGCCCCCAGACCCCGGCTACGGCGAGCCCGACGGGGATCTCCAGGAAGAAGGTGAACGCCCGGTAGGTGAGCGCCACGGAGACCGCCACGATCGGGTCGACGCCGCCCGCGGTCAGGCACCCGATCAGAGCGATCTCGCCCACGCCCGCGCCGCCCGGAGTTATGGGTACCGCGGTCACGAGTCGTTCCACCCCGACCGCGGCGGCGGCCAGTGCGAGCGAAGAGGTGTCACCGAACGTCCGCAGACACAGCAGGAGGAGCAGGGCGAGCAAGGCCAGGTATCCCACCATGCCGATACTCAGTCGGTGCCAGGAGGCGCGCACCAGGTGCAGCACGTCGCGTCGCGCCCGCAGCAGCGCCAGCGCTGTCGACCGGCGGAGGTCGCACTGGACGCGTAAGGGACTCACGCTCTGTCGGCGACGGCGGGTGCGCTGGAACGCCGCCACCAATGCCCCGGCCGCCGCACCGATGCGTGCCGCTCCGCGGGCGCTGGCCAAAGTGAGGGCTGCCGCCACGAGTAGAACGGCGCACGCCGCGGTCGCCAGGCCGGCGCCCACCAGCGCGGACGCTGTGGGGATGGTCCACACGATCCAGACCATCGCCAAGGCACCTGCCATCAGTCGCCCGAGCAGGTTCCACGCGTTGCTCACCGTGAAGAAGGTGGCGGTGCTCAGCGGAGCGAAGCCCCACGATCGCACCATCGAGGATGTCAGACCCATGCTCAGAGCCCCACCGAGGGGAAGGGCATTCGCCACCGCGCTTCCGGCGAGGTTCAGGCTCATCGCCCTGCGCGCGGACAGGCCCGGCAGGCTTGAGGTCAGCACCATGCTGTGGGCAGCCAGGCCGGCGACCCACACGACGGTCAGGGCAGCCATCCACTGCGGGTCGACAGCGCGAGCAGCCGAAACCACTTGCGCCCAGGAGCTTCCGGCGGAGCGAGGCACAAGGGCCAGCGCGGTCACCGTCGCAGCGGTGAGAACGGCCCCCGTCACCCAACCGGCCAGGCTGCGCGTCAGGGGGGTAACGCTGGCCGGCGCAGGCTTGGGTGACGAGGGCACACGAGCATCCTGCGGGCTCGCGCCTGTGGGATCACTGAGAGCACGGTCGGTCGCCCGGCTGGTAGCGACTACCGTCGTTCGCGTGGTCACGATCGTCGCCTTCCACGCCCATCCTGATGACGAGGCCCTGCTGACGGGCGGAACCCTGGCCAAGGCGTCGCGCCTCGGACACCGGGTGGTGCTGGTCGTCGCGACCGACGGCGAGCGCGGACTTGCCGCGGCCGCGACCTCATCAGTCGGACTGGGGTCGGTGCGCACCGCTGAGCTCGATAGAGCCGCCGGCGCCCTAGGCGTGGCGGGCGTCGTACGGTTGGGCCTACCGGACTCAGGGTGGGGGACGAGTGAGCCGGTACGGGCCGGAGCGTTCAGCCGAATGCCGTTCGCCGCGGCTTCCGAGGGCTTGGTGGACGTGCTCCGTCGAGAACGGCCGGCGGTGCTGACGACGTACGACCCGGCTGGTGGGTACGGCCACCCGGACCACGTCGCCGTACACCGGGTGGGCGCCTTCGCCGCGGCGCAGGCAGGGATCCCTGCGGTGCTACAGGCCACAATCCCGCGCGAGATCATCGAACGGGTCACCCGGCTCCTCGCCGTCGCGCCCGGCATTCTGGATGTGCATGACGTGCAGCGCCTGAGGCGGGGGTTCACGCCGAGCGGCCTCATCACCCACCAGGTCGATGTACGCTCGGAACTGGACGCCAAGCTGTCGGCCCTTGCCGCCCACACCAGTCAGGCGACCTCAGACGCCGGTCCACGTACCTTGCGGCTGCTCCTGCGCCTCCCGCGCCCGCTGCAGCTGTGGGTGCTGGGTCGGGAATGGTTCGTAGGGTCGGCCTCTGCAGGGGCTGTGTGTCCCGACGTCTTCACCAGACGGTGACCGCTGTACGCCGGTCAGCGCATGTTGCCGGTGTGCCCCAAGGAGTAGCGGCCGGGCTGCGGCCAGACCGCGAGCCCGTGCGGGCCGTTGCCGACCTTGATCCGGTGCAGCAGCCGCCCGCTGGTGGTGTCAATGACGTACACCTCGGAGTCGTAGCGGCCGGCGAGCCAGAGCTGGGTTCCGTCGGCGGTCACGCCACCCATGTCGGGCGAGGCGCCCTTCGACAGCGGCCAGGTCTTCAGCACGTGCCCCCCGACCGCGTCGAGCACGCTGATCGACCCGGCGTCACGGTTGCTGACGAAGATCCGCGTCGCGTCACGGCTCGGGTAGATGCCGTGGGCGCCCTTGCCCGTGAGCAGGAAGTTCTTGATGCTCAGCGTCCTAGCGTCGAGTCGCCAGACACCGTTGCGCATCATGTCAGCCACCAGGAAGGTGCTGCCGTCGTCGGTAAGCCGGACGTCCTGCGGCATGGACGACGCACCGGGACGGATTCCGGCCATGGGGCCGCCCATCCGCTTGGCCGCCTTCGGGTCGGTGGAGCCCCGGGTCTTCACCGAGTTCAGGTCGATGACCCGCGCCACCTTCGTGAACGACGTCGGGATCACGAGCAGCTTGCCGCTGAACTCGCAGCTGGCGACCATCACCGACCCGTCGGCGGTGTAGTCGGCGTGGTTGACGCCGTAGCACGGCACCGGCACCGACCGCAGCAGCTTCATCGTGTGCGGATCGCGGACGTCGATCCGGCGCAGTCTCTCGGCCATCACCAAGGCGTGCTTGCCGTCGGGCGTGAAGTACAGGTTGTACGGGTCGGCGACCGGCACCGGGCGCCCCACCTTCCCGGTGCGGGCGTCGATCGGCACCAGGTCGTTGCCCTTGTCGTCGTTGACCCAGAGCGTCTTGAGGTCCCACGACGGCACCACGTGCTGTGGCTCGCGGCCCACCGGGAAGCTGCGGATCACCCGATAGGTGGCCGGGTCGATCACGTCGACGCGGTTCGACAGCGTGTCGGGCACGTAGACCTGCGGCTTGGCGCCCACGGCCGCACCGGTCAGCTGGTCCTTGCCCGTGTGGGCGTAGACGTGGACGCCGGAGGCGGTGGCGGTCGACGTCGCGCTCGCGGACGGCGACGGGCTGGTCGAGGTGGCGCTCGACGTCGCGCTCGACGTAGCCGCGGAGCTGGCGGGGCTGGCGCCGGAGCAGGCCGCGAGGGCCGCGACAGCGACCAGGGCAGCGGTGAGCACGGGAAGGCGGCGACGCATCGTCATGCACCCACCAGATCCGACACGGTCACCGCGCGCAATTGCTTGCGGTGGAGAACGTCGAAGACCTTCGGCAGCGCGGCCACGGTGCCGGCATGCCCGAGGTGCAGGCTGACGATCGAACCCGCACGCACGTCCTGCTCCAGCCTCGACACCACGACCGCGCTGCCCGGGTCCTGGTAGTCGCGCGGGTCGACGTCGTAGGCGAGGCAGCGCTCGTAGCCTGCCGCTAGGGCCGCTGCGCGGATCGTGGGGGTGCTGCTCGGCGTCCCGCTCGGGCGGAACCACCTGCCACGCGAGCCGGTGAGCCGGTGCAGGACGTCGGCCCCGCGCGCCACCTCGCTCCGCACCTTGGCCGCCGACAGCCGGCGCATCGGCAGGTGGGCCCACGTGTGGTTGCCGAGCTCGTGACCGCCGTCCAGGATCGCCTTCGCGAGCGAGGGGTTGGCGTAGAGCCACGAGCCCACGGCGAGCACGGTGAGGTGGGCCCCGGCCGACCTGGCCTCGGCGAGCACCTGCCGGGGCAGCTGCGGGTCACCGGCGCCGTGGAACGTCAGGGCCACGGCAGTGGTCGTGCGTCGACCGTGCACGAGGTCGGAGTGGTCGACGGCCGTGGCCGTGGAGGTCGGCGTCCCGGTGGCCGTGGGTGTGGCGGACGACGGTGCCGTGGCCGCGCCGGACTCGGTCGGCGCGGCCACGGACCGCTCGGGCGGTGCGGAGGCGTCGGTGCACGCCGCCAGCGCCTCGGCTCCCAGACCCGCGACAGCAGCGCCGACCAGGAAGCCACGACGAGACGTTGGCACCGACAGACCTCCGACCACTCGACCAAGGGGATCGACCGACCGTAACGGCCCTTTCTGAGCCGCTGCTGAGGAGCTCTATCGCTGGGTCAAACGCGCCCTCGGTCCGGGTACTCAGCGGCCCACATGTTGATCGATGTCCGTGCTCGGGTCATGCCGATGGGCACATGTGAGAGCGGTGAAGCAGGGGTGGCAGCTGTGGAAGAGAGCCCGGGTGGGTGCAGCGCAGTGTGGTGGCTGATCTGGCTGGGTGTCGACTTTAGAAGCGGGCAGTTGGGCTCGCCGACGCTGGCAGCGGGCCAAGTGAACGTCCTGACGGTCGGCCACTGGAGTCGTAGTACCTACTTCCGTCAGGCCGATGCGCTGTTCTCCTACCGGCCTGCGTGCAGCACTCGGTGCTCGATCGCGGGCGAGAACCAGGACCGCGCCGGCTGCTGCCGCTCACGGTGCTGCGCTGATCGTCGGCACCGGGTCGCTCGACCGCGGTCCTGCTCAGGGCCGGTCAGGTCCGAGCCAGCAGGGCCGCTTGGGCGAGTTCGAAGTAGTGCTCGGTGAGCAGGGCTGAGGTGACGGCTGCGAGCGGCCCGACCGACAGCAAGGCGACGAGCGCGGCCGTCGGGCCCGTACGGCGGGTCACGGGCGGAGCCAGCAGGGCCTGGGTGCGCTGCACGGTCGGGGCAGCGGTGGCCGCCAGCGCGAGGCGGTGGACGCGCACCTGGTCACGCTCGGCGTGCTGGGCCAGAGCCGCTCGGGCGATCGCTCGAGCGGTGGTGCGCCGGTCACCTGCGGCGGCGGCGGCGTCCTCGTCGGCCCACCTCTCGACGCCGGTGCGCACCGCGGTGACGAGGGGGCGCAGCAGCGGGTCGGCTCGGCCCGCCAGTTCGCTGAGCTGGATGTAGAGGTGGTGCCGGTGCCGTAGGTGGGCGTGCTCGTGGGCGAGCAGGGCGCGGCGCTCGTCCGCGGGCAGGGCCTGCAGCATGGCCGTCGAGACCACGACCCTGCCCTGCAGTCCGGGCACGACGTAGGCATCGGGGCGCTGGTCGTGCAGGACGACGAGGTTGTCGGCGCTGGGCCCGAGGCGCCGGCAGGTGGCGTCGGCGGTGACCAGGTCCAGCAGCGCGTTGGTGGCGTAGGTGCCGGCGAGCACCAGGAGGACGGCGACGACGACGGTCGCGGCCAGACCGACGGCGAGGGGGACGTTGTCGTGCGCGGTCAGCGCGCTGGTGGACCAGTGGCCCAGAGTAGCGACCGCGGGCAGGCGGGCCGCGGCAGTGAAGGCTGTGATGCTCAGGACGAAGCCGGTGGCCAGCGCGGTGAGCACCGCGGCGACGGTGAGCAGCGGTACGGCGGTCGACGGCGGCAGACCCTGGCCGGCCCCAGGGCCGACTCGGCCGAGCACGTGGCTGGCCACGAGCGGGACGCAGACGAGCAGCAGCGCCGTCATCGCTACTGGCCGCCGCTCTCGGGGCCGTCGCTCAGCAGCCCGCGCAGCACCTCGGCGTCCTCGGCGTTGAGGTCCTCGACGAAGCGGGTCAGGATGCCGGCGCGGTCTGCTCGCCCTTCGAGCAACTTGCGCATTCGGTGGGCGGTCATGGCGGCGGGGACCTGGTCGGGCTGACCGGCTACGGCGTACCGGTAGGCCCGGCCGTCGAGCTCGCGGTGCAGGACTCCCTTGGCCGCCAGGCGCGACAGCGTGGTCATGACCGTGGTGTATGCCAACCCCGGGCCTAGGTCGGCGAGCACGTCGCTGGCGGTGACCGGATGGTGAGCGGCGGCGACGCACGCGAGGACCTCGCGCTCAAGCTCGCCGCGACCGCGCGTGCCTTGCACCGGCATGCGAGCCCTCCACCATCTACTACAGTGCTCGTAGTACGACCGGTGTGGTCGTACACCACCATGATGCCCCGACCAGGGGCGAAGGCACACGAAGGGCCTCTGATGTTGGCACACGCCGCAGTGCTGGCCGCCGTACCAGCGCTGAACCCGCTGGACCCGCACAGCCTGCTCAGCACGCTGGGCGTTGTCGGGGTCTTCCTGGTGCTGTTCGCCGAGACGGGCCTGCTCGTGGGCTTCTTCCTGCCCGGTGACAGCCTGCTGTTCACCGCAGGGCTGCTGTCAGCCACGGCCGCGACCTCTGCCCTCCACCTTCCGTTGCCGGCGGTCCTCGTCGCCGCGGTCGCCGGCGCCCTGGCCGGCGCGCAGACCGGCTACGTCATCGGCCGTGTCGTCGGACCGCGGCTGCTGGATCGGCCGGACCGCCCCCGACTGCAGGCGGCCGTCGCCCGCTCCGATGCGGCACTGCGCCGCTACGGCCACGGCAAGGCCATCGTCCTAGCGCGGTTCATCCCACTGGTGCGCACGGTGCTGAACCCGCTGGTCGGCACCATCGGCATCCCGGCGCGCACGTTCACCCTCTGGCAGGTCGTCGGCGGACTGGCCTGGTCGGTCGGCGTAACCCTGGCCGGCTACCTGCTCGGCTCGAGCGTGCCCAGCATCGACCGATACCTGCTGCCCATCATCGCGGGCATCGTCGTGCTCTCGCTCATCCCTGTCGCCCGTGAGCTGTGGCGAGGCCGTTCCGATCAGCGTCAGGAAGGAGACGTCGCATGAACGCCCTGCACCGACTCGACGACCAGGTCATGTTCGCCGTCAACGCCTTCGCCCGCCACACCCCGGCACTCCACGGGACCGTGATGGGTTACGCCAAATACGGCATCGTGCTGTTCCTGGTGCTGCTGGCCGCCGCGCTCGTCGTCGCCCGGAACCGCCTCACCCGCGACCTGGCCGCGACCGGGTGGGCGGCCCTGGCGCCGCTGGTAGCTCTGGCGCTGAACCAGCCGGTGGGCCACCTGTTCCACGAGCAGCGACCATACGCGGCTCACCCGCACCTACTGCGCCTGGCCGACGTCACCAGCGACTTCTCCTTCCCCTCCGACCACACCTTCATGGCTGGTGCCGTCACGGCCGGGCTACTGCTGGCCCACCGCCGCCTCGGACTCCTCGCCGCGTTCGCCGCGCTGCTGATGGCCTTCAGTCGCGTCTACATCGCAGCGCACTACCCATGGGACGTGGTGGCCGGTCTGACCGTCGGGACTCTGGTCGCCATCGCGGGGTGGGCGCTGCTGCGCCCGGTCATCGTCGGCCTCACCGGGTGGCTGCGCAGGCAGCCCGGAATACGCGCGGTTTTCGCCGAGGAGCCGGTGGCGGCACGCCCGGCCGGGGACGTCGAGCCGACGCCGGTGAGCTGATGGGCGCCATCGCCCACCACATCCTGGACGCGCCCACCTGGGTGGTTCTGCTGGTCGTCGGAGCCATCGTGTTCGCCGAGGACGCACTCTTCGTCGGCTTCGTTCTGCCCGGCGAGACTGCAGCCATCCTCGGCGGGGTCGCAGCCAAGCTGGGACACGCACCGCTGCCTACGGTCATCGCCGTCGTCGTCGCCTGTGCCATCGTTGGCGACAGCGTCGGCTACGAGATCGGCAAGCACGCCGGCCCCCGCATCCTGACCTGGTCGGTGCTGGACAAGCGGCGAGCACGCCTGGATGGCGCCCGGGACTTCCTCGCCCGCCGAGGAGGTGCCGCGGTGTTCCTCGGGCGCTGGGTCGCCTTCTTCCGCGCTGTCATGCCCGCCCTGGCCGGGATCGCGCGAATGCCGTACCCGCGGTTCCTGACCTTCAACGCCGCTGGCGGCCTGGTGTGGGGTGTGGCCGTGGTCGTGGCCGGCTACGTCGCCGGCGCCTCATACGCCACGGTGGAATCCAAGCTCGGCCGTGGCGCAGCTCTGCTGGTGCTCGCACTGGCCTTAGGGGCGTTCGCCGTCCACGTGATCCGGCAGCGCCTTGGCGAGCGCACGGACGCACCATGATGAGCGGACGCCCAGGGCCTGCCGCTCGTAGCGGCGGCATATGAGGCACGCGATTGCCTGGCCAACCCCTCCAGCGCATCTCGGCGTTCGGTGAGGGCGTCCAGCTGGTCGTGCGGCAGGTTGACGGCGGGGCCGGCGGAGTGCGCGGCGCGGACGGAGCCAGCTGGCACGCTGCTGGCCGGCCGCCGGCATCGACGTCGCGGCGCATACTGGACGTCGGGATCGACGAAGGGGCTGGGGTGTTCGACAACGACATCGACCAGAGTGCGGTGGTGCTGTTCCTCCCGCTGCTGCTCCTGGCGGCCCTACCGTTCGTGATGGCGTGGCTCGAGGACGGCCTGGACGGTCGCCCGCTGCGGCGGCCGCCGGTGCTGCCGGCCATCGCCCGGGTCCGGGCGTCGGTGCGCGACCACCGGCCGCAGTGGCTGCGCCGGTGAACGTGTGGGGCACTGTCGGCACTGCCGGCGCCGTCGTGGCCGGCGTCGCGCTGGTCTGGGTCGCGCTGGTGGGGCTGCTGTACTTGGCCGCCCGCCGCGAGCAGCGCCACGTCAGCCTGCGTGAGGCGCTGCGGCTGGTCCCGGACATCCTGCGGCTGCTTCGGAGGCTGGCCGCCGACGGGGCGCTTCCGCTGGGCATCCGGGTCAGGCTCGTGCTCCTGTTCGCCTACCTCGCCCTGCCGATCGACCTGGTGCCCGACTTCATCCCCGTCGTGGGCTACGCCGACGACGTCGTGGTCGTGGCCCTCGTCCTGCGCTCGGTGACGCGAGCAGCCGGCCCTGAAGCGCTGACCCGGCACTGGCCCGGCTCGGCCGACGGGCTACGGGTCGTCAGACGCCTGGCTGGCGTCCCGGCGTGAAGGACGCGGCGGCGCGGTCGCGGGGCAGGCCGAGGCGGTAGCCGGCTCCGATGACCGTCTCGAGGATGCGGGGATGGTGGCGGTCAGCCTCGATCTTGGCGCGCAGGTCACGCACGTGGGAGTCGACGGTGCGCTCGTAGCCGTCGAACTCGTAGCCGCGGGTGCGGTTGATCAGCTCGTAGCGCGAGAACACCCGACCGGGTGAGGCAGCCAAGGCGGTCAGCAGCTTCCACTCGGTGGTCGTGAGGTCAACCGGCCCACCTCGCACGAGCAGCCGACGGTGCGGCTCGTCGACGACGAGCTCGCCGTCGCCGTAGCTGCTGGTCGGGTCGTCGGCGGCGTCGCCGGCGCGAGTACGGCGCAGGATGGCCTGGACACGCAGCACGACCTCCCGGGGGCTGAAGGGTTTGGTGACGTAGTCGTCGACACCGAGCTCGAGGCAGGCGATCCGGTCCTCGGTCCCGGCCTTGGCCGTGAGCACCAGGATCGGCACTGACGACCAGCCGCGGAGCTCGCGGGCGACGTCCTCTCCCGAGACGTCGGGCAAGCGAAGGTCGAGCAGCACCAGGTCGGGGGCGGCGTCGTGAGCGAGCTGGATGCCTTCGGCGCCGGAGCCGGAGGTGAGGACGGTCAGCCCTGCGTGCTCCAGGTACGCGCGCAGCAACTGGCGGATCTTTCGTTCGTCCTCGACCACGAGCACGGTGTCCACGTCGGCGCCTCCTCTCCGACAGGCCACCGCGTGCGGAGTGGTCGCGCCAGGGTCGGAGGTCCTCAGGTGGACTCGTCGAGCGCCGGCAGCCGCACCGTGAACCGTGCCCCGCCGCTCGGGGGGCTGTCGGCGGTGACGGTCCCGCCGTGCGCGACGACGAGCGCGTGGACGACGGAGAGCCCGATACCGGTGCCGCGGTGGACGCGGGCCGCACTGCCGCGCCAGAACCGCTCGAACAGGTGGGGAAGTTCGTCGGCCGGGATGCCGGGGCCGGTGTCGGCGACGGTGAGGACTGCGTCGTCGTCGACGCGGAGGACGGTGAGCCTCACCGAGCCGCCGGATGGCGTGAACTTCGCCGCGTTGTTGACCAGGTTGGTGACCACCTGGACGAGCCGGGTGTCGTCGCCCCCCACGACGACGGGGCAGTCGGCGTCGACCCGGGCGGACAGCCCGGCGTCGTCCAGCACGGGCGCGAGCGCGTCGACGCTGCGGCGGGCCAGTCCGACCAGGTCGACGGGGGCGCGGTGCAGCGACAGCGCGGCGGCGTCGGCGGCCGACAGCGTGGCGAGGTCGTCGGTGAGGCGTTCCAACCGCAGCACCTCGTCGTGCAGCGAGACCAGCCGCTCGGGGGTGGGCTCGCTGACGCCGTCGAGGATGGCTTCCGTCTGGCCGCGCAGGATCGTCACCGGCGTGCGCAGCTCGTGGGCGACGTCGGCGACGACGGCACGGCGCACCTCGTCCTGCCGACGGATCGTGCTGGCCATGGTCGTGAACGCCTCGGCCAGCTCACCGAGCTCGCCCGGCCCCGCTCGCACCAGCTCGCCCGCTTGGGGGTCGCCGTCGGCGAACGCTCGCGTCGCCGCCGTCAGTGCCACCACCGGGCGCGACAGCCGGCGGGCGACGAACGCCGCGGCCAGCACCGCGAGAGCCACGGCCAGCGCGGCACCGACGGCCAGCGTGGTGAGCAATGACTGCCGGAGGGCCGCGATGGACGGGTCCAAGCCGGCCGGCAGCGTCAGGCGCGCGCTGCCGACCTCCTGGCCGTTCACGACGATCGGCACCGTCACGGTTTGCGAGGTGCTGGCCCTCAGGGGCAGCAGGCGCTGCGCGGCCAGCGTGAGCGGAGGGCCTGGGGTGATCGGCGCGCCGACCTCGCCCCCTGAGTGGTCGCCGTTGTGGTCGGTGGTTCGGTTGGTGGTGTGGCCAGTCGTGCGCTCGGGCGTGTGCTCGGGCTGTTCCTCGGTGGTCGACTGCGAGTGCGGGGGCGCCGGCACAGCCGGGCGGTCCGTGGGCCGAGGGGTGGCGTGGTCGGTGCCGGGCGAGGCGGAGCCGCCAGGCTGGGTCGAGTCGTGCACGACCTCCCAGGTGCTGTGGCCGGGGGTGTAGCGCGCAGTGGCCTGGCCCGTGGGGTCGCTGACCACGATGCTGAGGCCATGGGCGTCGGCCATCACGCGCAACGATGCGAGCCCCGACGACGTCCACGAACCGCGCCCGGCGAGGTAGGCGTCCGCCAGCACCGCGGCGACCTGGGCCTGCAGCTGGCTGCGCTGCCGTTGCGCCAGCTCCGCGATGCGCCGGTCGGCGGCGACGACGGCGGTGACCGCCAGCAGGGCCACCGCGCCGACGGCGACGGCGACGAACGCCGCGAGCAGCCGCCACCGCATCTCAGCGAGCCTGGGCGTCGTCCGCATGAGCACTCCCGGGTCCATCAGCGGCGGTCAGACTCAGCGAAGGTCCGTGACAGCAGCCGACGCCAGAGTCCTCGGTCCTGCGGGGTCTGCTGGCGTCGGCCGTCGGGGTCACTCACTCGTGCCCGCCGTGGTGCTGTCCACCCTGCTGGTCAGCACGGTGGTCAGCACGGTGGTCAGCGTGCGCGCCGTCCTGGGCTCGGTCCCGCTGTTGCGTCGGCGTTGTCTGGCGGATCGTCGTCCGGTCGTGCGTGGTCGTGCGTAGCCGGGTGCGGTCCTGGTCCTGGTCGCAGTCGACGGAACAGGTCGTGCGGCTCTGCGTCCGCGTCGCGGCCGGGTTGGGGGCCGTCGTCGAGCCGTGGTGCGCCTGTTCCTGCCGCGTGACGGTCGCTGTCCGGGTGACCGTCGACGTGACCGTCGACTTCGGACGCGGGCCGGTGGGATCCGGGTGACCGATCGCGTTGGCCACCCCGACGCCGGTTCCCGCCAGCGCCAGGAGAGTCAGCCCGGTGATGGTCGCGGTGGTCGCCTTCGTCTTCGTCTTCGTCTTCGTCATCGTTATCGCCTCCTGTGTTGGTGCACTCTCACTGCATCGCCAGGCGGTGCAGGGGGCGTGCCGCGCACGTGCAGACGACATGCAGGTCCGGGCGGGAAGCAGGTAACATCTGACCATGCGCTCAGATGTTGTCGAGACCGTCCCGCAGCAGGCGTCCGTGACCGGCCTGGATGCCTGTGCGGCTCAGTGCGTCCACCCCGACCGCGTGGCCGCCGTCCAGGCAGCAGCGCCGAGTGAGGGCGACCTCGCGCGGGCGAGCTCGGTCTTCAAGCTCATCGGTGACCCGACGCGGACCCGCCTGCTCTACGCCCTGGTGGAGGCCGATGAGCTGTGCGTGTGCGACCTGGCTGCGGCGACGCAGACGGCCGAGTCGACGGTCTCCCAGGCGCTGCGCATGCTCCGGGCGGCCGGTGTGGTGCGTGGCCGCCGCGAAGGTCGCAACGTGTACTACCGCGTCGACGACGCGCACGTGCGGATGCTGCTCGATGTCACGCGCGAGCACGTCCTGCACGCCGACACCGTCGAGCGACGGCTGGCGACCCACATGGGAGGTCGCGCATGAGCACCGATGGGGTGCAGCTGCCGGTCCTCGACACCGGTGCCCGGCGCAGTACGCTCGCCCGGCGAGCCCAGCTGCTCGCCGGCGCGACGGTCGCCTACAACGTCGTCGAGGCGGTCGTGGCGATCGCCTCCGGCCGTGCGGCCGGCTCCTCCGCGCTGGTGGGCTTCGGTCTGGACTCGGTCGTCGAGGTGTCGTCCGGCCTGATCGTGCTGTGGCAGTTCCGCCACCCCGTGCCGGAGGAGCGCGAGCGCCGAGCCCTGCAGTTCATGGCGGTGGCCTTCTTCGCCCTCGCCGCTTACGTCGCGGTGGAGTCGGTTCGCACGCTGCTGGGCGGCCACCAGCCGGGCGCCTCCCCCGTGGGAATCGTCCTGGCGGCCCTGTCGCTGTTGGTGATGCCCTTCCTGTCGTGGGCGCAGCGCCGGACGGGTCGCGAGATGGGGTCCGGCTCGGTCGTTGCCGACTCCAAGCAGACGCTGCTGTGCACCTACCTGTCCGCGGTGCTGCTCGTCGGGCTGGTCGTCAACGCGACGATCAGCTGGTGGTGGGCTGACCCGGTCGCCGGTCTCGTGATCGCCGCGGTGGCAGTGCGCGAGGGCGTGCTCGCCTGGCGCGGTGAGGGTTGCTGTGCCGTCCCGCGGGCCGACGGCGAGGCGTGCGGCGACGCCTGCTGCGCTGACTGACGCTCCAACGAGCCGTCGCGGCTCAGCTCGACGTCTTGTCCAGCAGCTGCTGCATCTGCGTGATCTCGGCTGACTGCGCCGTGACGATGGCGGTCGCGAGCGTTCGCACCTCCGTGCGCTGGGTGCGCTCGAGGACCGCCTGTGCCATCGACACGCCGCCATGGTGGTGGGCGATCATGAGCTGCAGGAAGATCCGCTCCGCGTCCCGCCCGGTGGAGGACTGCAGCCGCTGTAGATCGTCGGCCGCCGCCATGCCGGGCATGGCGGCATCACCACTCGAGCCGTGGTCCATGCCCGGCATCGTGCTGGCGGACGGCCCGGGTGGGCGTTCCTGATCCGATGACATCCACGCCATCGGGCCGTTGGGCGACGTCTGGGGCAGGCCCCACTGCGTCAGCCAGCCGTACATCTGGCCCGCCTGCTGCTGCTGGCTGGTGATGATGTCGTAGGCC
>DATAKN010000181.1:0-25929 GCA_036261595.1 Marmoricola sp.
CCTCGCGGACGCTCTCCACCATGCGGGTCAGGCGACCGCCCTGCTCGTAGTCGTTGCGCTTGCGCATGAACACCACGAAGTTGATCGACCCGGCGATCAGCATGTGCGTCGCCTCGACCGGCAGGTGCTCCTGGGCCTGCAGCGCGTACGTCGCGATCCGGTTGAACACCTCCATGGAGGAGTTCGCGTGGATCGTGGACAGCGAGCCGTCGTTGCCCTGGCTCATCGCGTTGAGCATCGTGACGATCTCGTCACCGAGCACCTCGCCGACGATGACGCGGCTGGGGTTCTGCCGCAGGGAGCGCCGGACCAGCTCGGCCATGCTCACCCCGCCGAGACCCTCGGAGTTCGGCAGCCGCTCCTCGAACGCGACCACGTTGGGGTGCAGGTCCTCGAACTGGTCGAGCCCCAGCTCCAGCGCCCGCTCGACCGTGATCAGCCGCTCGGTCGGCGGGATCTCGTTGGCCAGAGCGCGCAGCAGCGTGGTCTTCCCGGAGTTCGTCGAGCCGGCGATCATGACGTTCTTGCGGGCGCGGACCGCGGCCCGCAGGAACGAGGCCAGCTCGGGCGTCAGCGTGCCGTTGCCGACGAGGTCGTCGAGGCCGACCCGGCCCAGGCGGGCGCGCCGGATGGAGACGCTGGGCCGGGCGCAGACCGACATCACCGCGGAGAGACGTGAGCCGTCGGGCAGGCGGAGGTCCAGCTGCGGGTTCGCCGTGTCGAAGGGCCGCGACGCGAGGCCGACGCTCGCGGCCAGGATCTGGATCAGCTCGACGAGCTCCTCGTCGCTGTCCGCGACCGGATCGGCGAGCTCCTCGTGTCCGTCGGCGTAGCCGACGAAGACCCGGTCGCAGCCGTTGATGTCGATGTTCTCGACCTCGGGGTCCTGGAGCAGCGGCTGCAGCCGGCCGACGCCGAACAGCGCGGCGTGGATCGCTGCGGCGACGCTCTCCTCCTCCTCCGCGGTCGGCGGCGTGCGGCCCAGCGTGATCTCGGCACGGGCATGGTCCTCGAGGACCTGGACGATCAGCGAGCGGGCGAACTGACGCTCGTCCTCCGGGGACATCGCCGCCCGGCCGAGCACCTCGTCGCTGCGCCGCTGCTGGTTGAGCCGGTCGGCGACCTGGGCTCGCAGCATCCGCACCAGCTGTGGGTCGGCGCCGAGACCGGTGGCCGGGCTCCGCATCGTGGTCATGACGCCTTCCTGCGACCGCGTCGGGCGCGCACCCGTACGTCGCTCTCCACGGCGGCCGGCTCGGGCGCGGCGACGACGGCCGAGAGGTCGGCGTACAGGCGGCGCGCGAGCGTATGACCGCTGCGGACCAGCAGGCTGCGCTCGGGTCGGAAGACCTCGCCGCCCTCGTAGATCACGACCGTGGAGTCGTCGCGCGCGATCACGCCGTAGTCGGTCACCCAGTCGAGCCCCTGGGTGATGCCTGCCGAGGCGGCGGCGACGTCGTGGGACTGGGACGGGGTCGCGACGCACGCGATGCCCACCCGGATCCGCCGGTCACGGAGCTGCTCCTCCAGCGTCTCGAGCCGACGCCGGGTGTGGATCGCGCTCCACGCGGTGGGCCGGTACACGCAGAGCAGCGCCGCGGAGCTCTCGACCATGGCGAGGTGCGTCGAGCGCGAGCTCACCTGTCCGAGGTCGGCGAACACGTCGATGCCCGGCACGCGGGCGAAGGCCTGGGCCAGGCTCGGCCACAGCGGCGCGGCAGCGACGGCCTGCTCGGGACCCGGTACGCCGGCGAGCACGTGCTGTCCACCGAGGGCGACCTGCGCGTGCGCGACCACCGTCTGCGGCTCGAGCCCCCGCCGAGCCGCCGGCAGCAGCGACATCAGCCCTTGGTTGAGGTCGAGCGGGCCGTGCTCCCCCGGCAGCCGGAGCGCCACGTCGCCGCCGAGCGGATCGGCGTCGACGAGGATGCTGGGGCCCGGCCAGAGGTTCGCCAGCAGCATGCTCGTGGTCGTGGCTCCCGGAGCGCCCTTGGCCGACATGATCGAGATGAGTGCCATCAGGCCGTGCCTCCCGATCCTCTGCCGTCGCGAGCGACGGCAGACGTGGTGGCCGGCAAGGCGGAGGAGGGAGGCGGCCCGGGTTTGGCCGCCGACCGACGACAACGCAGACCGGCGGCCGCGTATGGCGGCGCACAGCAGGCAACGGGATCGGGAGTCACGGCCTTCACTGGACCTTCCAGTCGATGGCCGGGCGGGTGTCGTCGGGGAGCACGGTGACCGCGAGGTTGCCCGACGAGGCGTAGTTGGCCACGTCGCTGGCGACGTCGCTGCGGACCAGCACCGTGATGCTGGTCGTGCCGGCGCCCGCGCCGTGACCGACCGAGATCACGCGAGCCGCGTTGACGATCACCGGGTTGTTCGGTGCCGCTTCGGTCGAGGACCCGCTGCCGGCGACGAAGTAGACCCGGACGACCTGACCGGTGCGCGGCACCTGGCTGGGGCGCCGTGTCGGGTCGAGCACGATGCCGACGCCCTCACCGTTGTCCGGGACGAGCGTGTCGGTGTTGAACATCTTCGGGCTGAGCAGGGCCCCCCGCGGGATGGCGGTGGTGGCGCGCGTGCCGACGTACGAGTTCACGAGCCGGGCGGGCACGAGCGCGACGCCCTCCGCCGCGGCGCGCACCGTCGAGAAGTCGCTGCGGCTCACGACCTGCCCGAAGGCGATGTCATGGCTGGCCGCGAGCACGCTCTCCCGGTCGCCGCTGCGGAAGACCAGCAGCGCGCTGCCCAGCGCACCGAGCAGGATCAGCAGGAGCGCCAGGGCGGCGAGCGCGGGTCGCCGGTCACGCCGGGCCACAGGCAGCCGGCCGCGCTCGAACGTCTCGCGCTCCGGTGTGGAAATCATGGTCTGTCTCCCGAGTCGAGTGGGCTGATCAAGGTCGGCCCGATCGAGACTCGTCAATGCTCCCGAGATGGAGCCCTACGCGGTGCCGGATCAGTCCTACCCGTGCCGTGAAGCGGCGAAACGCAGCCTACGACGAGATCGGCGGTTCCGGGCACGGGGAATAGGGAGGACCACCGCGTTGTCCGGACCCGTATGAGCGTTCCGATCCTGACCCTCAACGACGGCAACTCCATCCCCCAGCTGGGCTTCGGGGTCTACCAGATCCGGCCTCGCGACACCGAGGCCGCCGTCAGCCAGGCCCTCGAGGCGGGTTACCGCCACATCGACACCGCTCAGATGTACGGCAACGAGCGGGGCGTCGGCGCCGCGGTCGCCGCCTCGGGGCTGAGGCGGGACGACGTCTTCATCACCTCCAAGCTCAACAACGGGTTCCACCGCCCCGATGAGGCCCGTCGGGCGTTCGACGAGACGCTGGCGTCGCTCGGGACCGACCACGTGGACCTGTTCCTGATCCACTGGCCGCTGCCAACCCGGTACGACGGCGACTACGTGTCCACGTGGAAGACGCTCGAGGAGTTCCGGGCCGACGGCCGTGCACGGTCGATCGGGGTGTCGAACTTCGAGCCCGACCACCTCGCCCGGCTCGCACGGGAGGCGTCCGTCGTACCGGCGGTGAACCAGGTCGAGGTGCACCCCTACTTCGGCAACGAGGAGGTGCGCGCGGCCGACGCCGAGGCCGGGATCCTCACCGAGGCGTGGGCGCCGATCGCCCAGGGTGCCGTGCTGGACGACCCGGTCGTGACCGGCATCGCCGAGCGCGTCGGCCGGACGCCGTCCCAGGTGGTGCTGCGCTGGCACGTGCAGCGCGGCGACATCGTCTTCCCGAAGACGACGCACGTGGAACGGATGCGGGAGAACTTCGCGATCTTCGACTTCGAGCTCTCCGACGAGGACGTCACGGCGATCACCGCCCTCGACCGCGGCCCCAGCGGGCGCCGGGGGCCCGACCCGCGCACGTTCGACTGGATCCCGTAGGCCGGCCTCGGCTGCGTCGGGGCGAGGTCAGAACAGCTCGAGCGACTCGGCACCCGGCGTGATGGGCCGCGTCGGCGCGGTGGAGGGCACCGGTGCCGTCGGCGGAGTCGGTGCCATGGCGGCGGCCGCATCGGTCGCCACCTCGCTCGGCTCGCCGTCGACGGGGAAGTGCTGGGCGCCGAAACGCTCGGCCATGCGCACCGACGGGCCCAGCGCCCCCGAAGCGAGCACGATGATCCCGGCGATCACCATCCAGCCGTCGGCGCCCCAGGTCATGGCGAGGAAGGTGTAGAGCGCCGGCGCCCACATCGAGCCGAGCGTGCGGCTGACGTCGGCCACCCCTTGGTACTCGCCGCGTCGCCGCGGGTCCATGAGCTCGGCCTGGAACGACCAGCTCGCCCCGGAGATGAACAGCTCGGCGCCGGTGACCGTGACGTGGCCCAGCCAGACCAGGAGCACGGTCACCAGGCCCACGGTCGAGTGGGTGACCATCGTGATCAGGCACGACGCGACGAAGAACGTCGAGGAGATCCAGACGTAGCGCATCGCGTCGCGCAGGTTGCGCACGCCCTTGGAGGTGTAGGCGGGCAGGAAGATGCACAGGACGGTGTTCGTCCCGAACAGCCAGGCCAGCAGCACGTGCGGAGCGTCGGTGGCCTCCACCAGCCAGAGCGGGATCACCACGTTGAGCAGGACCTGGTTGGTCCACAGCACTCCGTTGAAGAAGGTCACCAGCATCCAGCCGACGTTGCGGGTCGCGCTCGGGCCGGGGGGTCGCTCGCGCACCTCCCCGCTGGCGACCCGCAGGTCGTGCGGTGCACCCGGGAGGCGGGAGATCCAGACCGCCGTGAGGGTCATGAGGGCGGCGGCGAACAGAGGAGTCCACCGGATCACGGTGAGGTTGTCGAAGGCGAGTGCGACACCACCGAGGATGGCGCCCATCGTGAAGCCGACGTTCAGCGCGGAGTACATGTACGCCTGGGTCTCGATCCGCTCCTGGGTGGGCAGCGCGTCGAGCACGTACGACTGGTAGCTGGAGTGACCGGCGGACGCTGCGACCGCGAACAACAGGCCGACCAGGAGGTACTGCGAGAACGACCCGACGAAGGGCAGGGCCAGGAAGCAGGCGGCACGACCCCAGGTCGTGAGCGCCCAGATCCGCTTCGGACCGAACCGGTCGACGACCCGACCGGCCGGGTAGGCCACGAGGAACTCGGCGACGTTGGTGATGGTGAGGGCGAGGCCGACGCGCGAGGCGGACATCCCGACCACCTGGGTCAGGAAGACGGCGCTGCCGGTGTTGAACGCTCCCTCGCCGGTCGAGAACAGCATCGACTGGGTCGCCAACCGCCGCGACATCGGGGTCGGCGGGATCAGCCGCCGGAAGAAGCCCTGTCGCGTACCCGAGACCGTCGTGCTCATGGTGCGCATTCTCGGCTGCGGAGGCGTCCGATGTCTCCGCGTTTTCCGGTACGCCGGCCTCGGCGCCGACCCGCCGCCGGCTCAGCTGCCGACGGTGATCGTGACCTCGTTGGAGGCCGTCTGCGTCGTCGGGTCGAACACCCGGAACTTCTGGTCGCCGGGGCGCCCGGTCATCACGTAGGTCTCGAAGGTCCCGACCTTCACGCTCACCTGCACGCCGAAGTTCGACCAGCTGCCGCCCTCGAAGCGCTGCACCAGCAGGCTCTGGTTGTCGTGTCCGGGCCACTGGCCGGTGAGGTTGATCCGCTCCATCGGCTGCACCATCAGCGGGGACGCGCTGAGGTAGAGCGCTCCGGTCGGGGGCGCCGTGGGGGTGGCCGTCGGCAGGTCGCTGGGTGAGGACGTGTCCGACGGCACCGGCAGCGCGGTCGTGGGCAGCGGGGCGATCGGCTGGCCAGGGCTGGAGCTGCTGGTCGTGCTCGAGGAGTCCAGGCCGAGACCCTTCACCACGACCCAGGCGCCGATCCCGACGACCAGCCCGATCGTCACGGCGACGCCCAGGATCTTCAGCACGGCAGTGGCGATCTCCTGCTGTCGCTCGTCGTCGTCGCGCTGGGTCCCCGTCACGAGGTCAAGGATAAGGGCGCCGCCTGAGCCTCAGGCGGGCTCGAGCACGACGACCGGGATCACCCGGTCGGTCCAGGACTGGTAGGAGTCGTAGTCGGCGTACAGGCCGACCAGGCGCGGCCACAGCGCCGCGCGCTCCGCCTGATCGGCGACCCGGGCACGCATCGGGCGGCGCCGGTCGCGGACCTGCACCGTGACGTCGGGGTTCGCGAGCAGGTTCAGGTACCACATCGGGTGCTCGGGGCGGCCGGCCTGGGAGGCCACCACGACGACCCGGTCGCCGTCCTCCAGGTAGACCAGCGGCGTGGTGCGCAGCCTGCCGGTCTTGCGGCCCCGGTGCTCGACCAGGCAGATCGGCACGGGGTGGTGGAACGCTGCGCCGACCCGCCAGGTGCCACCGATCCGACCGCCCGTCCGCCGGTAGAGCCAGACGTTGGCGCTCGCCATCGTCTTGATCAGCCGGCGGGTCAGGTCGGAGTCGAGGCCCCTGGGCTTGGTGTCCACTCAGAAACCGCGCATCCAGACGTTGTCGTCGACCATGCGTCGTGAGCGCCAGCCGTCCGGCGTACGCACGAGCTCGTGGTGGTAGTAGCCCCCGACCTCGACCAGCGACTCGCCACCCTCCGGCGTCGGGGCGACCATCGGGTTCGTGAAGTACGCCGTGGCGCGGGCCGTGTCCCCGTCCAGCTCGATCGAGACCTGCCCGATGATGTGCTGGTAGCGCAGGAACCCGCTCAGTCCCTTCTCGACCCACGGCTTGGCGACCTCGAGCACGTCCGCGGGGCCTCCGACCGCGGAGTAGTCGAGGACACCGTCCTCGGTGAACACCTCGTCGAGGCCGTCCCAGTTGCGGGTGTCGATCGCCCGGGTGTAGCGGGTGATCACGTCGACGATCTCCTGGCGGTCGCTCAGCTCCTGCAGGTCCATGGGCTGCAGCCTAGGCAAAAACTGAAACCAGTTCTAGTATTCGGCGAATGAGGTTCTCGTTCGCCGAAGGCATGACCCACGCCGAGTACTACGCGCCCCTGGCGCAGGCCGTGGAGGCGGCCGGCTTCACGTCGATGACGATCGCCGACTCGCTGATCTACCCGAAGGAGTCGGACTCGAAGTACCCCTACACCGACACCGGCGATCGCGAGTTCCTCGAGGGCAAGGAGTTCATCGAGACGATGATCCTCTGCGCCCACCTGTTCGCGGTGACCACCACGCTGCGACTCACGCCGTTCGTGCTGAAGCTGCCGATCCGCCCGCCCGTGCTGGTCGCCAAGCAGGCGTCGTCGCTGGCGTTCCTCTCCGGCAACCGGCTCGGACTCGGCGTCGGACTGTCGCCGTGGCCGGAGGACTTCGCCGCGCTCGGCGTGCCGTGGGAGCGGCGCGGCAAGCGGATGGACGAGTGCATGGACATCCTGCGCGGGCTCACCACGGGCGAGTACTTCGAGTACCACGGCGAGTTCTTCGACATCGAGCCGCTCAAGCAGTGCCCCGGAGCCACGGAGAAGATCCCGCTGCTCGTCGGCGGTCACTCCGACGCGGCGCTGCGGCGCGCCGTACTCAAGGGCGACGGGTGGATGCACGCCGGCGGTGACGGCGAGGAGCTGGACCGGCTGCTCGCCCGGCTCGCCGAGATCCGCAAGGCGGAGGGCGACACCCGCGAGGACTTCGAGGTGCACGTGATCTCCTACGACGCCTACACGCCCGACGGGGTCAGGCGGCTCGAGGACAAGGGCGTGACCGACGCGATCGTCGGCTTCCGGATCCCCTACATCAAGGGACCGGACACCGAGCCGCTGCAGGCGAAGATCGACCACATCAACCGGTACGCCGAGGACGTCATCAGCAAGGTGGCGCTGTGAGCGGCACTGTGACCCCTGATGTCACCAAGGCCTTCCAGGACGCCGTCGCCGAGGCGGAGGCGCTGATCGCGAACCCGCCGTTCGAGATCACCGAGCAGGAGCGCGCCGAGGGCTACGACTACCTGGCCGGCTCGATCCGGTCCTCGCTGCAGATGGCCTTCGACTACGACCTCGTGCACCCGGTGCTGATCAACCCGACGCACCAGTACGCCCGTCAAGGTCTGGACAACCCCGACGCGATCTACTTCAACGCCTACCTGGACGAGGGCGCGACGTACGAGGTCTCCGGCGTGCGGGGTACGACGACCGACCTGTCCTTCCAGGTGATGGACGGCAACTACTCGGCCGACGGCTCCCCGACCTCCCTGGCGGCCTTCGACGACCGTGAGCTCGACATCGCCGAGGACGGGAGCTTCACCTGGCGTTTCGGCCCCGAGCTCGGCCTGAAGAAGGGCGCCACGCTCATCGTCCGCGAGGTCTACGACAACTGGAACACCGAGGACCGCGGCACGCTGCGCATCCAGCGACTTGACACCGCGGGCGTCCCGCGGGAGCCGTTCACGATGGAGAAGTTGGCCAAGCGCTACGGCGTCGCGGCCAAGATGCTGACCGGGAAGGTCAAGACCTGGTTCGCCTTCCCGGAATGGTTCACCTACAAGGAGCCGGTCAACACGCTGACCGTGCCGAGGTCCACGCCCGGCGGGCTGGCCTCGCAGTTCTCCTCGCTCGGCCACTACGCACTCCGCGAGGACGAGGCGCTGGTGGTGACGGTGCCGGTGTGCGAGGCGGCGCCGTACCAGGCGATCCAGGTGGGGTCGAAGTGGTACGTCTCCACCGACTACGAGCACTACCAGTCGTCGCTGACCAAGGCGCAGTCGCAGGCCGATCCGGACGGGAAGCTCCGGTACGTCGTGTCCACCCGCAACCCGGGGATCGCGAACTGGCTGGACACCACCGGCCACGAGCGCGGCGTGATGATGTTGCGCTGGCAGCGCCTGAGCCGCGCGTTGACGGCCGAGGACGGCCCGACCGTCGAGGCCGTCGCGTTCGACGAGGTGCCCAAGCACCTGCCGTACTTCGAGGACAACCGGGTCACCCCGGAGCAGTACACCGCCCGTATCGCCGCCCGCCAGGTCGGCATCGCGCGACGGATGATCAGCTGACGCAGGTCAGCGCCGGATCCGGTAGCGCAGGTGCGTGACCCGCGGCGAGTGCTCGACCTCGACCTGCTCGAGCTCGCCGCGGACGTCGGCCGGGAAGACCCGCTCGCCCGCGCCCAGCAGCACCGGCGCCACGTCGAGGGTGAGCTCGTCGAGCTCGCCCTGCTCCAGCGCCTGCCGCACCACCGAAGCGCCTCCGGCGATGTCCACGTCGCCGTCACCCGCCTCCCGCGCCTGCGCGAGTGCGGCCGCGAGGCCCTCGGTGACGAAGTGGAAGGTCGTGCCGCCGGCCATCTCGATCGGGTCGTGCGCGTGGTGGGTCAGCACGAACACCGGCGCGTGGTACGGCGGCTCGTCACCCCACCAGCCGCGCCACTCGCCGTCGTACGACGACCACGGGCCGCGCACCGGGCCGAACATGTTGCGCCCCATCACGTAGACCGCCCCGGGCCGGAGGATGCGGGCGGACCAGCGGGCGTCGACCTCGTTGTCGGTCTCGAGGTGCCACCGGTGGAGGGCCGGGCCGCCGCGGCCGAGGGGATCCTCCAGCGACTGGTCGAGACCGGCGACGAAGCCGTCGAGCGACATGGACAGGTGCGCGGTCGTGAAGGTCATGCCCCATTGGACTCCCAGGAGGCGCCCGAGTCATCGGTGCCGCCGCGGATGGCCGTTCCCGGTGCAATTTCGGCGGTCGTCGACGCTGTACGAAAACTGAAACTCGTTCTAGTCTTGCGCTCATGACAGGACTGCTCCAGGACAAGGTGATCGTGCTCTCCGGCGTCGGGCCCGGCCTCGGCCGCTCGTTCGGCGAGGAAGCGGCGAAGATGGGGGCCGACCTGGTGCTGGTCAGCCGTACCGAGAAGCGGCTGGAGAAGATGGCCGAGGTGGTCCGGTCGTTCGGACGCCGCGCGCTCGTCGTACCGACCGACATCACCGACGAGGACGCCCGGCAGCGACTGGTCGAGGCCTCGCTCGCGGAGTTCGGCAAGGTCGACTGCCTGATCAACAACGCCTTCGGCATCCCGCCGATGGACCCGATCACCCAGATCAAGCTCGAGGCCCTGCGCGCGGCCAACGAGACCAACGTCTTCGCGCCGCTGCGGCTCTCGGCACTGTTCGCCGACGCGCTGGCCGAGACGCCCGAGAAGTCCGGTGGGTCGATCATCATGGTCAACTCCTGCGTGGTCTACCAGTCGCAGCCGGAGTACTCCGGCTACAAGCTCTCCAAGGGAGCGCTGAAGCACCTCGCCTCGTCGCTGGCCACCGAGCTGGGCCCGCGCGGCATCCGGGTCAACAGCATCGCGCCGTCCTACATCTACGAGGACGTCAACAAGGCCTACTTCGACTGGCTGGCGTCCGAGGCCGGTACGACGCACGAGGAGATCTACCGCCAGAAGGCCGAGCCGACGTCACTCAAGCGGCTGGCCACGCCGGACGAGGTCGCGCGCGCCGCGCTGTTCTACGCCAGCGATCTCGCCTCCTGCGTGACCGGGACGATGCTCAACGTCGACTGCGGCGAGTTCCACGATGACTGAGGGTGTCCGGGGCCGCGGGACGTCATACGGATCGTGGCCCCGGGACCACAGCTCGTATGACGTCCGCGTGAGGGGGACCCGTGGCTGACGACGTGATGCAGCGCGAGCGTGCCGACGTCGGGACCTTCGAGGACATCGCCGCTGCGGCCGAGCGCACCACGGGGATGAGTGACTACGGCGGCACGGAGCACGAGGAGGGGTTGCGGATCCTCGTCGAGGATCTCAACTCGGCCGACGCAGGGCTCACCGGCAAGGGCAACTACTTCCAGCGCTCGGAGGTCAAGAGCGCGCTGGTCGGGCGGTTGCTGACCCAGGCGCAGTTCAACGCGCGGCCCGAGCACGTCGACGTACGCATCGAGCGGCCGATCTTCGTGATGGGCCTCCCCCGCACCGGCACGACGGCGCTGCACCGGCTGCTGCACGCAGACCCGAGGGCGCAGGGCTTGGAGATGTGGATCACCCAGTACCCCCAGCCGCGGCCGCCGCGGGAGACCTGGGAGTCCGACCCGATCTTCACCGCGATGCAGCAGGCGTTCTCGGCCCACCACGTCGCGAATCCGGAGTACCTCGGGATCCACTACATGGACGCGACGTCGGTCGAGGAGTGCTGGCGGCTGCTGCGGCAGACCGGCAAGTCGAACTCCTACGAGTCGCTGGCCAACGTGCCGCGGTACACCGAGTGGCTGGCCAAGCAGGACTGGACCGACGCCTACGCGCGACACAAGCAGAACCTCCAGCTGATCGGGCTCAACGACCCCGAGAAGCGCTGGGTGCTGAAGAACCCCTCGCACATGAGCGCGCTGGACGCGCTGATGACGGTCTACCCGGACGCGCTGGTCGTCTACACCCACCGCGACCCGGTCACCTGCATCGCCTCGTCGTGCTCGCTGTCGGCGGAGACGACGGCCGGGCACTCCACGACGTTCGTCGGCGAGACGATCGGCCGCACCCAGCTCGACCTGTGGTCGCGGGCCTACCACGCCTTCCACGAGGCCCGGCCGGCGTACGACCAGGCGCAGTTCGTCGACGTCGCCTTCGACGACCTGCGTCGCGACCCGCTCGGCGTCACGCGCAGCATCTACGAGCGGTTCGACCTGGAGTGGACGCCCGAGGTGCAGGCCGCGATCGAGGAGATCGACCGCGAGTCGAAGGAGGGCGCCGCCAAGCCGTCGCACTCCTACTCGCTGTCCGACTACGGGCTCACCGAGGACGAGGTGCGGGCGCGGTTCTGACCGCCCGCCTCGCCCGGGGGCCGCAAGGGCAGAGGCCCTCCGCCGCAGATCGCGACGGAGGGCCTCCGGGTAGGCCGTCGACACCGCTCGGGACCGGGGGACATCCACGAGACCGGGCGGACGGCAGCTCTCAGCGGGCTCTCACCACCTTCGTGACCGTCGGCGTCCCCAGACCCACGTCGGTGATCGCGCGGATCTTGAACCGGTACCGACCCGGCGCGAGCCGCATCACGACCCCGTGCGCACCGGCTCCGACCCTGACGCCGCGGCTCCTGACGACGTGCCCGTGCCAGACACGCTGGGCGACGACCTTGTAGCCGAGGATCGGCCGGCCACCGGTCGTCGTGGACGCCCAGACCACCTTGGCGGTGGACTTGCCACCACGGGCACCGGGGGCGACCTCGAGGACGCTGACGGCGCCCGCCCGGGCGGTCGGGACCATTGCCGGCGGCGACGTCACGGTCTGCGGCTCGTCGTTCTCGTCGGTGTAGGAGACGACGACCCGAACCAGCTTGCCCCGCAGCTCGTCGGTCACCGGGAGGGTCGGCCCCGTGGCGCCCGGGATGTCGGTGAAGTCGTCACCGCCCGGCGACGCCGTCCCGGCGACACGCGCTGCCGCTCCGGCGACACGTGCCGCCGGTGCACCGGCGTTCACCTGCCACTGGACCGCGGGTGCCGTCAGACCGTTGACGTCGACCGCCATGGCCTGCGGGCTCACCGCGATCGCGAGCGGGGCGACCCCTGCGGCCGGACCGCCACCCGGAGTGGTGGCCGGGACGGGCAACTCGGCCGAGACCGACTTCACCGCCAGGCTGGGGAAGGCACCTCCGTAGCCGACCGTGTTGAGCGCGACCACCCGGTAGGTGTAGGCGCGGTCCACCCGGGACCCTGGATCTGTCAGGGACCGCGGACCGTGCGTGTTGGGCGCGTCCAGGGGAGACTGGCTGGTCGCCGCGTCGGTCCAGGTCGTGCCGTCGGAGCTGCGCTGCAGCACGAAGGACGTCTCGTTGATGGAGTTGTCCGTCCAGTGCACGGTGACGCGCCTTCCCCTGGCCGGCCCCGTCGTGACCTTGGTGAAGGTCAGGTCGGTCGCGGCGCGCGGCGGGCTCGCCACGGACACGGGTCGCATCATGTCCATCTCCTCGTGGGACAGGATGTGGCAGTGGAAGACGTACTCCCAGCCGAAGTTCACCAGTTGGTTGACGACGTTGCCGGTCGGGTTCCCGTTGACGTCGACGTTGTTGAACATCGAGGTGTCACCCAGCGGCATCATCGGGTCCAGTGGCCGCACCGAGTTCGGCACTTCGAACGGCACCTTCGGGATGATCGGTCGTAGCGCCACGATGGTGTCCTCGAGCGGACTCATCCGCACCGTGTCCTTCCAGCCCAGCTCGTTCGGATCGGGCGGGATGATGATGTTGTCCCACGTGACCCGGTTGAGGACCTGCACGTCGTAGAGGTGGAAGTGGATCGGGTGCGTGTCCACGCCGTTGTGGGTGAAGCGCCAGATCTGGGTCCCATCCCCTGCATCCGCGATCGGTTTCACCGACACGTCCGGGTCGTACGTCGGAAGGTTGGTGGCATCGATCAGCTCGGTGGCCGGATTGACGTACGGGTACAGGGTGACGTTCTGCAGGCCCGGGGTCGGCGGCTGCGCCTCGATGCCGAGGTTGGCCGTCATCCGCCCGAAGTCGTCGAACGAGGACGCGTTCATCTCGTCGTGAATCGCCTTCGGTTGCAGGGGGATCGACATCTTCGCGTTCGGTCGCCGCAGCGTGTTGAACGCGAAGTCGGTCGTGTCGTTGACCCGGACCAGCCCGTCGCAGGTGGTCTTGGTGCTGCCTGCGACGTTGCAGTTGGCACCCGAGGCGAACGACTGTCCGTACGCCGAGTTGTAGCCCGCCTGGCCGACGATCACCGGGTTCTGCCCTGACTCGAAGACGCCTGAGCCGTCGGCGTGGTGCTGGAACGCTGCCTTCAGCTTGGCCAGGTCGAAGGCCGGCGCCGGGGTGTGCGCGGCGATCGTCACCCGCATGACCGTGCGGGTGTTGGGCCCGTAGCCGGCGAGCGGCGTCGGAGCTCCGGCGGGGCTCAGGTCGGGCGCCCCGGTGTAGTAGTCGTACTGCGGCACCCGCGCCGGGAACGCCGCCGGAGCGTCGTTGTAGAGGATCAGCGTCTGACCGGCGAACTTCGAGAAGTCCACCAGCACGTCGGC
Organism: Marmoricola sp.; assembly: GCA_036261595.1. Classification (GTDB taxonomy): domain Bacteria; phylum Actinomycetota; class Actinomycetes; order Propionibacteriales; family Nocardioidaceae; genus Marmoricola. The sequence goes on from DATAKN010000181.1 coordinate 13,946, forward strand.
CCGCTCCGCCGGAGCGATCGTCAGCGAGTGCAGGTCCACGTTCCCGACGTCGAACCGTGTCGGGTCGGTGATCCACGTCGTCGGCTGCTGGCCGTCGATCACCGCAGGGGCCGGCAGGAACCCGCCCTCGTTGGCGATCTGGATCCAGTCGGGCCCATAGCCGTTGTCGTTGCTGCCGACCGGCGTCGGGGAGACCGTCGGGTCGGTCTGTGCAGCCTTCAGCTCGTTGGGCTTCAGCGCGACCTCGGTCGTGCCGTCACCTTGGGTCGGATCGGCCTTGTACCACTGGAAGTTGAAGAACCGGTCGTTCGCCGCGTTGAGGAACCGCATCCGGTAGGTCTTCGGCTCCAGCGTGACGGTCGGGTACGCCACCCCGTTCACGATGGGCGTGTCGTTGAACTGCTCCATGCCCATCGAGATGTTCGGCGTCCCGGGGATCTGCTCGGGCTCGCAGTACGGGTCGGTCTGGTACGTCCAGGTCTTCGGGTCGTCGAGCTTGCACGCGGGGTCGTAGTACGGGTTGGCGATCGGGCCGTACTTCGCGTCCTTGGCGGGCGGCCAGAACCACGGGCCGTACATCCACCGGCCGTAGGCGCTCATGCCCGAGGGATCGCCCGGGTTCTGCGCCGGCATGTAGACGTGGTGGTACCAGAAGCTGCCCTTGGTGCCCCACTTGCCGGCGTCCCAGGTCGGGTCCTGCGCATCGAGCTGCGCCTTGTCCGGTGTGAAGGTGCGGTCCTGGACGATCATCGGGATCGTGTCCGCTGCATCCGGGATGGTGCCGTCGGCGATCAGCTTCTTCTCGGTGTTGTCGGTGATCGTGTAGCCCGCGGCCTCGCCGGCGTACACGTTCAGCCGCGTGATGCCCCACGCGTGGTCGTGGTAGAACATCAGCCGCGCGCTTTGCTGGTTGGTGTAGTAGAACGTCGAGCAGCCGTCGTCCGCCGCAGCACAGATCTCCGCGCCCGAGGCGTCGACCATGTCGGGAACGTTGCGGGTGCTGACTCCCTGCGGCCAGCGAGTGTTCTCCCCTGCGGGAGTGATCCACTGGTGCGGGGTGCCGTCACTGATCCACGGGGTGATGCCGCCGTGCAGGTGCAGCGTGGCCCGGTTGTCCTTGAAGCACATGTCGCTCTTCGGGTTGCTGATCGTGCACTCCGGGTTGCGGACACCGTCGAGCACCGAGCCGTTGTCGGTCGGGGCGCCCATGGCCATCGGCCCCATGCCCGAGCCCATGCCGGTGCTGTCGACGGGGAGGAACAGGTCTCCGTCGGCACCCTTGGGCAGCAGGTTGCGGAACACGATCCGGACCGGACGATCCTTGGTGGCGGCGATGAGCGGACCCATCCACTGCGGCGAGGTCACGCCGGTGTACCCGGCGATCTCCTGCCGCTGCCCGTTGACGAGCTCGTTGTAGAGCGGAACCCGCTGGCCGGGCACGGCGTCCGTCGAGAGCTGCACGTAGCCACGCACCAGCGTCGCCGGCAGGTCGGAGCTGAACTTGGTGCGGTACTGCACCAGCCCGATCACGTACTCGTCAGCCTGCTGGGTCTTGCCAGTGTCGGGATCGGTGTAGTCCTTCGCCTCCGGCACCCCCAGCGGGATGAACTTGTTGTCCTTGCCGGTGGCCGGCTCCTGGGTCATCAAGACGTTCGGGCAGCCGGTGCCGTCCGCTCCTGGGTCGCAGGTCGTGGGCAGCTCATCCTGGAACTTCTTGATGCCCTTGGACAGGTAGCCTTCGCCGGGCGCCGAGACCGTGACCGACTTGATCACGCCGACGTCGATCCGGGCAGAAGCGGCGGCCCCGGTGCCGGACCCCTTGGGGTCGGCGATCGTCACGGTCGGTGCGGCACGGTAGTTGGTCCCGGACGCCTCGACGGTGAAGCCGGACAGGCGCAGCGTGCTCTCCACATTCGCCGGCCCTCCGCCGTCGGCGAACGCGATCGGGTCGGCCAGGGTGCCGTTGTGGATGGCCACGCCAGGCGCCTTGCTGTAGCCGGAGCCGGGGTCGTCGACCACGACCGTCGTGATCGTCCCGTTCGCGTCCATCCCGTCGACCGCGTCGCCGTTGGCGATCATCGGCACGTGGCCCTTGGCGCGGGTGCCGTCCGAATCCGAGGGCAGATCGAAGTCCACCGTGGGCATCGTGTAGCCCCTACCACCCTCGGCGACCTTCACCGCGTCCACACCGCCGGTGGCGCTGGCCGTGGCCCCGGTGCCGGGGTCGCCGGCAGCCGCGGTGATGCTCACGTCGAAGGCGGCGTACCCGCTGCCGGGCTGGTCGACCGAGAGCGAGACCACGGACCCGCTCTGGCTGATCACCGGCGCGGCGAGGGCCGAGTTGCTCGAGGTCGTGCCCTTCACCTGCACGGTCGTTCCCGCGCTGTAGTCGTGGCCGGGGTTGGTCACCGTGATGCCGGAGACACCACCTGTTGCCGGATCCACCTGGGCGGTCGCCTCAGCGCCCGCTCCGGTGCCGGCCGGGTCGGTGAAGCTGACCACCGCCGTGGACGATGTCAGCGGGCTGTTCGCCCAGTTCGGCCACGGTCCGAAGTAGTGCGGAACCTTGCTCTCGTCGGTGGCACTGGCCGGCATCCCGGCAGCGCCCGCGACGGCCACAGGGCCGCCGACCGCGCCGACCGCGGTGACCAGCGCGCCCAGGACGAGCGCACCGATCCCCACCATGGCGGTGGTTCTCCGCCGTGTCGTCTTCTCTCGTTTCATGATCCAACTCCAAACGTTGCCTCGGGGTCGGAAGGCCCCCGTCCGACGAAGCGGCGTACTCGCTCGCCTCACGCAGCAGTAGAGGTGGGCCGGTCGCGGCGGTCGGCGCGGATGACCGGACAGTCACGGAGCCGTCATGATCCGGTCATTTTCCGCGGCCGGCGTACGGAGGCGAACCTGCGTCGTCGAGCCGCTCCGTCTCATCAAATTTGATGATTCCCCCGCGGGACAGGGCCTGGATCCGACTCGATCGTCCGACGATGTGGCCCGGGACGACTGTCTAGTCAGGATGCTTGGCCCGGGCAGCGGACGGGCACCCTGAGGGTCACGGGGAGGCAGGTGAGACATGACGACGGTGATGGTGGTCGACGACCACGAACGGATCCGGACGGTGATCGGCCGGCTACTGGCGGCGGAAGGGCATCACGTCGTCGAGGCCGCCAACGGCGCCGAGGCGCTGCGCAAGCTGGCGCTGCACACGGTCGACCTCATCGTGCTGGACCTGGTGATGCCGCACACCAACGGCATGCAGGTGCTCACCAACCTGGACCGGCTCGGACGGGCCGTCCCGGTGATCGTTCTCTCGGCGATCGACGACGTCGCCGCGCGGGTCGAGGCACTCGACCTGGGCGCGGTGGACTACGTCGCGAAACCGTTCAACCCGGCCGAGCTCGCGGCGCGCGTACGACGCCACCTGGCTGGCCGGACGACGGCCGCGGCCCGGGCCCCGGCCGCCTCCTCGCGGTTCCTCTCCGACAGTGGCGTGGAGCTGGACCTGGACCGGCGGCGCGCACGGATCGTGGACGCGTGGGTTCCACTCACGGATCGGGAGTCGAGGCTGCTCGCGCACCTCATGCGGAGGAGCGGCCGCGTCTGCAGTCGCGAGGAACTGCTCCGGGAGGTCTGGGAGCTCGCCTTCGACCCGGGCAGCAACGTGGTCGAGGCGTGTGTCCGGCGGCTGCGCGCGAAGCTGCCGGGAGTCCCGATCCAGACGGTGCGGTCCGCGGGCTACTGCTTCGAGGCAGGGTAGGTGCGGTCCCCCGACACGTCGCCGCCGGCTCAGGCGGCAGCCACCGCTCCCTGGGAGCGTGGCCCCGGTCGGCAGCGGCTGCTGCTTCCGTGGATCGCACTCAGCGGTGCGTGCCTGTGGTGGATGACCCTCACCCCGGGTGGCGAGGTGGTGCCCTTCCACCTCATCTGGATCGGTTTCGCCCTGGCCTACGGGTTCGAGCCGTGGCCGCTGCGACGTACGGTCGTGATGCTGGCCGCGGCAGGCACTGCCAGTGGAGTCGTCCTGCTGGCTCGCGCCCGTTCCTCGGACATCGCCTGGGACGAGACGCTCGAGATCCCGCTCATGCTGGTGCTCTCCGGGCTCGTCGTCTGGCACGTCCAGCGGCGGGAGGCCGCACTGCACTGGATCCGCCTGCTGGCGCATCGTCGGGCTGCCCAGGCCGCGCGCAGGGAGCGTCTGGGACGGCTCACCGCCCACGAGATGCGCACGCCGCTGACCATTGCCACCGGATACATCGCGCTGGTGGAGACTCACGACACCGAGGAGGAACGTCATGCAGATCTGGCCGTGGTCAAGGACGAGCTGGCCCGCCTGGGTCGTGCCTCGGACCGCCTGCTCAGGATGATCCAGCTCGACGAGTACCTCCCCCGCTCGTCGGTGGACGCAGACGAGCTGCTCCAGGAGACCGCGCAACGATGGTCATCCGTGGCGGCACGGCATTGGATCGTGGATTCCGACGCCGGCCGGATCCACGCGTCCCCCGAACGCGCACGTGCCTGTCTCGACACGCTCATCGAGAACGCTCTGCGCTACACCGGCGTCGAAGACACCATCCGCCTGTTCGCCACCGTGCGGGACCACGCGGTGTGGATCGGCGTGGCCGACTCCGGTCCGGGCCTGCCCGAGCAGCTCGCGCTGCGCGTCAACACCGCGGTCGGCGGGTCGCCGCTCGTGACCGGCGACCGCTCCCCGGATCCCTTGTCGCAGACAGGACTGGGTATCGGACTCGTCCAGGAGATCGTGGCGGCTCGCGACGGGCGGCTCGCCGCCGGTCGGTCACGTGAGGGCGGGGCACTCTTCGTCTTCTGCCTGCCGCAGGTGCGACCGGACTGACGCTCGCCGACCAGGCTCTCAAGGGGCCAGAGGCGTGGTGTCCAGGGTCTGACCATCGCCGGAGGGCAGGTACGACGTGAGCAGGGCCGCCAGCTCCTCCGGCCGGCTCAGCGCCGGGCAGTGGCCGGTCGGCAGCACGTCGGGCTCGATGCCGAGCCGGTCCTCGACGACGCGTCGCAGCCACGACGCGGGGAAGAACCGGTCCTCGCTGCCGAGCACGTACCGGGTCGGGACAGCCGGCCAGTCGGCAAGCGGGACCGGCTGGTCGAGGTCGGTGAGCGTCGCGTCCCGACCCCGGCTGAGTGCCTCCTCGGCGATCTCGCGGTCGACGTCGTGGAGGAACGTCTCGAAGATGCCCAGGCCGGTCGGAGCCCCTGACTCGGTGTACGCCGTCGCGGTCCACCAGTCGTCGGGAGACTCGCCCGGACGGGGCACCATGCCGGCGACCAGCACGAGCAGATCGGCGCCCAGCCGGTCGGCCGCCACCGTGGCCGGAAACGCTCCGAACGACTGCGCGACCACGACCAGCGGCCGAGGCGCCGACCGGCCGGCCTCGACAACACGCCGCGTCCATTCGGCAAGCGTGGACGCGCCGGTGGGGCACTCCGGCGTCGCGACCTGGTGGCCAGCACGCTGCAGGCGCGGTGCCACCAGGTGCCAGTACCACGCGCTGTCGCCCGCTCCGTGGACGAGGACGAAGGTCGCCATCGCCCCAGCGTGCCCCCGCCGCGGGACGGTTGTCCGCTCCATTTCCGGGTAACGGGAGAAGACTCGGACGGCTGCGCGGAAGGATCCGATGCACTGGCTCATCCACGTCGACTGGAAGGGCATCTTCGTGCCCGACACGTCGGTGCTCGAGATCTTCGTGCGCGGCACCATCGTCTACCTCGTGCTGTTCTTGATGCTGCGGCTGGTGCTCAAGCGGCAGCGCGGCGGGGTGGCCTTCACGGACCTGCTCGTGATCGTCCTCGTGGCGGACGCCGCGCAGAACGCGATGGCGGGGCAGTACAACTCCCTGCCGGACGGGCTCCTGCTGGTCGCGGTGATCATCGGCTGGGCCTACACGCTGGACTGGCTGGGCTACCGGGTTCCCTGGGTCCAGCGGCTGTTGAACCCGCGAGGGGTGCACCTGGTGCGAGACGGCCACGTGGTCCGGCACACCATGCGGAAGGAGAACATCACCGACGAGGAGCTCCGGAGCGAGCTCCGCACCCAAGGTGTCGACGACCTCGACGAGGTGGACGAGGTGATCCTCGAGGGGGACGGCCGGGTGAGCGTCGTACGCAAGGACCGTGAGCGGCCGCAGACGCCGCGGCGCCGCGAGGTCTGAGGCTCAGCGAGTCGCGCGCGAGCCCTTCAGCGCCTGCCAGCCCCAGCGGCCGAGCACGACGGCGATCAGCATGTTGACCACGATCAGGACCGAGTGCGCGACGTAGTAGCCGGTGGGGCGGTCCTCCTGGGTGTTGATCAGGGCCTTGGTGAACCGCGCGTAGGTGAGCACGTTCCAGACGGCGACCAGGAGCAGGACCACGGCGTGCTTGCGTTCGAACCTCACCCGGGCAGCCTACAAACGCCGTGGGCGCCGCCCATCGGCGGTCAGGCCAGCGGCAGGGTGAGGGTGAGGACGGCCCCGGGACCGTCCGGGCGCGGAGCGGCGGCGACCTTCCCACCGTGTGCGTCGGCGACGTCGGCGACGAGCGCGAGACCCAGGCCGTAGTGACGCCGCAGAGACGTGGCCTCGCGGGAGCTCGCGAAGCGCTCGAACATCCGCGGCAGCACCTCCGGGTCGATGCCGGGCCCGTCGTCGCTCACCGCGACCGCGCAGGTGCCGCGCTCGGCACGCACGTCCACCGTCACTGCCGAGGTCGCGTGGTCCAGCGCGTTGTCCACGAGCGCGATGACCGCGCGACGCAGCGACGACTCAGAGCCCCGTACGACGGCCTGGTCCTCCCTGCTGACGGTGAGCTCCTTGCCGAGCTCCTGGGCCGAGGCGGCGGCTGAGGCCACCGCCTCCGCGACCACGACGCCGACGTCGACCTCGTCGTGCGCCACCGACGATCGGGTGTCCGCGGCCGCGAGGAGATCGTCGAGGATCTCGCCGAGCCGGTGGGTGTCGGACAGCACGCCCTCGACCTCGCCCGGCGCCGGCGTGTGCCCTCGGCGCAGTTGCCGGGCGAGCAGCTGCACGCGCGTGCTCAGCAGGGTCAGCGGTGTGCGCAGCTCGTGGCTCGCGTCGGCGACGAACCGGCGCTGCATCGCCAGCGACTGGGCCAGGGGCTGCAGGCTGCGCCAGGCCAGCAGGACGCCCGCGAGGGCGGAGAGCAACACTCCGAGCCCGCCGGCGGAGAACAGCGCCACCTCCAGGCGGTGGCGCTCGGCCTCGTACTCCTCCTGGTCGTAGATCGCCTGGTTGACGCGGTCTCCGACCCGCTCGGTGCGTACCAGGTACCGGTCGTGTCCTTGCTTCACCAGGTGCTCGCGCGTCTTGCCGGTCTCACGGACCGCGGTCATGTCGTCCTCGAGCGGGAAGCCTTCGGGCAGGTCGGGCGAGCTCAGCCGCCGGCCCGCTCTCTCGACCACCACCGAGACGCCGCGGGGCGCCTCCTGCGGCTTGTCCACGTTGGCGCTGGCGCTGCGCACGGCCTGCTCGCCCTCGTTGGCCGCCGACCGGTCTGCGACGACGAACACCGTGATGCCGACCAGCACGACGCAGGTGAGCACGAGGAACGCGGTCTGCAGACCGATCCGCCACGCCGCCCGACGAAGCTCGGAATTGCTCACAAGCGACCCAGCCGGTAGCCCACGCCGCGTACGGTGAGCACGCTCTCGCGACCGAGCTTGCGGCGCAGGTAGTGCACGTAGGTGTCGACGAGACCTTCGTCCTCGGCGTCGTCGAACGCCCCCTGCAGCAGCTCGTCGCGGCCGAAGACGCGCCGCGGGCTCCGCGCGAGGTGGAGCAGTACGTCGGCCTCGCGCGCGGACAGCGAGACCACGTCTCCGTGGTCGAGGCTGACCTCGCGGGCGTTGACGTCGAAGACACCGCCGGGCACCCGGACGACGTCGGCGTGCTCGACGTGCCGGCGCAGCAACCCGCGCAGTCGGGCGAGCAGCTCGTCGACGTCGAAGGGCTTGGAGAGGTAGTCCTCGGCCCCGGCGTCGAGCCCCTCGACCCGGTCGGCCGGATTGCCGCGCGCGGAGAGCACCAGCACGGGGGTGATGATCCCCTTCGAGCGCAGCCGTCCGAGCAGGTCGAGGCCCTCGATCGCCGGAAGTCCGCGGTCGAGCACGATCACGTCGTAGCTGCGGGTCAGACCGAGGTGGAGGCCGCGCTGGCCGTCCGGCGCAACGTCGACGTCGTACCCCTCCTCACCCAGGAGCCCGTCGAGGAGACCGGCCAGCTCACGGTCGTCCTCGACGAGCAGCAGGCGTGCCATGGCAGCAGGCTAGACGCAGTCAGGCGGACGGGAGGTCAGTTGCCGTCACCGTCGCCACCGTCGCCCTTCGCCGAGCCGTTGGTGCTCGAGGCGACGCCGGACCACGCGGCCTTGGCGCCGCTGTGGCCGATGAGCGCAGTGTCGACGAGCGTGGCGCCGGAGAGCAGCACCGCGACCACCGAGATGCCCGCGACGAGACCCTTGCTCAGCTCCTGGCCGTCGGCTCGGCGCCGCTGCAGCCAGTACATTCCCACGGCGACGGCGGCGAGCGGGATCACGAACCAGATCAGCGAGCCCGCCAGCTCGGCGTGCTCCTGGACGAGGTGATCGTTGATCCGGTGCTGGAGCTCCTCACCGGATCCGGTCGAGAGCGGAACGAGCCCGCAGGAGATCAGAGCAGCGAGGGCGGGCACCGGACCGACCCAGTCGCGAAACCTCGGGTAGACGGCCGCGAGGGCGACGAGGAGCGTGGCGGTCGGAACGAGGACAACGGTCGCGTGCACGATGAGCGGGTGCATCGGGAGGCCGAAGATGGTGTCCAGCACAGGGGGCAGCCTTTCTCGACTGATTTTCGGGTTGCACCCAGTCTCTGAAGCAAATCTTGACGCGGCCTTGGAACCCTCAGCGGCGAGCAGCGACTACCGGCGGCTCACCACGATCCGGGCGCCGTGCTTGGGCACCGACGTGATGTTGCGCACCTTCGGCTGGTCGCGCGTGCCCGGCGGCAGGCTCACGTCGTACGCCGACAGCACCTCCCGCAGCACCACGACACCTTCCATGAGCGAGAACCCGGCACCGATGCAGCGCCGCACGCCCCCGCCGAACGGGATCCAGGTGTTCGGTGCCACCTGCCCGTCCAGGAAGCGCTCGGGTCGGAACGTCTCGTGGTCGGGGTGACTGGTCTCCGAGGCGTGGGCGAGGATGATCGACGCGGCGACGTTCGCCCCGGCGGGCAGGTCGATGCCGCCGATCGTGGCCGGTGCCATCAGGTGGCGGACCACCATCGGGATCACCGGATGCAGCCGCATCGACTCCTTCAGCACCGCCTCGAGGTAGTCGTTGTCCCCGCGTACGGCTGCCTCACGCGCCTTCCGCTCCTGCGCCCGGTTCTTGCCGAGCTCGTGCAGCGTCCAGGCCAGCGCCGTCGCCGTGGTCTCGTGGCCGGCCAGCAGCAGCGTGACCAGCTGGTCGCGCAGCTCCTCGTCGGTGAGGCCGCCGTCCGTCGGGTCTTCCTCGTCGCGCACGAGCAACAAGCGGGAGAGCACGTCGCTGCGCTCCTCCAGGTCGGTCGCCCGGCGGCGCTCGGCGATCTCGGCGTAGATCACCCGGTCGAGCGCCACCTGGTTCTCGAACGCGCGCCGCCACGGCCCGAGGCGCTGCAGCCGCGGGAAGCCCCACCCGAGGAAGACCGCGGGGCTGACGTTGACGGTCCGGTTGACCAACGGGCGCAGCTCGGCGAGCCGGCGCTCGTCGGTGACGCCGAAGACCACCCGCAGGATCACCTCGAGCGTGAGCGCGTTCATCCGCTCCAGCGAGCGGAACGGCCGGCCCTCGTGCCAGGAGCCGACCTCGGCCTTGGTGAGGTCCTCGACCATCGACTCGTAGCCGCGCAGCGCGTGCCCGTTGAACGCCGGCATCAGCAGCTTGCGGGCGCGCTTGTGCTGGGCGCTGTCGACCAGCAGCAGGGAGTGCTCGCCCATGACCGGCCCGAGGATCGCGTTGCCCTTGCCGGCATGGAAGATCTCGGGGTCGCCGGCGAAGATCTCGCGGACGTGCTCGGGGCGGTTGAACACCACCAGCCAGCGGCCTTCGGGCAGGATCCGGATCGAGAAGACGTCGCCGTACTTGCGGTGCAGGCGTGGGATCCACTGGTGGCGGAAGCGCATCAGCGCGATGCTCTGCAGCAGCCCGGGGTACTTCGGGCCGTCCGGCACGTCGGCCGGGTCGACGCGCCCGCTGACACCTTGCGAGAGCGGGCGCATCCGCTCGAAGCGCGCCTCGGTGCGTGGGTCTGCGTCGATGCTCATGGCCCGATGCTACGAGCCGGGCCGACGACCGGGATCCGACCACGGTAGGAGATGCGGCCGGACGCATGAGGGCCTGCGAGGCGATGTCCCCTGGCTGGCTACCTTCTCCAGTCCAAGGTCCGGTCACCGCTCGGGTCGATGGTCGTTGCGTTCACAGCGTTCCGGTCGTCGACCTTGTGGCTCCGTCGCCCGTCTCGCAGGCCAGGTTCAGGATCCCTCCCCGTGGATCCGGCTGCCAGAGTCGAAAGTCCCGGACGCGCTCAGTACACCTCGAAGCTGTCGAAGGAGGCCGTGCCGGCAGCGCCGGTGTTCCGGTACGCCGCGAGCCCGATCCTGCTGTAGGTCGCGTTGAGCAGCGAGTTGGGCGGGGTCCAGTCGAGGTACTGGTCGGACTTCCGGTCGTAGTACTTGATCCGGTAGCTGCGGCCGTCGACCGCCAGGATCAGCCGGATGTCCCGGTCGGCCGGGAGCTCGAGGTACCGGCTGTCGGTCTCTGCCCCGGTGACGATGGAGCCGTTCGCGTACTCGTTCTCGCTGAGGCCCTTCCTCGTCAGCCCGTACTCCAGCCAGGTGCCGGGGTCGTCACCCATGAGCAGCAGCCCGGCGAACCCGCCCGCCGTCGACGGGAACCGCAGGTGCACCTTGATCTCGTACGCCGAACCCGGCGCGTCACGCAGCAACAGGTTGTGCATCGGCGGACTCTCCTGGCTGTCGATCTCCAGCCAGCCCTGCGGGGTCGTCCGCCAGGCCGTGGCGTCCTCGTTGGTCCACGTCCAGCCGGCGCCGAGCCCGGTGGTGAAGTCGTCCTTGAACGGTGTGACCTTCGTGCCGGGCGTCGTACCGGTGCTCGACGTCGCGGTCGGGCCGCTGGAGGGCGCGCCCCGGTCGGACCCACCGCCTCCGAGCGCGACCACCAGGCCGCCCGCGACGGCGGCCAGGACGGCCGCCGCGGCGACCCCGGCCACGATCCAGCGGCGGCGTCGCACCCCTCCATGCGTGGCACCGGATGCGGTGGACACGGGCGTCGGCACCTCGCGCTCGAGCAGCGCTGCGACCGTGGTCACCAGCCGGTCGATGTGCTGCTCCAGCGGCGGCGTCAGCGCGTCCAGCCAGTGCGCACTGGAGATGAAGTACTCCAGCGCCGGTGACGGGAGCACGTCGTCGACCCGGAACGGCAGGACCGGCAGCCCGAGGCTGACGGTGCGCTCGAGCTCGTGCTTGACGTGCGGCGACACGTTGGAGTTCGCCGAGAAGACGAAGACCGTCACCTTGGTGGCGTGGATCGCCTGGACGATCGCCTCGGCGAAATCGCTCCCGGGTACGACGTCCCGCGGTGCGATCCAGCACCGGATCTTGTTCTGCTCCAGCTTCGCGCAGATCGCGTCGGCGATCTTCTTGTCCTTCGACGAGTGGCAGATGAACACGTCGTGCGCCATGCCGCCTCCTCAGGCCACGCTTCCATCATCGGAAACGGCCGCCGGGACGCGACAGAGGCCAACGTCACGTGGACGGGTCCCCGCTCCGGATCGGCGTACGACTCAGACCAGGCCGGTACGACGCGCGATCGCGGCCGCCTCGGTGCGCCCGCTCGCGCCGAGCTTGGCCAGGATGTTCGAGACGTGCACGCTGACCGTCTTGGTGGAGATGAACAGCTGCTTGCCGATCTCGCCGTTG
>DATAKN010000029.1:0-17516 GCA_036261595.1 Marmoricola sp.
CCAGCGCACCTGAGGCGACGAGCTCGTCGACCGCCTCACGCCCCGTCATGCCATCAGCAGACGTGTCCTTCTCTGCCACAGGGTCCATCTTGATCCTCTCGGACGGACCGACCGCTTACACAGAAGATCTGACACCTCCCAGCCCTCGGACCGATTGGTCGAGCAAGTCCGTCAGCGTGACCGCGAGTGCGTGTTCCCCTGGTGCCACCGCCCCGCGCGGTCCTGCCAGATCGACCACATCGTCCCCTGGGAGCAAGGCGGCCCCACGGCCACGTGGAATCTCGCGTGTCTCTGCGTGAAGCACCACCGGCTGAAGACCCACGGGCGCTGGTCCTACTCGATGCTCGCCCCCGGGGTGTTCCTCTGGCGCGACCCCTATGGACACACCTGGCGCACCGACCGGCACGGCACCACCGACCTCAGCCCACCTGACCCGTAGTCACCGCCCCCGCACGCCGCTCACTCGAACCAGAGCGGCATCGTCAGGACGAAGACCGGCCCGAAGAGCAACGGGAACCACAGCCAGCGCCAGTGCTCCCGCAGCACCCTGGCCACGACGGCGAGCACGCACGCCGCGAGCGCCACGAGCACGCCTCCGAAGAGGCCGATGCCCACGACCACGCCCTTCCAGTTGTCGAACGCCTCGTCGTCAGCGCCGAATCCGACGATGCCGAGTGTGATCATTCCGGTGCTCACCATGACCAGCGCGAGCGTCGCCATGCCGACCGCCGACCAGTCCAGGCGGGGATGGTGCAGTGCGTGCGTGGGGAGCGGAGCGACCGTCATCGAGCTCACCTTCTCCGGTGCGGACCCGTTCTGCCTGTCTGTCCAGCTCGAGCGTCCACCCCGTGCAGGTCCGGGCAACAGGGTCCTTGGCCACTACACCCGCTCGAGCTCCTCGGTGGCCGACGGCCTGACCCGCAGGCTCGTCACCGTGACCGTGGCGAGGATGCCCAGGATCACGGCCAGTGACGCCAGCGTGGGCACGGTGGGGACCCCGGCCCAGACGCCGTGGGCCCAGTGCAGCACCAGCTTGACGCCGATGAACCCGAGGATCGCGGCGAGCCCGAAGCCGAGGTGCACGAGCTGGGAGAGCGCTCCCTCGAGCACGAAGTAGAGCGCGCGCAGGCCGAGGAGCGCGAAGGCGTTGGTGGCGAACACCAGGTACGGGTCACCGGTGATTCCGTAGACGGCGGGCACCGAGTCGATCGCGAACACCAGGTCGGTGCCGAGGATCGCCACGACCACCAGCGCCATCGGGGTGAGCACCCGGCGGCCGTCGCGGCGCAGCGAGAGGCGGGTGCCTTCGTAGTCCTCGGTGACGGGGAAGAACCGGCGCACCAGGCGGACGCTGCGCAGGGACGACACGTCGATCGCCTCGTGGTGGCCGAGCGCGTCGCGCAGCACCTTGACCGCGGTCGCCAGCAGGACGGCGCCGAACAGCAGGAACGCCCAGGAGAACGAGACGATCAGCTCCGCGCCGAGGGCGATGAAGACGCCGCGCATCACCAGCGCCCCGGCCACGCCGATCAGCAGCACGCGCTGCTGCAGCGGTCGCGGGACCGCGAACGCGCCGAGCAGGATGATGAACACGAACAGGTTGCCGACCGACAGCGACTTCTCGACGAGGTAACCGGTGTAGTACTCCAGCCCCCGCTGCTGCCCGTACGTCGACCAGACCCACACGCCGAAGCCGAGCGGGATCGCGACGTAGAAGGCCGACCAGCCGAGAGCCTCGCGCATCGAGACCTCGTGCGGCTTGCGGGTGATCAGGAAGTCGACGACCAGCAGCACGACGACGGCCGCGATCGTGATCAGCCAGAGGGTGGGGGTGCCGACAGTGGACAGAGGGGTCATCACAGCTCCTGCGGGAACGGATGAGGTCTCCTTCACCGGCTCGGCCGGCCCTGCCCGGGGCGGTCACGGGACCGCCGTACTGACCGGGCGAGGAAGGCGAAGTACTCCCCTCGCGCAGAAGGATACGGGGTCAGGAGGAATTAGCCAACATCGGCGTGACTGAATTAGTCGCCGTGGTAGCGCCGGAGCGCCTCGAGGCGTTCCTCGGCGTGGTCGACGATGCGAGCGGGGTACCCGTGGTCGTACCCGTCCGGATGCCGCCAGGGCTCGTGCGCCGCGGCACCGGGCAGGTGCGCCAGCTCGGGCACCCAGCGGCGGACGTAGGCGCCGTCGGGGTCGAACTTCTTGCCCTGGCTCACCGGGTTGAAGACGCGGAAGTACGGCGCCGCGTCGGTGCCCGTGCCGGCGACCCACTGCCAGCCGTGGTTGTTCGAGGCCAGGTCGCCGTCGACGAGATGGTCGAGGAAGTGCCGGGCGCCGGCCGGCCACCAGGCGTGCAGGTCCTTGGTCAGGAAGCTGGCGGTGATCATCCGCACGCGGTTGTGCATCCAACCCTCGTGCAGCAGCTGCCGCATCCCTGCGTCCACGAGTGGGTAACCCGTCCGGCCGTCGCGCCACGCGTCGAGGGCGTCGCCCGGGTCGTCGTACGGGATGCGCAGCGGGCGCAGGTCGCGCCACGCGGACTCCGGCCGGTGCCAGAGGACGTCGGCGTAGAACTCGCGCCACGCCAGCTCGGTCACGAAGCGGTCGACCCCGGGCCCGCTGCGCCCGGCGAGGTCGGCGAGCAGCTGGCGGGGATGCACGGCGCCGACCTTGAGGTACGGCGACATCCGCGAGGTCAGGTCGCGCGCGGGCAGGTCGCGCCCGTCGGCGTACTCCGAGAGCCCCTCCTGGAGGAACGTCCGCCAGCGTGCCTGCGCCGCGTTCTCGCCGGCGGCGGGCATGCCGGTCGGCGCCTCCCGGAGCGCGTCCTTGAGCAGGGCGGTCGCCTCGGCGTCGTTGCGCATCCTGCGCCACTCGACGCGCGGTCGGGGCAGCGGCTCCTCCCAGCCGTGCTCACGCCAGGCGCGGGAGAACGGCGTGAACACCTGGTACGGCGTCCCCTGGCCGGTGCGGACGCTCCCCGGCATCACCGCGTACGGCGACCCGTCCGGCTGCCCGACCGCCCCCTGTTCCGCCAGGGCCGCCGCCACCTGCGCGTCGCGCCGTCGTCCGCCCGGCGTGGTCTCGGCGCTCACGTGCACGGTCGTCGCCCCGACCGCGGCCGCGACCTCAGGCACGACGACGGCGGGGTCACCGGCGCGCACCACGAGCGCCCCGTCGGTGGCGTCGCGCAAAGCCGCCACCGAGGCGGCGACCCAGGCTCGACGGGCTGGACCGCCGCGTGCCCACAGCTGCGGATCGACCACGAACAGGCCGACCACCTCTCCCGAGGCAGCCGCCGACGTGAGCGCCGGGTGGTCGGAGAGCCTCAGATCGCGCCGGAACCACAGCACGTCAGTTGTCATGACATGGAACCTACGGGGGTCTTTCGTCCATTCCACGCGCCTCGGCTCCGGTCCTAGGCTCGATCCATGAGGATCGCAGTCATCGGCAGCGGCGTGGTCGGGCGCACCCTGGCCACGGCTTTTCGTCGTCACGGCCACGACGTCGTGGTCGGTACCCGTGACCCGGAGGTGACCTCCTCCCGGCCCGAGTGGTCCGACCTCGACCTACCGCTGGTCGCGCTCGAGGACGCGGGCAGCGGCGCGGAGGTCGTGGTCAACGCGACCCGTGGTGCCGGCAGCCTCGACGCCCTGGCGAAGGTGGACCTCGACGGCAAGGTCCTGCTGGACGTCTCCAACCCCCTCGACTTCTCCGCCGGTCCGGTGCCGAAGCTGACCGTGCAGGACACCGACAGCCTGGCCGAGCAGATCCAGCGGGCACATCCGGAGGCCCGGGTGGTGAAGGCGCTCAACACGGTGAACGCCGAGGTCATGGTCCGTCCGGGTTCGCTCCCGGAGACCAGCACCGTCTTCGTCGCCGGCGACGACCCGCTCGCCCGGGAGGCCGTGCGCGAGCTGCTGCGCGAGCTCGGCTGGATCGACGTCGTGGAGTTCCCCTCGCTCGAGGCTGCCCGGGGTCTGGAGATGTACCTGTCGCTGTGGGTGCGGCTCATGGGGACGCTCGGCACCGCGGAATTCAACATCCGGCTGGTGCGCGACTGAGCGCGTGGACACCGAAACCCCGCGGTAACGGTGAGCGTCTAGGGTCCCTCCATGTCCTACCTGCTGCGCGTCGAGCTGCCCGACGTCCCCGGTTCGCTGGGCCGCCTGGCGAGCGCGATCGGTTCGTCGGGCGCCAACATCGACGCGATCGAGATCGTGTCGCGTGACGGTGCAGCCGGCCTCGCGATCGACGACGTGTTCATCGCGCCGGACGCCGCGGTGATGCCCGACAGCATCGTGTCCGCGTGCAACGCGCTCGAAGGGGTGCGGGTCCTGTGGATCTCCCGGTACGGCGCGGGCGGGAACCTCTTCCTCGACCTCGAGGCCGTCGAGTCGATGACCGAGGACCCCGCCCAGGCGATCGAGCGGCTGGTCGACGCGCTGCCCATGGTCTTCCGCGTCGACTGGGGTGTGCATCTGCGCCGCGACGGTGACACCGCGGCCGTCGTGCACGGCACGTCCGCGGCGCCCACCACGATCCCCGAGAAGATCCGCTGGCCGGACAACCTCGAGAAGGGTCAGCGCATCGACGTACCGGCGGACTGGGCCGACCTCGTGGTTGCCGGGTCGCCGCTCAACGCCGACGAGCTCGTCGTGGTCGGGCGGCGGGGCGGACCGGAGTTCCTCGACTCCGAGATCGCCCGGCTCGCCCACCTCATCGCGATGGCGGCGTCCCTGCGGCGCAATGCCTGATCAGTCGACCGGCTCGAGCAGGAAGACCGGGATCTCGCGGTCGGTCTTCTTCTGGTACTCCGCGTAGGTGTCCCAGGTCTCGACGGCGTGCTGCCACCACTCGGCGCGCTCCTCGCCCTCGAGGAGACGCGCCCGGTAGGACTTCGGCTCGGGGCCGTCCTGCAGGTCGACCTCGGGGTGGGCGAGGAAGTTGTAGTACCACTCCGGCTGGTCGGGGGCGCCGCCCTTGGAGGCGATCGCGACGTACTTCCCGTCGCGCTCGACCCGCATCACGGGGTTCTTGCGCAGCTTGCCGGACTTCGCGCCGACCGAGGTGATGACGACGATCGAGTATCCGGTGTCGCGCAGCGTGTTCGCCTCGGCTCCGCCGCTGGCCTCGTACTTCTCGACCTGCTCGCGCACCCAGTCGGCCTTGCTCGGCACGTACTCGCCTTGAAGTGTCATACCGGTGGAATACCTCAGTGGGGTCCCCGCATTCCCGGCCGGTGACGTCGTCAGGCGAGCACCTTGTCCAGCTCGCGGGCGATCGCTGACTTCGGCCGTGCGCCGATGATCTGCGCGACCGGTTCGCCGCGGTCGAAGACCAGCAGCGTGGGCAGTCCGAGCACGCGGTAGCGGGCAGACGCCAAGGGGTTCTCGTCCTGGTTGATCTTCACCACCCGGAGGCTGTCCGCCCGCTCCTCGGCGAGCTGCTCCACGACGGGAGCGACCTGGTGGCACGGGCCGCACCAGGGTGCCCAGAACTCCACCAGGACGGGCAGATCGGAGCCGAGCACCTCGGCGTCGAACTGGTCGTCGGTGATGTCGGTGATCATCGGTTCTCCTCAGGGTCGTAGTTCTCCGCTTCGGCGAGGAGGTCGGCCAGCTGGCGCCGCAGGTCGGCCAGCTCACTCATCCGGGCGTCGATGTCGGCGATGCGTGCCCGGTACGCCGACAGCGAGGCCGGGCAGACGTCCGCACGGTCGTTCCCGGCCCGCAGGCACTCGACGAACGGGTGGGTCTGCTCGGCGGTCAGACCGAACGAGAGCAGCGCCCGCACCTCCCGGACGATCCGGACGTCCTCGTCGTCGTACGTGCGGTAGCCGTTGGTCGCCCGTGCAGGCCGGATCAGCCCGCGCGACTCGTAGTAC
This sequence comes from Marmoricola sp., assembly GCA_036261595.1. Lineage (GTDB taxonomy): Bacteria > Actinomycetota > Actinomycetes > Propionibacteriales > Nocardioidaceae > Marmoricola. The sequence continues at coordinate 5,888 of DATAKN010000029.1, forward strand.
CGCACCGCCTTGACGGTGACGCCGGCCCGCTCGGCCAGGTCTTTGATGTGCACGTGTCCTCCTCGCCCACGACGCTAGGGGTTGACCCTCGGGGCAAGGTCAAGAGCAATACGCCGCCCCGGATAGATTCCCGCCATGAGTGCGATCGAGGGCGTCAGCGAGATCTTCGACCCGGCGGACTGGGACGCCGTGCCCGGCTTCGAGAACCTGACCGACCTCACCTACCACCGGGCGAAGGCGCACGGCACCGTGCGGATCGCCTTCGACCGGCCCGACGTGCTGAATGCGTTCCGGCCGCACACCGTGGACGAGCTCCTGCGGGTGCTGGAGCACGCGCGTACGTCGGCCGACGTCGGTTGCGTGCTGCTCACCGGCAACGGGCCGTCGGAGAAGAACGGCAAGTGGGCGTTCTGCACCGGCGGTGACCAGCGGATCCGCGGCAAGGCCGGCTACCAGTACGAGACACCCGGCCATGACGACGCCGGCGCACCTCCCAACCCCATCGACCAGGCGCGGCTCGGCCGCCTGCACATCCTCGAGTGCCAGCGGCTGATCCGGTTCATGCCCAAGGTGGTGATCTGCCTGGTCAACGGCTGGGCCGCGGGCGGCGGTCACTCGCTGCACGTCGTCTGCGACCTCACGCTCGCCTCGACCGAGCACGCGCGCTTCAAGCAGACCGACGCCGACGTGGGGTCGTTCGACGGCGGCTTCGGGTCGGCGTACCTGGCCCGGCAGGTCGGCCAGAAGGTCGCCCGCGAGATCTTCTTCCTCGGCCAGGAGTACTCCGCCGAGGACGGGGTCCGGATGGGCACGGTCAACAAGGCCGTCCCGCACGCCGAGCTGGAGAAGGTCGGTCTCGAGTGGGGCCGCCTGATCAACGGCAAGAGCCCGACCGCCCAGCGGATGCTCAAGTACGCCTTCAACCTCATCGACGACGGCCTGGTCGGCCAGCAGCTGTTCGCCGGCGAGACCACGCGGCTGGCCTACATGACCGACGAGGCCCAGGAGGGCCGCGACCAGTTCCTGGAGAAGCGCGACCCCGACTGGTCGCCGTTCCCCTGGTACTACTAGCGGAAACGGGGCCCGGCCTCACGGCCGGGCCCCGTCTCACACTGGGTGACTCGCCAGGGTCAGGAGCACGCCTCGTAGGAGGCCGTGGTCCGGAGAACCTTGCCGTTGGTCAGCTTCACCTTCGCCAAGACATCGGCGGTCTGGTCGTCGGCGATCGTCAGACTGACGGCCTGGCTCCGGTGCGGGTGCCTGAGCGTCCTCACCTTGGTGCCGTTCACGAAGAAGGAGATCTTCTTGATCCGGTGGGCGAGCTTCTTCCGGTGCGTGACCGTCGCGCCCAGCGAGTGGGTCGCGCAGGTGCGGGCAGCGGCGAAGCCGACGTACCGGTGTCCCTTGCCCGTCTGTGCCGCGGTCTGCGACCCGGCGACGGAGAAGCTGGCGTGCACGGTCGTCGTCCCGGTTCCCGCGAAGTCGGTCGTCCGGTCGCCAGACCACGCTTGGGACTCGAAGTACCCGCGGTACTCGCCGGCCGGGAGGAAGACGTCGTCGGTCCCGTTGAACTTGAGGCCGTGACCGAAGTGATCGACATAGGGCTGGTCGCCGGTGGCGTGGACCTGCCAGATGTCCACCTCGCCGTACGATGCGGGCCCGGCGTTGGACATCTGCACGTGCAGGTAGCCGGGCTGGGTCAGGGTGAAGTTGAAGTCGAGGTCGACGTAGGCGTAGAGGGAGCGGTCACAGGCCGAGGTGGCCAGCGCCTGGTCCAGGTTGACCGCGCCGGACCCGGTGAAGTCCATCGACTTCAAGGTGCCTCCGACCGAGGTGACCGACCCCGTCGCGGTGTCGGTCGCCGTGCCGGTGGCAGTGTCGGTCCCGTCGCCGCTGTTGGTGTAGGACGCGGTCATCGAGCCGCTGGCCGTCGCCGACCCGCCGTTCTCGACCACCGGCACCGTCGTGTTGGCACCCGGTGTCGTGCTTACGGCGCAGGTGCCGCCGCCCGAGTAGGCCCCGCTCCCGGGGTCGAGGTTGGTGTTGGCGTCGGTGAACACCGGCGCCGCGGTGGCCGCAGGAACGGCCAGGAGCAGACCGCCGCTTGCGAGCGCGGCGGACGCCACCAAGGCCGTGAGTCGGCCCTGTCGTGTCATGGGCATGGAGCAAGCCTTTCCCGGAGAGGTATGAGACCCACGTCACACTTCCACCAGAAGGCGGAGTTCGCACCGGGAATGGCTCAACCGGCTGGAGCCGACATCAGGTCCTGCAGGCGGCCGCCATGCTGAGGACCTTTCCGCGCACCGAGGGGTCGTTGCGCCCGAACTGCGGATCGGACAGCTGCGCGACGGTGTACGCGCGGATGAGCTTGTCGGCGATGCAGCGCGCGTACTGGTCGGGCGCACCGGTGCGGAGGACCGTGATGCCGAGACTGGTGCGCGCGACCGCCAGCGCGACTGCCTTCTCCGAGACTTGCTTGCCGACGGTGCCGCCGGTTCCGGGGTCGCAGGACTGGAAGAGAAGGTCCGCCCCGTCCGCCTGCACCGAAGCGGGCGTGCTGGGTACGGCGGCGATCCACTGCTGCAGCGCCTGCAGCATGCGTGCCGTGTCGGCGGCCTCCTGGCCGCGGTACGCCGCTCGCGCGCAGGTCACGCCGTCGTGCTCGTAGGCGACGTAGGAGTCGCCTCCCCAACCGTCGACCGCCGTCAGCGCGTCGACCAGCGGGAGACGTTGGGCGAGCATGAGGTACCACATCACCGCGCCGAACTCGCCGTGGTCGAATCGCTTGTCCGAGCCCGGGATCGCCGGGTCGGGCGGGCGCTTCGCGTCCCGGTCGGCGAGCAGCACTCGGAACGGATCCAGGAGCGACGCGTCGTGGGTCGGGGCGTCACGGATGAGGTTGTCCACGGCGGTGTTGCCACCGTCCTGGGCGACCGCCTGCACGAGTGCCTCTCCCAAGGTGTACGGCGCCGTGAACAGGGTGACGATGACCTGCGGGACCTTGGCGTAGGAGGCGGCCGCCCGGCTCTCCTGTGCCCGACTGCTCGCGGCGATCGTGGCGCGCTGGCCCGCGGTGAGCGAGGCCAGGTAGTTGTGCTCCGTGCGCTCGGCGTCTCCCTCGATGATCGCGTCGAGGACGGAGTACTCGCCGGTGCTGTCCTTCTCGTTCTTCTTCGCCAGCACCTGGAGCCGGTCCCCGACCGCGAAGTGCTGATCCTGCAGGGCGTGGGTGAGCTCGTGGACCAGGGTTGGCCGGACAGCGGGGCTCAGCTGGTCACCCTTGATGGTGACGCGCTTGTCCTTGAACGAGTAGTAGGCCAGGGTCCCCGAGCTCGACACCTCGTTGGCGGCGGAGAACAGGTCCACCTTCCCGCTGAGGAGCCCGAACGCCCGGAACATGCCCGCCGATCGCTCCAGGTCGCGGCGGTCGTCGGCGCTGAGGTCGCTCTCGTCGGCCCGCACCGTCTTCTCGAACTGGGCATCGGGCAGGAAGCGCACGGTCACCGGGTGCAGGAAGGTGAGGCCGCGTTGCTTCTCGACGATCTTGACGTACGGCGCGATCCGCGGGTCCCAGGTGTTCGGGTACGAGGGCGCGGTCGCCTTGGCGTCCTTGCCGACGAGGAGCACCACGGCGACCAGCGCGGCGCCCGCGACCATCACGACGAGTACGGCGACGATCACCCAGAGCGGGATCTCCGAGGCGGATCGGTCGTCCGGTGGCGCAGGATCCTGCGGCGCTGCTGGTGAGAGCCCGAGGTCGCTCATCGGGTGAGACTACGTCCGGGTCCGGTGCCCCGCAGACGTTTTCGGCAAGCAGCGGATCGAGCTCTTCGGGGTCCCGGCTCGGGTCAGTGCGGGGTCAGGTACGGCAGCTGGTTGTCGGTCCAGAAGGTGTCCCAGCCCTGCTCGCGGAGCTTCTCGTGGTGGAGGTCCACGGCGAGGTGCTGGGCGAAGTCCTCGTCGCGCAGGAGCAGGTACGTCGCCACGTAGACCGCCGCCGTGAAGGCGACGACGAGGATGCCGCCGACGATCAGCGACGCCCAGTCGCCCCGCCAGGCCCACACCGTGAGGGCGATGGCGAGGGCCAGGTAGCCGAGGATCACGAGCGGCTGGCGGATCCAGTCGTGCAGGACCACCTGTGCAGCGCGGCGGGCCCGTGCCCGGGCCAGGCACCGGTTGCACAGCACGACGGCCTCGATGCCGCCGACCTGGTAGCGGTCGGTCCACGGCGACAGCGGCGCCGCCGGATACGCCGAGCCGTGGTAGATCTCTGTCGCGTCATCGGCCGTGGCGCTCCGGCCGTAGTGGAAGACGTGCCTGCTGCCTTCTGCCGTCTGGCACTTCTCGCAGGTTTCGTTGGTCATGGGGCACCTCCAGGGAACCAACCCCCTCCACCTACAGCCTCCGTCCCCGCGGCCACGGGCGGTAGATGCGAAGGTCCTCAGGCCCGCCGGTACCAGCCGGTGTGCCCGGAGGGCAGGGTCGTGCCCTCGCCGGCGGGCCCGCTGGCCAGCACCAGCTCGCCCCACTCCGGCGGGACGGCGTACGGCGGGCCGTCGAACGTCGTCACGCAGACCAGGTCGCCGCGGCTGAACGCGAGCACGTCGGCCCGGCCGGTCTCCAGCCAGTCGAGCCCGGTGCTCTGGTCGATGTCGCGCCGGGCCCGGAGAGCAGCGCGGTACCGGTGCAGCACCGAGCCGGGGTCGGCCTCCTCGCGAGTGGCGGCGAAGTCGGCGTACCAGTCCGGCTGGGGGAGCCAGGGGGTGCCCGTGCTGAACCCGAAGGTCGGGGCTGCGTCGGTCCAGGGCAGCGGCACCCGGGATCCGTCGCGGCCGTGGTCGACGTGCCCCGAGCGCTCCCAGAGGGGGTCCTGACGGGCCTCGTCGGGCAGGTCCTGCACCTCGGGGAGACCGAGCTCCTCGCCCTGGTAGAGGTACACGCCACCCGGCAGGGCCAGGAGCAGCAGCAGGGCGGCCGTTGCGCGCCGGGTGCCGAGCTCGAGGTCCACCCGACCGCGGACGCGGGCGAACACGGCATTGGAGTCGGGGCTGCGCCCGATCATCGGCTCTGGCTCCACGATGCCGTAGCGCGTGACCGACCGGTGCACGTCGTGGTTGTTGAGCGTCCACGTGGGCGCGCCGTGGGCGGCGGACAGGTCGGCGTACGCCGACTCGATGGAGTGCCGGAACGCGGCGGCCTCGAACCTGTCCCGGATCAGCCCGAAGTAGAACACCTGGTGCAGCTCGTCGGCCCGGATGTAGTCGGCGGAGTGGGCCGGCGCCACCCAGGCCTCACCGACCAGGGTGAGGTCGCGCTCGTAGCTGTCCGCGACCCGGCGCCACCGCCGGAAGATCTCGTGCACACCGGGCTGGTTCCAGGCGTGCCGGTTGACCTCGTCGGTCCCGACGTCGGGCAGGCCCTCGGCCTTGACCAGGCCGTGGGCCACGTCGATCCGGAAGCCGTCGACACCGCGCTCGAACCAGGTGGCCAGCACGTCGTCGAACATCGCCGCGACCTCGGGATCGTCCCAGTTGAAGTCCGGCTGCGAGACGTCGAAGAGGTGCAGGTACCACTGCCCGTCGGGGACCCGCTCCCAGGCGGGTCCGCCGAACACCGAGGTCCAGTCGTTGGGCGGCTCCGACCCGTGCTCGCCACGGCCGTCGGCGAACACGAACCGGCGGCGTGCGGCAGAGCCGGGTCCCGCCGCCAGCGCCTCCTGGAACCACGGGTGCTGGTCGGAGCAGTGGTTCGGGACCAGGTCGAGGAGCACCTTCAGACCGCGGTCGTGGGCAGCCTCCAGGAGCCGCTCGAACGCCGGCAGGCCGCCGTACACGGGGTCGATGGTGAGGTAGTCGGCGACGTCGTACCCGCCGTCGTGCTGCGGCGAGGGGAAGCAGGGGTTGAACCAGATGCCGTCGACGCCGAGGGCGGTGAGGTGGTCGAGCCGCTCGATCACACCGTCCAGGTCGCCGATGCCGTCCCCGTCGGTGTCCAGGAACGACTTGAGGTAGATCTGGTAGACGACCGCCGAACGCCACCAGGGTGCTGCTCCGGCCACCGACGTCACCGTCCGGCCGCCGCGACCACGGCCGAGAGGACGCCGGGCAGCGCCTCCTCGACCTCGCGGACCCGCAACAGCTGGTGGGTCTGGCCGCCGGTGACCACCCGCTCGATCAGCCCGGCCTCACGCAGGATCTTGAAGTGGTGGCTGGCCGTGGACTTGTTGATCCCCGCGTAGAGCTGGCCGCAGGCGATCGGGCCATCGGCCTCGGCGAGCCGGCGCACCATCTCCAGGCGCACCGGGTCGGCCAGTGCGGCGAGCACCTGCTGCAGCGGGGCGACCGGGGTGTCGGTGGTCGTGGTGGTGCCCATCGCGGTCCTCCAGCGGTGATCGAGTGGCGGAAATAGGTTTGATCATCATCGAACCTTGGGACTAGCGTCTGCGTTCGACGTACATCGAACTTAACACGTTTCGTCCTGGAGGACCCGATGATCACTCCCTACCGGCTGCTGATCGGCCTGATCGCCGTCGCGCTCGGCGTCTCCGGTGCACCCGCGCCGCTGTACGGCGTGTACCAGCGCGAGTGGCACCTCGCCCCGATCACCACGACGCTCGTGTTCGCGGTCTACGCGTTCGCCGCCCTCGGCTCCGTCCTCGTCGCCGGACAGGCGTCCGACCGGTACGGCCGCAAGCCGCTGCTGGTCGCGGCCGCGGTGGCGATGGTCGTCGGCCTGGTCGTCTTCATGACCGCGCACGGTGTGACGGCCCTGTTCGTCGCCCGCGCACTGCACGGCGCCGCCGTCGGAGCGACCGTGGTGGCGGCCAGCGCCGCGCTGCTCGACCTGCGGCCCGGCGAAGGTGCCCGCACCGGCCACCTCACCGGCGTGGTGATCAACGTCGGCATGGCGGTCACGATCCTGGCGGCCTCGCTGCTCGCACAGTACGGTCCCGACCCGCTCGTGACCCCGTACGCCGTCGTCGGCCTCGTCGTGCTCCTGCTGCTGTTCAACCTGCTGCTGATGACCGAGACGCACCAGGCACGGTCGACAGGCCGGATCCGGTTGTCGCGCCCGAGCGTCCCCAGGGCGATCCGGCCGGACTTCCGGTTCGCCGTGCTCGGGGTGATGTCGTCCTGGTCGGTGCTCGGCGTCTACCTGTCCCTGTTCCCGGCCTTCGCCGGGCAGTCCACCGGCATCCACAGCCTCGTGTTCGGCGGGGCGGTGGTCGCGGCGATGGCCAGTGCCGCGGCGCTCAGCCAGGCCCTCGGTGCCCGGCTCGACGCCCGCAGCGCGGCGATCGGCGGCGACTTCGGCACGGCGGTCGCGCTCGTCGTGAGCGTGCTGGCGCTCGACAGCCACCAGGCCTGGCTGGTCGCTGGCGCCGCGGTCTTCATGGGTCTGTCGTTCGGCCTCGCCTTCGGCGGGTCGCTGCGGCACCTCGGCCGCGTCGTACCGGCCGACCACCGCGGCGAGGTGATGTCGGCGTACTACGTCCTGGCCTACGGCGCGATGGCCGTCCCGACGATCGTCGCAGGGTGGGCAGCCACGCAGTGGAGCCTGGCGGCGATCTTCCCGTGGTTCACCGGGGCAGTGGCGCTGGCATGCCTCTCGGCCGGCGTGCTCGGGCTGGCGGCCGGCGCCCAGCGCCCGGCGTTGGGCCGGGCGGCCAAGATGGGGGCGTGAAGGTCGTCGTCCTCACCGGGGCAGGCATCTCCGCCGAGAGCGGGCTGCCGACGTTCCGCGACACCGGCGGGCTCTGGGAGGGGCACCGACCGGAGGACGTCGCCACTCCGGAGGCGTTCGCCGCCGATCCGGACCTCGTGCTGCGGTTCTACGACGAACGGCGCGCGGCGCTCGCTCGAGTCCAGCCGAACGCCGCCCACCGGGCGCTCGCCCGGCTGGAGGACGCGCTCGGCGAGGACCTGTTCCTGGTCACCCAGAACGTCGACGACCTCCACGAGCGCGGCGGCAGTCGTCGCGTCCACCACCTCCACGGCCGGCTGCGTTGGGCCCGCTGCCAGGCCTGCGGCACGCAGGTGCCCTGGCAGGGCACGCTGGTGGAGCGGCCGCCGTGCCCGGCCTGCGGCCGGCCGTCGCTGCGGCCGGACGTGGTCTGGTTCGGCGAGCTGCCGCACGAGACCGAGGCGGTGCACGCGGCCCTCCGCGAGGCGCAGCTCTTCGTCGCGATCGGCACGTCCGGCACGGTCTACCCGGCCGCGGCCTTCGTCCACCACGCGCTCGCCGTCGGGGCCCACACCCTCCGGCTCGACCTCCGGGCCGAGGGTCGTGGCGACTTCGACGAGAGCCGGCACGGGCGCGCCGCGGAGCTGGTGCCGGCGTGGGTCGACGAGATGGTGCGAGGGTCGACGTGATCCGGTGGTCGCTCCAGGCGGTGCTCCTCGCCGTCCTCGTCTCGGGCTGCGGCGGGGAGGGTGCGCCCGTCCCGGACCACCTCGACGGCGCCAGCGTCGCCCGGATGGCCGAGCACCAGCTGGAGGTCCAGAACCCCCGGATGGCGAAAGGGACCCTGTCCTGCCCCGACCTCGACCTCCGGGTCGGCGCCTCGGTGCGCTGTGTGCGCCGGACCGAGCTGAGCGGCGGCCGCGTCGTCACGATCGGCGGCACGGTCAGCGTCACCGCCCGGGACTCGGGAGGACGGCTGCACGTCGCAATGGACCGGAACGTCCGGGAGTTCGGGCTGGCGGGGGAGCAGCTCGCCGAGGGCGTGGCGAAGCAGTACCGACGGCGCTTCGGGATCGAGCCGAGAGCACTGCGCTGTCCCTACCTCCGCGGCGTGGTGGGCGCACGCGTCACCTGTCGGCTGCACGGCGCGGGTCCGCGGCACCAGGTGGCCGTGGTCGTCACGGCGGTCGATCCCGCGACCTTCACGACGACGTACCAGCTCGACGTACGCGGTGGCCGGCACTGAGGAACTGGCACTGAGGGTGCCCTTCGTTGCCCGCCCGGCAGCCGACGTGAAGGATTGAGGCCATGACGACCGAGGCCGACCTCCCGCCCGATGCCGAGCTGGGACCGCACGAGGACGAGCCGCACAAGGAGGGCGCCAACGCCCTGCTGAACTGGCTTCGTGCCGCCGTGCTGGGTGCCAACGACGGCATCGTGTCGGTGGCCGGGCTGGTCATGGGTGTCGCCGGAGCGACCACCAACCGGCACACGATCTTCGTGGCCGGACTCGCCGGCCTGATCGCCGGAGCGCTCAGCATGGCCGCCGGCGAGTACGTCTCGGTCAGCACCCAGCGCGACACCGAACAGGCGCTGCTGGCCAAGGAGCGGCGCGAGCTCGAGGAGGAGCCGGAGGAGGAGCTCGCCGAGCTCGCCGGCCTGTACGTCGCCAAGGGGCTCAGCGAGAAGACCGCTCGCCAGGTCGCGGTCGAGCTGACCGAGCACGACGCGCTCGGTGCCCACGCCGAGGTCGAGCTCGGCATCGACCCCGACGAGCTCACCAACCCCTGGCACGCCGCCTGGGCGTCGATGCTCGCGTTCACCATCGGCGCACTCCTGCCGATGCTGATGATCCTGCTTCCCCAGGGTGCTCGCGTCCCGGCCACCGCCGCAGCGGTCGCCGTGGCGCTGGGCCTCACCGGCTTCCTCTCGGCCCGCTTCGCCGGCGCCATCGTCAGCCGCGCGATGACCCGCAACGTCGTCGGCGGCGTGCTCGCGATGGCGGTCACCTACGGGATCGGCAGCCTCGTGGGCGGTGGCATCGCCTGATCGGCGCCGAGACCGTCTCATGGGTGAGACGGTGGTCTCAATCGCTGAATCCGGTCCGCGTCGTGCAATAAGTTGCGAGGCGTGAAGATCGCAGTAGTGAGGGAAACCCGTCAGGGTGAGGCCCGCGTCGCGATGGTCCCGGAGCTGGTCGGCAAGCTGACCGGACTGGGATACGAGGTGCTGGTCGAGCCAGGCGCCGGTGAGCAGGCGGAATTCGCCGACGCCGAGTACGCCGAGGCCGGCGCGACGCTCTCGGACTCAGCGGTGTCCGAGGCCGACGTCGTGGTCGCCGTGCAACCGCCCGATCCCGCGACGGTGGGGCGAATGCGAGACGGCGCGGCCGTGATCTCCTTCCTGCCGGTGAGCACCGAGCAGGACCTCGTCGTCCAGCTGCGCGACGCCGGCGTCACGTCGTTCGCGATGGAGCTGGTCCCGCGCATCTCGCGCGCCCAGTCGATGGACGCGCTGTCCTCGCAGGCGCTGGTCGCGGGCTACCGCTGCGCGATCGTCGCGGCCGGCCTGCTGCGCCGCTTCTTCCCGATGAACATGACCGCGGCCGGCACCGTGCAGCCCGCCCAGGTGGTCGTGCTCGGCGCCGGTGTCGCCGGTCTGCAGGCGATCGCGACCGCGAAGCGCCTCGGCGCCGTGGTGCAGGCGTACGACGTCCGCGCCGCTGCCGCCGAGGAGATCCGCTCGATGGGCGCGAAGGCGATCGACCTCAAGCTGGAGACCCTCGAGGGCGCCGGTGGCTACGCCCGCGAGATGACCGAGGAGCGCGCCAAGCAGCAGATGGATGCGCTGGCGCCGTACATCGCCGACGCGGACGCGCTGATCACCACCGCTGCCGTGCCCGGCCGCCGTGCGCCGCTGCTGGTGACGACGGCCATGGTCGAGGCGATGAAGCCCGGCTCGGTGGTGGTCGACCTCGCCGCCGAGACCGGCGGCAATGTGGAGGGCTCGGTGGCCGGCAAGGTCGTGAAGCTCGGCCACGCGCAGGTGTGGGGCGGGGCGAACGTCCCCTCGCAGATGCCCGGGCCGGCCTCGCGGCTGTACGCCCAGAACGTCGTCAACCTGCTCACGCTGATGACCGCTGCGGGAGAGAAGCAGGAGGACGGCACCGTCTCGCCGGCCAGCTTCGCCCCCGATTTCGACGACGAGATCGTCGCCGGCAGCGCCGTCACCCACGACCGACGCATCGTGCACGAACCCACCCGCGAGGCGATCGAGGGCCCGGCGGCGCCGGTGGTCGAGCCTGCGGAGACCGCAGACCCGACGTCGACCCAGGTGATCGAGCCCGTCGAACAACCCGACCTGCCCTACGACCAGGAGGCCGACCAGTGAGCGACGGAGTGATCTGGCTGACGTTCTTCACGCTCAGCGTGTTCGTCGGCATCGAGGTGATCTCGAAGGTGTCCTCGACCCTGCACACGCCGCTGATGTCGGGAGCGAACGCGATCCACGGCATCATCCTGCTCGGCGCGATCATCGTCACCGGCACGACGACCAACACTGCGGCCGTGATCGTGGGGTTCATCGCGATCGTGCTCGCCAGCGTCAACATGGTCGGCGGCTTCGTCGTCACCGACCGGATGCTGCAGATGTTCACGCCGAAGAAGAAGCCGGCTGCCGCCAAGAAGGGTGAGGACGCCTGATGCCGACCTGGGTCCAGCTCGTCTACCTGCTCTGCGGCGTCTGCTTCATCCTGGCGCTCAAGGGGCTGTCCGGTCCGAAGACCGCCCGCAACGGCAACCTGCTCGGTGCCGCTGCGGCCGTCGTCGGCTGCATCCTGCCGTTCCTCTACATCGACCACCTGAAGAACGTCCCGCTGATCCTCGTGGCGATCGTGATCGGCAGCATCGGCGGCGTCTATGGTGCGCGCAAGGTGCAGATGACGCAG
>DATAKN010000199.1:0-1601 GCA_036261595.1 Marmoricola sp.
GTGGTTCAGGCTCTCCCGGATGAGCCGGCCACCGCGCGGGAACGGCGAGTGCAGCAGTGCGGCGATGAAGCGGTTGCGCTGGTGGAAGTAGGCCTGCCAGTCCAGCGCGTCGTTCTTGTCGGTCCACGGGATGTGCCACACCGCCGCGCCCGGCATCGACACGGTCGGGAAGCCCGCCGCCTGTGCCCGCAAGCCGTACTCGGAGTCGTCCCACTTGATGAACAACGGCAGGCTGAGCCCGATCTCACGGACCACCTCGGTCGGGATGAGGCACATGAACCAGGGGTTGAAGTCGACGTCCAGACGCCGGTGCAGCCACCGCGTGCTGCGCAGGTTGCGAGCAGCGAAGTCCCAGTCGGCCTCGGCCGACTTCGGCGACATCCACCAGAACCGGTGCCGGTTGATGATCTCGCCGAAGCTGTGCAGGCGGGACTTGGCGAAGATGCTGAACATGTGTCCGCCCACGATGGTGGGCCGACGCGCCAGGTCGCCGAAGGTGACCGCACGCAGGATGCTCTCCGGCTCCGCAACGATGTCGTCGTCGAGGAACAGCACGTACTTCGACCGGTCGGCGGCGAGCGTCTCGAACTGCGCGCGAGCGAAGCCGCCGGAGCCGCCGATGTTGCCCTGCTCGATGACTCGCAGCCGACCTTGCAGCAGGCCCTCTGCCTTGGCGAAGCCCGGGTCGTCGACGACCTTGTCGGTGCCCTGCTCCATGACCAGGACCTCGTCGACCAGCGCCCGGACGTCGTCGTCAGCGCCGATCTGGGCGATCAGGGCCGCGCAGTAGTCGGGGCGGTTCATCGTCGTGATGCCCACGGTCACCGAGCCCACGGCGGCCCGGTCTGCCGGCACCTCCGCGCTCCACGTGGCCTCCTCGACCACCGCCGGCTCGTCGCCGGCGATGACGTCGAACCAGTACCAACCACCGTCGACGAACGGCACCAGGGACAAGTCGAAGGACACCGAGCTCGGACCGGACGTCTCGCACGTCCACCCGTCGACGCGCTGCGACCGGCCGTTGGCCATCGAGCGGTACACGATCACGTTGGCACCCGCGCCGCTCACCGTCAGGTCGAGGCGGACCTCGCCGACGATCGTCCAGCGGCGCCAGTAGCTGGCCGGGAAGCCGTTGAAGTAGGTGCCCAGCGAGATCCGCTGCGACGCGTCCACCCGGAGGCGGCGGCGATCCAGGATGGCGTCCGGGTGGAGCGCGGTGCCGGACGAGATCGCCTGGCGAGCGGCCGCCTTGTTGAGCTTCTGGGCGCCCTTGTTCGAGCCGATCGTCTCCTTGTCGGCGTCGAGGATCGCCGGCTCGGTGTCGACGTACAGCGGGACGACGTCCAGGTCGCGGTCGGCCGGCAGCACGAACCGCTGCAGGACCCGCCGGACGGTGCCGCCGGCCGCCGAGCTCGCGGACACCGGGTCACTCATCGACGCCTCCGGACTTGAGCGCGGCACCGTCACGGAAGTGCGGCTTGAGCTTGTTCTCGAACATCGACAACGCCGATCCGATCGCCATGTGCATGTCCAGGTACTTGTAGGTGCCGAGCCGGCCGCCGAAGAGCACCATCGGCTCCTTCTTCGCCAGGTCGCGGTAC
>DATAKN010000031.1:0-13389 GCA_036261595.1 Marmoricola sp.
GGTGACACCGTCATGCTCCTGGAGTCGATGAAGATGGAGATCCCGGTGCTCGTCGAGCGGGCCGGTCGTGTCGACGAGGTCCGCGTGGTGGCCGGCGACGTGATCCAGGAGGGTGACGTCCTCGTCGTGCTCGCGCACTGACCGGTGACTAGACTCCGGAGTCCTGCATCCGGGCCCGCCCGGGTGCGAGGAGGGGTGCCGGAGTGGCCGATCGGAACCGCCTTGAAAGCGGTCGCTGGCAGAGATGTCAGCCGCGGGTTCGAATCCCGCCCCCTCTGCCAACCAAGGGCATGAGCCGAGCCGTGCCCCTGGCAGAGCGGGCGTGGTCGGGCCCGGCGGCTGCTGAGCTGGCTCGCTGGCACGTGCCGACCGACCGGCACCGCTACGGGGCGACCAGCTCGGTCCAGGTGTCGTTCGCGGTCTCGTACGCCCAGACGTCGCGGGACCTGGTCCACCGGAAGGGCTCGGACGGTTCGCTCCGGTGGTACATGCCGCCGACGACCAGGACACGGGCGTTGACCGGGTCGTAGACGAGCGTGTGTCGGGTGCGGACCAGTGGACCGGTGTGCATCGATGTGTCGTCGCCGGACTCTGGCACGACGAGGGGCTCGTGAACGGTGACCTCGCGCCAGGTGCCGGCACCAGGGTCGAAGGCGACCAGCCTTGCGTAGCCGAGCAGGAGGGCCCGGTCCGCGCCCGGATCGAAGACGATCTCGCCGCCGGTCTCGTCGTACCCGTTGATCACGTCGGGTGTCGCGGTGGGGTATCGGGTCCAGCGCCGGGTGTCGAGATCGAACCGCCAGGTCCGGGCGGGGCTGGTGTAGGAGTTCTGGACGAGGATCAACTGGTGGCGAGCCGGGTCGGCGACCAGGTAGGAGTGGAAGTCGCTCTCGTCCGTGCCGTCGTCACCGGTCGCCGACGTCCCGGCCAGCGCGCGCCAGGAGTCGGTGCGGAACCGGTAGCTCCACAGCCGCCCGTCGCTGCCGTCCCGCAGGATCACGCGCCGACCGGTCGGGTCGTAGACGACGTCCTGCAGGGCGCCCTGCGGCGCCGCGGGTGCGGCCGCCAGCCGCGTCCACTCGTCCCGGACGACGTCATAGGCCCAGCTCACCCGCTCCCGGGGCGACCAGGCGATGACCACGTCGTCGGCGGCGTCGTAGACGAGCTGGGTGTCGGGGGCCGCACTGGGGCCATCCGTCGGGTGCTGGCGCTGCCAGGTGTTCGTGCAGAGATCCAGGGTCCAGGTCTCGGGGCGGGTCCGGAGCTTGTCCACGCGCACGGCCGCGAGCACGACGAGCCGGGCGGAGTCGGCGTCCACGGCGGCGGAGAGCATCCCCTGCAAGGCCTCCGGCCTCGCCTGTCCGGCGGGGCCGGCCCGGTCAGGGTGAGTGCCCGGCGGGCACCCGGTGACCACGTCACGGCTGGTTGCCGGGGGCTCCGTCCGGTTCGGACTCGCACCGCCCCCGCATCCGGCGACGACCATCGCTCCGGTCGCGAAGGCGACCGTGGCGGCCGCCCACGCACGACTACGCATCTGGACCACCTCACCCGAGGCTGTCTCCAGTGCATCACCGCAGGTCGCCGACGGGCAGAGGCGTTCGTCACCGGCTCGGGGAGGAGTCGATGGGTGTGTCGGTCGCGGCTACTCCGAGCCGCCGATCTCCATCGCGACCGAGTCGTAGACCAGGTCGTGCATGCGCTGCCGGTAGTGCTCGACGTCGTTGAGCAGCCGGCGCACCTCCGCGGCGACGCGGTCGGCGTCCAGCCGGTCGAGCAGGCCGGCGCCGACCGCCGAGATCCGGCTGAGCAGCTGGCGGCGTTCACGCTCCATGCTGCCGGTACGAGGGACCAGCCAGCAGTCGCGCAGCTCGACGTCCTGGTCGTTGAGGGCCTGGCGAACCACGGAGAGCCGCTGCCGGACGAGCCACCGCCAGTTGGAGGCCGTGCGTGCGTCGGACAGGGTCGTCTGGAGTTCCGAGATTGCTGATTCAAGCGACATCGGCACCACCTCACGGGGGTCGTTCGTGCACCAGCGGGACTTCGAGTGTGACCCAGGCCACAGGCACAGGCAATACCTGAGAGGTCGTTGAAAGTGGCATCGGACAATGGCCGCGTGAACGAGCCCGTCCGCGCCGCCGGCGTCCGTGACTACGCGCTTGCGCCCGGGCTGCGCGCCCGCCTGCTGGGTGCGTCACTGGCCACGCTCGGCGCGGTCGTGCTGGTCGCAGCGATCGTGGTCGCCGTCACCGGCGCACCCGGCTCGGTCCTCGGCGGGCTGGTGGTGCTGGCCGCTGTCGCGATCGTGGTCGTCGGCTTCCTGCTCGGCCGCCGTTGGTACGTCGTGCGCCTGGACGACACCGGCTACCGGGTCCGCTTCCTGCGGGGAGTCGGGCGCGCCCAGGCCCGCTGGACCGACGTGCTCGACCTGACCACGGCGGTGGTCTCGGGCACCGAGTGCGTCGTGCTGCGGCTGCGTGACGGCGGTTCCTCGACCGTGCCGGTCAACGTGATCGAGGGTGACCGCGAGGAGTTCGTCGACGAGCTGCAGCGTCGGCTCGACGCCGGCCACGGCTACCGGCGGCTCTGACGCAGCGGCGCGCGGGACGCCCGATTTCCCGGAGCCGTCGGCACATGGGTAACCTGTCCCTCGCTGTCGGGGAGGTGTCGCCTAGTCCGGTCTATGGCGCCCGCCTGCTAAGCGGGTTGAGGGCAAACCCCTCTCGCGGGTTCAAATCCCGCCACCTCCGCAGTGGTTTCGCGAGAGACCGACGGACGGGCCGAGCCTCCGGGCTCGGCCCGTTCGTGCGTTCCCGCCCGAATCCGTGGTGTTTCCACACTGGCGTCCGAACTTGCACGAACTTGCAGGAAGGTGCAGTGCACGTTCATGCGCGCCAATTCGCGTAGTGCCTCGGCACGGGCTGGGTGAGACTTGAGATCACCGGCCGCATCCCCTGCGTGGCTGCAAGAGAAGGAAGACTCCGATGAGCAAGTTCAAGCGCGTTGCCCGCGTTGCGGCGGGTGCCATCCTCGCCACTGGCCTCGCTGCCACCGCCGCTGCTCCGGTCGTCGCCGCGACCGACGCCGCCGGCATGGGCCACCACCAGGTGTCCACCCTCGACACCGGCTGGGGTGGCTGACCACACCACATCACAGACTCGAGACGAGGACGCACGTCACCCCCCCAGACCGTTCGTCGCTGCCATCCCCCGGCCCGTCTCGTGACGAAGGGCGGAGAGACCCCCACTCTCCGCCCTTGTCGTATCCGGACACAGGTACGACGCCACCGCGGCCCAGGGTGAAGCCGCCGATCGGGGACCACCGGGAGACCCCCTTCCTGCACGTGCTCCACGGTGTCGTCACTCAGGCCGGGGCCGCGGGGCAGCAATCCGCTCGTGCCGCTCGCGCTCCTCCTGCTGGCCGATCGCGTAGCCGAGCTGGAAGCGGGTCTCGACGCCGTACTCGGCCTTCAGCGAGGCCACGTAGCCCGCATAGGTGCGGGTGCTGACGCCCATGCGCTTCGCGCTGGCGTTGTCACTGTGGCCCTCGACCAGCATCCGCACGGTCATGTTGTGCACGTCGTCGGCCACCTCCCGCTCGGTGTTGAGCTCCCGGTCGGCGAAGCCGCGGGCGCGCTCCCAGTAGCGCTCGAAGATGTCGACCAGGTAGGCGACCAGTCCGGCGTCGTGGATCGCCAGCGCGACCTGGTAGCCCTCCACCCCCGGAACGATGGCCAGGCGCCGGTCGACCACGATCAACCGGTTGAAGAACTCGTCCAGGGTGCGCACCTCTGCGCCGTGCTTGATCACCTCCTCGACGTACTGCCGGGTGGCGACGCTGCGGCGGGCGGAGTGCTGGTAGAGCGTGCGCATCCGCAGACCGCGCTGGAGCGCGCGCTTGTCGCGCTCGATCGCCTCGGCCAGTACGTCCGCCGGGCGGGCACCGTCGGGCTGGGCGGTGAGCAGCTCGAACTCCGCATCACCGACCGCGGCAGTCAGGAAGCGGTTGATGTTGGGCAGGCCGCGCAGCTCCACGATGGCCTGCTCGGTCGGCGCCGTACGCCGGTAGGCCAGGCCGAGGTCGGCGAAGGTGTTCGCCCAGTCGGTCGACTCGGCGAGGAGCTCGGCTGCTCGCTGGCCCATCGGCGCGACCACGCGCGACTGCACCGTCGCTGGATCGACCGGCAGGTAGGAGCCGGTCGGGACGTCGAGCGCGAGCAGGCCGAGATCGACCAGGAACACGAACGCCGCATGGTCCGGTCCGTCCTCGACGATGCGTGGATCGTCGCCGTGGACCGCCCCCTCGAGCACGATCTTCTGGTAGAGGTCGCCTGCATCGGTCTGCAGGAGACGACGATGGGCGGCGCCGTACTCCGTGGGGGTCACCTGTCCGATTATTCACAAACATGCAACCGCGGCCATCCCTCTTTCGAGCCGATGTGTGCCCTTTCACGCTGACGGAGCGCTGGCCGGAGTGCACTCCGCGGGACTTTCGCCCGTGGCGGGCTGCCAGCTGGTGTGCACAGCATGAGAGAGGCCGCGAGCGGCTCCGGGTGGGGTCGGGCCGGCCGGAAGGAGCAGTCATGGAGTCCGTCAAGACCGCTGCCGCGGAGTTCCTGTCCCACAGGCGCGTCGCCGTCACGGGCGTCTCGCGCAACGCCGGCAGCCACGGCAGCAACGTCGTCTACCAGCGCCTCAAGGAGCGCGGGTACGACGTGTATCCGGTGAACCCGAACGCCGAGTCGATCGAGGGCGACCAGTGCTACCCGGACCTGCACGCGATCCCCGGGGGCGTCGAGGCCGTCGTGATCGCGACCCGGCCCGAGCGGGCGCTCGGGACCGTGAAGGAGTGCGACGAGCTCGGCATCAAGGACGTGTGGATGCACCGCTCCTTCGGACACGGGAGCGTCTCGGACGAGGCCACCGCCTACGGCCGGGAGCACGGGATGACCGTGATCGACGGCGGGTGCCCGCTGATGTTCGAGCCGGCGTCCGACCCGGGCCACAAGGTGATCAAGGCGGTGTGCCGGATGAACGGGCACCTGCCTCGGAAGGTGTAGACCTAACGCCGCGACCGGTGGTGACGGGCGTAGATCCGGCGGTTCTTCCTGTAGAGGTCGGTGAACATCTCGAACTGCCGGTCGTGGACGGCACGTCGCGCCGGGTCGGGGGCGTAGGACTCCGCGATCCGCGCTCGAGCCGGGACGTCGGCCCAGTCCAGCGCCCCGATCCCGACTGCGGCGATCAGGGCTGCGCCCCGGGCATTGGCGAGCACCGGCTCCTCGGTCTGGTGGATGGTGCAGCCGAGCACGTCGGCGAGGGTCTGGCACCACAGCGCGGAGCGGGCGCCACCACCGACGAAGGTGAGCTCGCCGAAGCCCCGGGGCAGCTCGTGGCGCAGGAACCGCTCGACGGCTTCCTTCATCCAGCGGGCGTTCAGCGCGATCCCCTCGAACACGCTGCGCGCGAGGTCCGCGCGAGTGGTGCCCAGGGACACGTTGAACCAGCCGCCGCGGATGTACGGGTCGTCCACGGGGGTGCGCTCGCCGTTGAGCCACGGGGCGAAGACCACGCCGTTGCTGCCCGGTGGTGAGGTGACCGCCAGGGCGTTGAGCCGGTCCAGCGCGTCCTCGGGCGCAGGCTCGGCGTCCAGCATGCCGTCGTCGGGGTAGACGACCTGCTCGAGCAGCCAGTCGATCGCCTTGCCGGCGACGTCCTGCACGGTGGCGATCCAGTACCTGTCCCGGACGACCGCGGGCAGGGAGGCGATGTTGCGCAGCACGTCGGTGCGCTTGAACGGCACGTGGGCGCTGAGCCAGGCCGAGGTGCCGATGTAGAGGTGGCCGGCGTAGTCCTCGACGGTGCCGGCCCCGACCGCCGCGGCCGTGGTGTCACCGGTGCCGGCGACGACCCGGACGTCGGGGGAGAGGCCCAGCTCGGCGGCGACGTTCGGCAGCAGTGTGCCGACGACGCTCGCGGGCGGCACGAGCTCGGGGAGCCGTGCCGGGTCCAGGCCGCAGCGCCGGGCCAGCGCGGCGTCCCACCGGACCGCACCCGGGTCGCGGTTGTCGCTGCACCAGCGCAGCGTGGCGGTGTCGAAGCCGGCGACCGCCCGGCCGGTGAGGCGCATGGTGAGGTACTCCGGTACGTCGAGCAGGTGGGCCGCGGCGGCGTACACGTCGGGCCGCTCGGCGCGCAGCCACTGGGTCTGGCCGACGGGGTCCTTGCCGCTGCGCGACGGGGCGCCGCCGGTCTTGGTCAGCCACTCGCGCAGGGCGCGGGCGTTGTAGCCGCTGCCCGGCACCGTCACGCCGCCGCCGGTGAGGGCACGAGCGTGCTCGGCGCCGCGCGCGTCCATCCAGGTGAGCGCATGGTGCAGGTGCTTCCCGCGCGCGTCCACCGGTACGACGCCGCCCCACTGGCTGCTCATGCAGATCGCCGCCACGTCGGCGGGGTCGACCAGGTCACGCGCCAACAGCCGGCGGGTCGCCGTGACGATCGCCGCCCACCACTCGTCCGGGTCCTGCTCGGCCCCGCCGCCCGGAAGCAGGATCAGTGGGACCTTCTCGGCCTCGTGCCCGAGGAGGTCGCCGTCCGTGGTGGACAGCACGACCTTCGGTCCGCCCGTGCCGAGGTCCACACCGAGGACGTGCCGAACCCGATCGGAGGCGGTCACGGGAGGACTCTCCGGCGCGGGTGGGTGGCGAGCCAGGCCTCGTAGTGGTCGAGGACCGTCTCCTCGAGCGGGCGGTACTCGATGCCGAGCTCATCGACGCTGCGCCGGTTGTCGACGGCGAACCGGATGCCCAGGTGCTTGCGGATGTAGTCCTGCGTCAGGCCGAACCGCGGGCCGAGAACCCTGACGGCGACATCGGGCACCTGGTGACGCGGCATCGTGAGGCGGCCGCGATGACGGTCGCGCACGATCCGGGACATCGTCTGCATCGAGGCCATCTCGGGCCGGGCGACGATGTACCGGCCGCTGGCCGACTCACGCTCCGCGGCCCGGACGTGGGCATCGGCGACGTCGCGGACGTCGGCCACCGTGAAGCTGAAGTTCGGCGCCCCGTAGAAGAAGTAGCCGCTGAACAGCTCGTCCATGAGGAACAGGCTGCCGGACACCGAGCCCGGAACCATCGCGGGACCCAGCACGAGCCCGGGGTTGATCGCGACCATGCTCCAGCGGTCCTGGGCGCGAGCGGCGCTCCAGGCCTCGAGCTCGGCGACGGTCTTCGCGTAGTGGTAGGGGTTGTTCTCCAGCGTGCTGGTGGAGTTGAAGTACGCCTCGGTCAGGGTCTGGCCGGACATCTCCAGCACGTCGACGTAGTCGCCGAAGATCGCACCGACCGTCGAGGTGAGCACCAGCCGCTGCACCTGCGGCGTGCGCTCGATGCTCGCCAGGACGTGACGGGTGCCGAGCTGCGCCGGCTCCAGTACGTCGCGCCGGGGATCGCGGATCTGCTCGGGCAGCAGGAACGGCGACGCGACGTGGAAGACGACGCCGCATCCGGCCATGGCGTCGTCGAAGGCACCCTCGTCGAGGAGGTCTGCCTCGAACAGCTCCAGGGTGCCGGGCTTCTGGTCGGCCAGCCGGCGCAACGGCTGCACCTTCTCGGTGCGGCTCAGGTCACGCACCGTCGCGTGCACGGTCGCGCCGCGCTCGAGCAGCGCACCGACCAGGTGGCTGGCGACGAAGCCGGTCCCGCCGGTGACCAGGACCGGCGTGGAGAGGATCCCATTCATGCGCGCCGTCCCTCGGGTCGTGGCACCGCGGTGTCGCCGTGCGAGCGGACGTGCCGGGGCAGCTGCGCCGCGAGCACGATGCCGGGGATCGCCAGTGCCGAGATCGCCGACAGGGCGAGGTAGGGGTTGCCGATCACGACCTGCACCACCAGCACGAGCACCACTCCCCCCAGGTTGCCGGCCAGCAGCAGGAAGCCCGTTGCGGTTCCGGCGCGCTCCGGCCCGGCCTCCAGCTCGGACCAGTCCAGCGCGACCGGAAGGCAGGCGAGGAGCACGAAGCCCTCGATGGTCAGCACGACCCCGGCGAAGAGCAGGTCGTTGACCAGGGCGACCGCGACGAACGCGAGCAGCGTGGTCACCGTGGTCGCGAGCAGCACCTCCCGACGCCGGTCGCGGCGCGCCGCCACGCCGGGCAGCGCCGCCGCCCCGAGGATGCCGGCGACGGTCATCAGCGCGATCAGGTTGCCCGCGGCGCCGGGGTGCCCGAGGTCGCCGAGGATGGAGTCGAGCCAGGTCGCCACCGCGTTGAACACGCCGACCCCGACGAACAGCAGCCCGCCGAGCCGCCACAGCAGCGGGTCACGTCGCAGCCAGCCGAGCGGCGCGGAGCCGGTGACCTCGCTGGGGAACGGGGCCGGGAGCCGGACGGCGGCCAGCACCCCGGCTGCGGCGGCGACGGCGAACACGGCGTGCACGGTGAGCACCAGCCGAAGGCCGCCGGCGTCCCACAGGACCGTGCCGGTGACGGCGGCGATGAGGATGCCGACGAACTGGGCGGCGGCTGCCACCGAGATCGCCGCCGTGCGCTCACCCGCCGGGAAGTAGCGCGCGGCCACCTTGGTGCTGGCGTTGAGCACCAGCGGCTGACCCGCCGAGAGCACCAGCTGGCCGGCGAAGACCCACGCGTACGACGACGGGTCGACCACCCGCAGCAGCGCTCCCCCCGCGGTGAGCAGCGCGCCGGCCGAGAGCGCCGCTCCGAACCGCCGATCCATCCACCGGCCTGCGGGGATCGCGATCAGCACGTACATGAGCGGGTTGATCACCGCCAGGTCGCCCACCGCCCCCTCCGAGACGCCGAGCGCGCGGTGCGCCTCGGGCGTGATCGGGGCGAACGACAGCCACAGCACCTGGGTCGCGGAGATCAGGCCGCCGAAGGCCGCGAGCAGCAGCCACCGGCTCCGGTGCGGCACACCTTGTCGATCGCGACGTACCTGGCCCGGCCGGCGATCACCGGCGGAGTGGTGCGGCACCCTCAGACCCCCTCGACCAGCGCGAACACCTGGTCGAACCGCTCCAGTGCGTCGTCGATGACCTCGTCGGTGTCGGCCATCGAGGTGTACAACCGGGACCCGGCCAAGGTGATGAGGCCGTGAGCGGCGTACGCGGCGCCCATCTGCTCCATCATCGTCTTGCGGGGCTTGTTCTCCTTGAGCAGCTTCAGCGGGTTGCGCATGTCGAGCAGCATCACACCGGTGCACTCCAGGTGCACGATCGAGCCTTGGTTGTAGGCGACGTACGGCAACCCGTACCGGTCGATCAGGCGCTGCAGCCCGCGGGTGAGGCGGTCGCCGGCCCGGCCGGCGATCACCGGCGCGTTGGTGCGGGCCATCTCCTCGATCGCGAAGTACCCGGCCGCGCTGGAGAGCGGGTTGGCCGACAGCGTGCCACCGACCTGGATGTGCGCGCCGGACTTGCCGTCGAGACCGGAGCCGAAGGTCGCCATGATCTCCTCGCGCCCACCGACCCCGCCGGCCATCGGGTAGCCGCCCGAGACCGCCTTGCCGAGCACGGTGAGGTCGGGGGTGACGCCGAAGTAGCCGGCGGCGCCGCCCATGCCGACCCGGAAGCCGGTGACGACCTCGTCGAAGATCAGCAGCGCGCCGAACTCGTCGCACAGCTCGCGGACGCCGGCGTTGAAGTCGTACGGCGCCGGCCGGGTGCCCGACTCGGGTCCCAGCGGCTCCACCACGACCGCGGCCGTGCCGCCGCGGGCGCGGTTCTCGACCAGCTTGCGCTTGAGCTGGCCGAGGTCGTGCGGGAACGACTCGCGGGTGTGGCTCGTGGCCGAGAACGGGATGCCCTTGGCGTTCATCCGGAAGGTGCCGGGGACGCGGAGGCCGTAGACCAGCGAGTCCGACCAGCCGTGGTAGGCCCCTCCGAGCTTGATCACCATCTTGTGGCCGGTGAACGCCCGGGCACCGCGGACCGCCGCCATCACGCCCTCGGTGCCCGAGCCCAGCGAGCGGTACATCTCGATGTGCGGCATGAACCGGTGGATGCTCTCGGCCAGCTTGAGCTCGTACTCGTGGAAGAGGCCGGTGACCGGACCCGACTTCCCGATGACCTCGGCGACGTGTTCGTTGACCGGCCCGTAGTTGCTGCCCAGGATCGTGGGGCCACCGGCCTGCAGGAAGTCGATGTAGGTGTTGCCGTCACGGTCGACGAGGTGGGCGCCCTCGGCCTTGTCGATCGCGAGCGGGAACGGGAAGTTGAAGGCCAGGTTGTGCTGGACCCCTCCGGGGATCCGGGCCTTCGCTCGGTCGGTGATCTCCCGGCTGGCCGTGCACTTGGTGTCGAACCACTCGAGCACGTCGAGAAGGGCGTCGTGGCGCAGCCCGCGGATCGGCTGGGCGACGAGGGCCTTCAGCCGCCGCATGGTGTCCTCGACGTCGGGATACGCAGCGATCGCGTAGCCCAGGCGGGCCGACTCGCCGCCGGGCCGTGGGACGACCTGGTTCTCCGGCGCCGGCGTGCCGAGGGCGGCGAGCTCGGCGGCCTTGGCGTCGGCACTGGGCAGCGGCTCGGGCTCGGCGACGCGGACCGGCGGCACCGACTCGGTGATCTGGGCGGCGATCCGCTTCTCGTCCTTGCGCAGCTTGGTGAACGCGATCTCCCGGATCGCGGCGGGGATCGTGTAGACCTTGCCGGTCTCGGTGGTCAGGGCGAGCAGGTAGGCGATCGAGACCTTCTCCAGCAGCGCCATGTTGAACACGGCGCGGTCCGGGTCGGTGCCGAGCGCGACGATGCCGTGGTTGGCGATGATGAAGGCGTTGTCTCCGCCGGCCACCTTCTTCTGCACGTTCTTGGCGAGGAAGCCGGTGCCGGCCGGCGCGTAGTCGATGATCGCGACCTTCCTGCCGAGGAAGCGCACCTGCTCGTCGGTCAGCGCCGGGATCTCCTTGCGCAGGTACGCCAGCGCAGAGGCGTAGGGCTGGTGCGTGTGCACGATCGCGTGCACGTCCGGGCGCTCGCGGTAGATGTTCGCGTGCATGCCGCACTCGATCGACGGCGCCAGACCGGTGCCGTCCGGGTCGGGCACGTGCCGGCCGTCGAAGTCCACGATGCAGATGTCCTCGACGCGCATCCGGTCGTAGTCGTAGTTGCTCGGCGTCACGGCGTACAGGCGCCGGCCGGGGATGCGGACCGAGACGTTGCCCTCGGTGGCCTTGAGGTAGCCGCGCTCGAGCATCGTGCGACACATGTCGACGACGTGCTGGCGGGAGAGTCGGTGCTCCATCGGTCGCTCCTCGGGTGTCGTCCGGTACCGGGCCGGATCCATCGTCCCGCCGCCAAGGAGGCGCGTCTCCGTCCCCGGATTGCGAAGAATGGGGCCTGGATCTGTCACGGCGTGACAACATGGCGACGTGACCGCGGTAGCCCCTCGCCCTTGGGCCCGGCTCCCCCGCGAGCTCGCGGGAGCGCTGAGCGAACGTCTCGAACCGACGGTCGAGGACGTCGCGCGCACGGTGAGCGAGTCCGTGCCGGCGTTCGCGGCCATCGACGAGCCGAAGTTCGAGCGGGACGTGCACCATGCCGTCCAGGTCGCGGTGGAGCGGTTCCTCGAGCTGGTCGGCACCGACGAGCCGGCGCTGCCCGCGGCGGCACGGGAGGTGTTCGTGGCCCTCGGGGCCGCCGAGGCCCGCGACGAGCGCGGCCCCGAGGTGCTGCTGGCCGCCCTGCGCACCGCGAGCCGGGTGCTGCTGCGGGTCGCCTCCGGCGCGTTGGACAGCATCGGGCCCGGGGTGGACGGCGATCTCCTCGACCTCGTCGATGCCGTGACGGCGTACGTCGACGAGCTGGTCGCGGCCACCACCGACGGCTACGCGCTGCAGCTGCAGGAGCAGGCCGGCGAGACCGATCGGCGCCGGCGGCTGCTCGGCGACCTGCTGCTGCGCGGTGGGGTCGCGGAACCAGTGGTGCTCGCCGCGGCGGCCGACATCGGCTGGCCCAGCCTCGCTGAGGTGACCCCGGTGCTGTTGCCGCTCGTGCAGGCCCGGGACGCGCGCTTCCGCTACGGCGCCGAGGGCGTCGTGGTGGACCGGGAGCGCGACGCCGTGCTGCTGGTGCGCACGGGGCGCCGAGCCCGGCGCGAGCAGCTGGCCGAGGCGCTGCGCGGTCGGGGAGCGGTGGTCGGCCCGACGGTGCCGTGGGCGCGCGTTCCCGAGGCCGTGCGGCTGGCGCAGCAGGCGGCCCAGCTGACCGGACGACTGAGTGGGGATCACCCCGACCGCGACCCCGTGGTGTTCACGGTCGACCACCTGGCGGACCTCGCGCTGGGCGGTGACGCCGGTGCGATGGCGGCGCTCGCCGACCGGCGGCTGGAGCCGTTCGCCGTGATGCAGCCCGCCGCTCGCGACCGGCTCCTGCGCACGCTGCGCAGCTGGCTGCTCCACTGGGGCTCGCGGGCCGATGTCGCCGCCGAGCTGTTCATCCACCCGCAGACGGTCAGCTACCGGATCCGCCGGCTGCGCGCGTTGCTCGGTGACGATCTGAGCGACCCGGTGGCGCGTTTCGAGCTGCTGCTGGTGCTGGCGGGCAGGGGAGCGCCAGGGCGCTGAGCGTCGAGACCACCCGGGTTCGGCCTGTCCAGATCAGCGCGATCGGGGTTACGGTCTCCGGAACGCCGAGGAGCCCCATGGACGGCACCACCGAGCTCATGAGCGCCACGGAGGACGAGGATCCGAGCCTCCCGCGGGCGCGGTCCACCGTGCCCACCCTCGTGCTCGGCAGCTGCCTGATGCTGTTCCTCGAGCTGGCCCTGATCCGCTGGCTCGGCGCCAACATCGTGCACCTGTCCTACTTCACCAACTTCGTCCTGCTGGGGTCGTTCCTCGGCATCGGGCTGGGCTTCCTGGTGGCCCGCAAGACCTGGTCGGTCCTGCCGTGGACCGCTCCTCTGCTCGCCTTGCTGGTCGTCGGCGTGCGTGCCTTCCCCGTGTCCATCGACCGGGCGGGTGAGGACGTCATCTACTTCACCTCTCTGAAGACGTCCGGGCCGCCGGCCTGGCTGGTGCTGCCGGTCGTCTTCCTGCTCACCGCCGCCGTGCTGGCCGGGCCGGCCGAAGCGGTGGGTCGGTGCTTCGCGCGACTGCCACCGCTGGCGGCGTACCGGTGGGACCTGATCGGCTCGCTGCTCGGGATCGGCCTGTTCACGCTGCTCTCCTTCCTCTGGGCGCCGTCGGTGGTGTGGGGCGTCCTGGTCGCGATCGCGCTGGTCGCGCTCGTCGGTGGCCGGGCCCGGTGGGTCGCGCTGGCTGCGTCGGTGCTGATGGTCGGCGTGCTCCTTGCGGAGACCACGGCGGCCGGGGTGTCGTGGTCGCCGTACTACAAGGTCACGACGCGCACCGACACCGGCGGCGGCGTCACC
>DATAKN010000203.1:0-2038 GCA_036261595.1 Marmoricola sp.
TCCGCGGCTGATGGCCTCGATCGACCGCGCCGTCAGCGAGGGCGAGCTGGAGGTCGGAGCCGAGGATGGGTACTGAGCATGGCCACTGAGTCCTACCTGCTCAACGTCGCGGACGTGATCGAGGAGACCGACGACGCCCGGTCGATCGTGTTCGAGGTGCCCTCCGAGCTCCAGGAGACGTTCGCGTACGTGCCTGGTCAGTTCCTCACGGTGGCGGTGCCGAGCGAGAAGACCGGTCTAGCGGCGCGCTGCTACTCGCTGTCCAGCGCCCCGCACAGCGGCCAGCACCAGATCACCGTCAAGCGCACGGTCGATGGCTACGCGTCGAACTGGATCGTCGAGAACCTCAAGGCCGGCGACACGTTGCGCGTGCTCCCGCCCAGCGGCATCTTCACGCCGAAGGACATCGACGCCGACTTCCTGCTGTTCGCGGCCGGCTCCGGCATCACCCCGGTCATGTCGATCGCGCGCACGGCCCTGGAGAAGGGCACCGGCAAAGTCGTTCTCTTCTACGCCAACGAGGACGAGTCGTCGGTGATCTTCGCCGCGCAGCTGCGCGAGCTCGCCGACGAGTACGCCGACCGGTTCACCGTCGTGCACTGGCTGGTGTCCGTCCAGGGCCTGCCGTCGCAGCAGAAGCTCGCCACCTTCGCGTCGTACTTCACCTCGCACACGGCGTTCGTCTGCGGCCCCGCGCCGTTCATGAAGGCGACCGTCGACGCCCTGAAGGACCTCGGCTTCCCGCGGGAGCGGCGACACCAGGAGAAGTTCGTGTCGCTCGGTGGCAATCCGTTCGGAGACGTCGAGGAGGTGCTCGCGGCGCAGAAGGAGCTCGCCGACGCCGACGACGCCGACGAGGACGAGGCGACCGACGCGGCCGCCGAGCCCGCGATCACCGGCCCGATCGCCGTCGAGGTCGAGCGCGACGGTCCGGAGTACTCCTTCGACGACTGGCAGGGCGACCAGGTGCTGCTGGAGTTCCTCGAGGAGAAGGGCATCGACGCGCCGTTCAGCTGCCGCGAGGGCCAGTGCAGCGCCTGCGCCTGCGTCATGCTCGAGGGCGACGTCACGCTGCTGCACAACGAGGTGCTCGACAAGGACGACCTCGCCGACGGGATCCGGCTGGTCTGCCAGGCCAAGCCGATGACCGAGCGGATCCGGATCAGCTACAACGGCTGACTCCGCTGCTTGAGCCTGTCGACGGGCCCGCTCAGTCGTCGATCGTGTCGTCGCCGGCGATGGGCAGGAACACCGACTGGGGTCGCTGTCGGGGTGGGGCGACCGATCCCGGCCCGAAGACGCGGGCCCGAACGGGCCGGGTCAGGACGCCCAGCGGTGCGGTCAACACGTACGCGTAGGCGACGACCAGGAGCGTGACCGCCGGCTGCACCGCCAGGCCGGCGACGAAGCCCACCGCGACCAGCGCCGTCGTGATCCGCGCCTGCTGGGTGCGCGGCGTGACCAGATCGCGGAAGGACCGGAACCGAACCGTGCTGACCATCAGCAGGGCGGGAAGCACGCTGATGCAGACCGGCAGCAGGATGCCGGGACCCACCTTGAGCTCCGGGGTGTCCCGAGCAACCACCGTGGCGATCACCACGGCCGCAGCTCCCGGACTCGGCAGGCCCACGAAGTAGCGCTTGTCGGCGG
This sequence comes from Marmoricola sp., assembly GCA_036261595.1. Taxonomy (GTDB): domain Bacteria; phylum Actinomycetota; class Actinomycetes; order Propionibacteriales; family Nocardioidaceae; genus Marmoricola. The sequence goes on from DATAKN010000203.1 coordinate 1,651, forward strand.
TCGGATCGATGGTGAAGTTGAACCGGGCCAGCCGGAACGCCGCGCAGGCGAGCCACAGGTACGCCGCGATCCACGCCAGGACCTGCCACTCGGGCAGCACCCACGTGTACACCAGCACCGCCGGCGCCAGGCCGAAGGAGATCAGGTCCGCCAGGGAGTCCAGCTGCACGCCGAACGGCGACGTCGCTCCGACCAGCCGGGCGACGGCACCGTCGCAGATGTCCATCACGATCGCGACGATCATCAGAGCCGCAGCCCAGTGGCTGTGCCCGTTGAAGGCCAGCGGCACGGCCGAGAACCCGCAGGCCATGTTCGCCGCGGTGAACATGCTCGGTGCGGTGACCCGCAGCTTCTCCTTGGTGGGCAGCTGGCGCAGCGAGACGACCTC
>DATAKN010000211.1:0-21025 GCA_036261595.1 Marmoricola sp.
CGGAGGAAACGCCATTCGTGGCAGCCGTGTTGGTGCAGGGCCGATGGGCGAGGCGGAGCGTGGCGAAGCCGCGCCGCGGCAGAACGTCACGTACTTCTGCTCGCGTGAGCACCGCACGCTGATCGCGTTCGCCGTCGAGGCTCAGGTGCCGGAGTCGTGGGACTGCCCGCGCTGCGGTCTTCCGGCGAGCCTGGACTCCGACAACCCGCCGCCGCCGGTGAAGATCGAGCCGTACAAGACGCACCTCGCCTACGTGAAGGAGCGTCGCTCCGACGCCGAGGCGAAGGACATCCTCGAAGAGGCCCTGCAGACGCTGCGCACTCGCCGCAAGAACGGCGAAGTCATCTTCTGATCCGCGCCGTTCCGGCGAGCGGGCGGTTGCGTACGCAGAAATGCCCCTGAGCGGGCGGTTGCGTACGTTCTGGATCGCCTGAGCGGGCGGTTGCGTACGCCGCTGTGGACAGCGCGCACGCGCTTCAGCCCGGGCGCGCCACTCTGCCGGTGTGAAGATCTCCGACTGGCTCGCACCGCCCGGTGACGTCCTGGGTTCGCATTTCCCGATGCCGCTCGACCGTGCGTTCACCCGCCAGCAGGCGCTCGACGGCGGCGTGGATCACCGCAAGCTCCGCGGCCTCGTGGACCAGGGCCTGCTGCGAAAGGTGGTCCGCGGCGTCTACGCCGCCTCGCAGGCCCCCGACTCCGTGCTGTTCCGGGCCCAAGCCCTGGCGCTCGTCATCCCCGACTGCGCCGTCGTGACGGACCGCACGGCCGCGTGGCTGCACGGCGTACCGATCCTGGAGCGTGGTGCACACCTGGTCGCGCCGCCGATCAGTGTCTGCGAGACCGCGGACACCAGGGTCCGACGCGCGGACGTGGACGGACGACGTCGGCAGCTGCTGGACCGGGACGTCGTCGAGCTGCACGGACTCCGGGTGACCACCCCGCTCCGCACCGGGTTGGACCTCGGACGCAGTCTCTGGCGCTTCGACGCTCTCGCAGCGATCGACGGCGTCCTTCGGATCGGCGTGGACCACGACGAGCTGCTCGAGGAGAGCGAGCGGTTCAAAGGGCACCGTGGAGTTGTCCAACTGCGGTGCCTGGCTCCGTTGGCCGACGGCCGCTCCGAGTCAGCCGGCGAATCCGCCCTGCGGCTGCACTGGTACGACGCCGGCCTTCCCAGACCCGAGCCGCAGTTCCGGATCCTCGATGACTGGGGACAGGAGCTGTACCGCCTCGACGTCCCGCACCCGGACGTGCGGTACGCCGCGGAGTACGACGGACAGGAGTTCCACTCACGTGATGAGGACGTCGAGCACGACGCCGAGCGCCGCGAGTGGATCTCCCGCGAGCGGGGGTGGACGATCGACGCGTTCGAGAAGGACGCGGTCTACGGCAGGAACACCGACATCACCCTCAAGCTGAAGGCGGGTTTCGTCAGGGCCAGGCGGTCGCGGACGATCTGGGTTCCCTGAGCCTCGTACGCAACTGCCCGCTCGGCGTACGGGACAGGTATGCAACCGCCCGCTCGGCGATCTCAGAGGGTGGCTGCGGCCGCCGCGTCCAGGAACCAGACGGTCTCGCCGACCCCGTCGCGGGGGGAGGGGCGGACGCCGCGCGCCGGTGTCTCGTGGACGTCGCCGTCGTCGGCGAGTGCGCGGTGGACCGCGTCGGCCTTGCCCTCCCCGGTGACCAGGAACCACACCGCACGGGTGCGGTTCAGGGCTGGGAACGTCAGGCTCACGCGCTCCGGTGGTGGCTTCGGCGAGCCGGTCACCTGTACGGCGATCCGGTCGTCCACGTCGAGCTGTGGGAATCCCGGGAACAACGAGGCGACATGCCCATCGGGCCCCATGCCGAGCATCACCAGGTCGAACTCTCCACCGCCACTGCCGCGGAGCAGGTCGCCGTACGCCGCGGCAGCTGCGTCGAGGTCGGGCGCCCCAGCGGTTGACGGGATCTCGTGCACCTGGGTGGCGCCGACGACGTCGAGGAACCCCTCGCGGGCATCCCGCGCGTTGCGGTCGGCGCTGTCCGGAGCGACGAAGCGCTCGTCGCCCCACCAGAACACGATCCGGGTCCAGTCGACGTCGTATCCAGCCGCCTGGAGGGCGATCTGGCGGTGCAGGGCCTCGGCGATGCTGCCGCCGGTGAGCGCGACGTGCGGCTGCTCGCCGCGGCGCTGGGCAGCGACCATCCGCTGCAGGAAGCGTTCCGCCGCCGTGGCCGCGACCCGGGCCGGGTCGGGGAGGACCTTCAGCTCGAGCCCCACGGTCAGCGCCCGCGGTCGAGCTTCATCAGGCGCTTGGCGGTGTCGCGGAAGATGTCGTCCTCGTCGAGCCGGCGCAGCTCCTCGGCGAGCAGGTCGGGAAGCGCACGCCGCTTCAGCGCGACCGGACGATCCGGCCGATGGGGAGAGCTGAACGTCGCCAGCTTGCCGTCACGCCGAGTGATCCGGATCGGTCCCTCGTCGGTCTCGAGAACCACCTCGGTGATCCCGGGCCCTCCGGAGCTCGCGCGGTCCACGGGCACGTGCAACCGGTCGTTCAGCCAAGCCCGCAGCAGGTCGGCGCTGGGGCTGATCCGCTCTGCGGTGACCGACGCTCGCCGGACCTTCAGCGGCTGCTGGTCGAGGGCCGCGGCGAGCAGCGCTCGCCACGGAGTGATCCGGGTCCAGGCCAGGTCGGTGTTGCCCTTGGCGTACGTCGAGCAGAGGGTGTGCAGCGCCTTGCCCTTGCCGCGGGAGACGGCCGCCGCGTCGGTGATCCGGCGCTGTGCGAGGGCCCCGAGCGGGTCGGCGGCGGGGTCGGTCGGCGGGTCCTTGGGCCACCAGATCGCCACGGGGGAGTCGGGCAGGAGCAGCGGCAGCACCACCGATTCGGGGTGCTTGACCACCTCGCCGCGCAGCCGGATCAGCGCGGTCTCGCCGCTCCAGGAGTCGCCGATCCCGACCTGGGCGTTGACGACGGCCTGGCCGCGCCCGTCCCCGAGGATCACGCCGAGGACGCGTGCGGGGTGCTCCCGCGAGGCGAGCCGGGCCGCCTCCATCGCGTCGTGGGCGCCGGCCTCGTCGACGACGATGATCAGCGTCAGCACCATCCCCATCGCCGGGCTGCCGGCGCGGATCCGCGCGCGGACGAACTCGGCCGCGATCTCCGCGGAGTTGGTCTCGGTCAGCTCGATCACAGCGCGCTCCTCATCAGGGCCTTCTCCAGGCACGTCCGTCGCGGGCCAGCATCTGGTCGGCCGACTTGGGGCCCCAGGTGCCGGCCGGGTAGGGATCGGGCCGGCCCTTCTTCGCCCAGTTGGCCAGGACGGGGTCGAGGATCTTCCAGGACAGCTCGACCTCCTCGTGACGCGGGAACAGCGGGGGATCGCCGAGGAGGACGTCGAGGATCAACCGCTCGTAGGCCTCCGGGGACGACTCGGTGAAGGAGCCGCCGTATGCGAAGTCCATGTTGACGTCGCGGATCTCCATTGCGGTGCCCGGCACCTTGGCGCCGAACCGGATCGTCATGCCCTCGTCCGGCTGGACCCGGATGACCAGCGTGTTCGGCGTGAGCTCCTCGGTCGCGGTAGCACTGAACGGGAGGTGCGGAGCCCGCTTGAACACCACGGCGACCTCGGTCACCCGTCGACCCAGCCGCTTGCCGGTGCGCAGGTAGAACGGCACGCCGGCCCAGCGCCGGGTGTCCACGTGCAGCGTCACCGCCGCGTAGGTCTCCGTGGTGGAGTCGGCGGAGATTCCGTCCTCCTCGCAGAACCCGATCACGTGCTCGCCTCCGGCCCAGCCGGCGGTGTACTGACCGCGGGCGGTGGTGAGGTCGAGCCGGTCGGGGAGCGTGACCGACGAGAGCACCTTGAGCTTCTCGGTCCGCAGGCTCTCGGCGTCGAACGAGACCGGCTCCTCCATCGCCACGAGCGCCATCAGCTGCATCAGGTGGTTCTGGATGACGTCGCGGGCCGCGCCGACGCCGTCGTAATAACCGGCCCGGCCGCCGATCCCGACGTCCTCGGCCATGGTGATCTGGACCGAATCGACGTAGTTGGCGTTCCAGATCGGCTCGAAGAGGTTGTTGGCGAACCGCATCGCCAGGATGTTCTGGACGGTCTCCTTGCCGAGGTAGTGGTCGATCCGGAAGATCGACCCGGAGGGGAAGACCTCGTCGAGGACGTGGTTGAGGTGCCGCGCCGACTCGAGATCGTGACCGAACGGCTTCTCCACCACGACGCGTCGCCAGGACCCGGGGCGCGGCTCGGCCAGACCGTGCTCCTTGAGCTGGCCGACCACGTCGCCGAAGAACGAGGGTGGGATCGCCAGGTAGAAGGCGTGGTTGCCCATCGTGCCGCGGGCCTCGTCGAGCTCCTCGATCGTGCGTCGGAGCTGGTCGAATGCCCGGTCGTCGTCGAAGTCGCCGGGGACGAACCGGAAGCCCTCGGCGAGCTGGTCCCAGACCTCTTCGCGGAACTCCGTACGCGCATGCTCCCGCACGGAGTCATGGACGATCTGGGCGAAGTCCTGGTCCTCCCAGTCGCGCCGCGCGAAGCCGACGAGGCTGAAGCCAGGCGGCAACAGCCCGCGGTTCGCGAGATCGTAGATCGCCGGCATGATCTTCTTGCGCGACAGGTCTCCGGTGACCCCGAACAGCACCCTGCCGCACGGTCCGGCGATCCGGGGGAGGCGACGATCCTCCGGGTCGCGGAGGGGATTGGCTGTCATGCTCGGTGCCTCCGGTAGTAGTCGATGAGCGAACGCGTGGACGGGTCCTGCTGAGCGGCGGCCTCGGAGTCGCCGGCCACCGCGGGTCCGAGCTCGCGAGCGAGCTGCTTGCCCAGCTCGACACCCCACTGGTCGAAGCTGTCGATGCCCCACACGACACCTTCGGTGAACGTGATGTGCTCGTAGAGCGCGATCAGCTGGCCCAGCACGGCCGGCGTGAGGGCCGGGGCCATGATCGACGTCGTCGGCCGGTTGCCGGTGAAGACGCGCGCCGGTACGACGGTCTCGGCGGTGCCCTCCTCACGGACCTCCTCAGCCGTCTTGCCGAACGCGAGCGCCCGAGTCTGGGCGAAGAAGTTCGCCAGGAAGAGCTCGTGGACGTCCGTGCTCTGACCGTCCTGGGTGTCCTGCAGCGGGTACGCCGGGTTGGCGAACGCGATGAAGTCGGCCGGGATCAGCCGGGTGCCCTGGTGGATCAGCTGGTAGAAGGCATGCTGGCCGTTCGTGCCGGGCTCGCCCCAGAACACCTCGCCGGTGTCGGTGGTGACCGCGCTGCCGTCCCAGCGGACGCCCTTGCCGTTGGACTCCATCGTCAGCTGTTGCAGGTAGGCCGGGAACCGGTGCAACAGCTGGGAGTAGGGGAGCACCGCGTGCGTCTGCGCGCCGAGGAAGTCGGTGTACCAGACGTTCAGCAGGCCCATCAGGACCGGCACGTTGCGGGCCAGCGGCGTCGTACGGAAGTGCTCGTCGATCGCATGCATCCCGGAGAGGAACTCGGCAAACCGCTCGGGGCCGATCGCGACGACCAGCGACGTGCCGATCGCGGAGTCGAGGGAGTAGCGCCCGCCGACCCAGTCCCAGAAGCCGAACGCGTTCGCCGGGTCGATGCCGAACTCCGCGACCTTGTCCAAGGCGGTGGAGACGGCGACGAAGTGCTGGGCGACGGCTGCCGAGGGGTCGGCCTCGGCGAGGCCGTCGAGCAGCCAGGCCCGGCACAGGCGGGCGTTCGTCAGGGTCTCGAGCGTGCCGAAGGTCTTGCTGGACACGATGAAGAGCGTGGACTCCGGGTCGAGCCCGGCGAGCGTCGTGGCGCAGTCGGTCGGATCGATGTTGCTGATGAACCGGCACTCGAGGCCCTCGAGGCGATAGGGCGCGAGCGCCTCGTAGGCCATCACGGGGCCGAGGTCCGAGCCGCCGATCCCGATATTGACGACGGTCCGGATCCGCTGACCGGTCACGCCGGTCCAGGCGCCGGAGCGGACCTGCTCGGCGAACTCGTAGACCCGGCGCAGCACGTCGTGCACGTCGGCGACCACGTCGTGGCCGTCGACCTCCAGGACCGCGCCGGCCGGCAGGCGCAGCGCCGTGTGCAGGACCGGTCGGTTCTCGGTCACGTTGATCCGCTCACCGCGGAACATGGCGTCCCGCCGCGTCTCGAGACCCACTTCGTCGGCGAGGCTGACGAGTGCCTCGAGCACGTCCTCGTGGACCAGGTTCTTCGAGAGGTCCACGTGCAGGTCCGCGGCGTCGAAGCTGAACCGGTCAGCGCGATCCGGGTCGGTTGCGAACCAGGCGCGCAGGTCCGGTTCCAGGCGGGCAGCGAGGTCCCCGAGCCGCCTCCACGCGGGGGTGCTGATCGGGTCGACCGGGGCGTCCGAAGGCGCTCCGGTCATGCCCGCGCCTGCTCCAGACTCGCGCGCACGGTGTCGCCCAGCTCGTTCCACGAGGCCACGAACTTCTCGACGCCCTCGCGGATCAGGACCGCGATCACGTCGTCGTAGTCGATGCCGGCCTCCGCAAGCGCGTCCATGGTGGCCTGCGCGTCGGCGTAGTTCGGGCGGACCTGGTCGCCGGCAATGTCACCGTGGTCGGCGACCGCCTCCAGCGTCTTCTCCGGCATCGTGTTGACGGTGTCGTCGACGACCAGACGCACGACGTACATCGTGTCGTCGTAGTCGGGGTTCTTCACGCCAGTGGACGCCCACAGCGGGCGCTGGCGGCGTGCCCCGGCAGCCTCGAGCGCGGCCCACCGGTCGGAGGCGAAGAACTCCTCGAACGCCTGGTATGCGAGGCGCGCGTTGGCAACGCCGGCGCGCCCGAAGAGAGACCGGTCGGCCCCGGCGGCCTCCAGCCGCTTGTCGATCTCGGTGTCGACGCGCGAGACGAAGAACGAGGCCACCGAGTGCAGCTTCGAGATGTCATGTCCGTTGTCGCGTGCCTTCTCGATGCCGGCGACGAACGCCTCCATCACGCCCTGGTACTGGTCGAGGCCGAAGATCAGGGTCACGTTGACGTCGATGCCGGCGGCCAGCGTCTCGGTGATCGCCGGGAGACCCTCGGGCGTGCCGGGGATCTTGATGTAGGCGTTCGGCCGGTCGACGGCCTCCCAGAGCTCGCGCGCCTGCGCCACGGTGGTCTCGGTGTCGTGCGCCACGTCCGGCGTCACCTCGATCGACACCCGGCCGTCCACCCCGCCGGTGGCCTCCCACACGGGCCGCATGATGTCGCAGGCGTCGCGGACGTCGGTGGTGGTCAGCTCGAACACGGTCTTCTCCACGTCGGCGCCGTCCGCGGCGAGCCGGCGCACCTGGTCGTCGTACCGCTCGCCGTCGGCGAGAGCCTTGGCGAAGATCGTCGGGTTCGACGTGATCCCGACGACGGAGGAGTTCTTCACGAGGTCGGCCAGGTTGCCGGTCTCGATCCGCTCGCGCGACAGGTCGTCGAGCCAGATCGACACACCTGCCTCGGACAGCTTCTTCAGACGATCGGACATGCTGATCTCCCTTCGAGGTTGGTGCGCTCGACCGCCCGGGCAGTCAGGCTGGTACGTCGGCTAGCGGGTCGTGGCCTCCAGCGCCCGCAGGCTCTCCTCGGCGGCCAGGGTGACCGCCTCGGCGGTGATGTGGAACTGGCGGTAGATCGTGTCGTAGTCCGCGGAGGCGCCGAAGTGCTCGAGAGAGACCATCCGGCCCGCGTCGCCGACGATCTCCCGCCAGCCCTGCGCGACACCGGCCTCCACGCTGACGCGTGCGCGCACGTTCGGCGGGATGACGCTGTCGCGGTAGGCCTGGTCCTGCCGGTCGAACCACTCGCGGCAGGGCATCGAGACGACGCGCGCCTTCACGCCCTTGGCCGCCAGCTGGTCGCGCGCGGCGACCGCGAGCTGGACCTCGGAGCCGGTGCCGATCAGGACGACGTCGGGCAGCCCGTCGGCGTCGACCAGCACGTAGGCACCCTTCGCGACGCCCTCGGCGCCGCCCCACTGCTCGCCGGTGTCCTCACCCCGCGGGAACGTCGGGACGTTCTGCCGGGTGAGGGCGAGCGCGGCCGGCCGGTCCGTCTGCTCGAGCACGGCGCGCCAGGCGGCCACCGTCTCGTTCGCGTCGGCCGGGCGGACCACGTCGAGGCCCGGGATCGCCCGCAGTGCGGCGAGCTGCTCGACCGGCTGGTGGGTCGGACCGTCCTCACCGAGACCGATGGAGTCGTGGGTCCACACGTAGATCGTGGGCAGGCCCATGAGAGCGGCGAGCCGAACCGCTGGGCGCATGTAGTCGGAGAAGACCAGGAAGGTGCCGCCGTACACGCGGGTGCCGCCGTGCAGGGTGATGCCGTTCATGATCGCGCCCATGCCGTGCTCACGGATGCCGAAGTGCAGCACGCGCCCGTACTTGTTGCCGCTCCACAGGGAGGTCTGGAACTCCTCGGGGGTGAAGCTGGCCGCGCCCTTGGGCGTCGTGTTGTTCGACTCGGCGAGGTCGGCCGAGCCACCCCACAGCTCCGGCAGCACCGGCGCGATCGCAGTGAGCACCGATCCGGAGGCCTTGCGCGTGGCCATGCCCTTGGCGTCCGCCGGGAACGACGGGAGTGCGTCGACCCAGCCCGCCGGCAGGGTGCGCGTGGACATCCGGGTGAACAGGTCCGCACGCTCCGGGTTGGCCTGAGCCCAGGCCTCGAATTGCTCGTCCCACGCGGCCTCGACGGCCTTGCCCCGGTCGGCCAGCCCGCGGGTGTGGGCGATCACGTCGTCGTCGACCTCGAAGGTCCGGTCGGGGTCGAAGCCGAGCACCTTCTTGGTCGCGGCCACCTCGTCCGCACCGAGCGCCGAGCCGTGCGCCGCGCCGGTGTTCTGCGCCTGTGGCGAGGGCCAGGCGATGATCGTGCGGAGGATGATCAGGCTGGGCCGGTCGGTGACGTCCTCGGCGTTGTCCAGCGCGGCCCAGAGCGCGGGCACGTCCTCCCGGTAGTTCTTGCCGTCGGCGCGGTCGCCGTTGTGGGTCCAGTCGACGACCTGGACGTGCCAGCCGTAGGCCTCGTAACGCTTGCCGACGTCCTCGGTGAACGCGATCTCGGTGTCGCCCTCGATGCTGATCCGGTTGTCGTCGTAGATCAGGGTCAGGTTGCCGAGCTTCTGGTGGCCGGCCAGGCTCGAGGCCTCCGCGCTGACGCCCTCCTCGAGGTCGCCGTCGGAGCAGATCGCGAAGATGTGGTGGTCGAAGGGGCTGTCACCCTCGGCAGCATCGGGGTCGAACAGCCCCCGCTCGCGGCGCGCGGCCATGGCCATCCCGACGGCGTTCCCGACACCCTGCCCGAGCGGGCCGGTCGTGGTCTCCACGCCGGCGGTGTGGCCGTACTCCGGGTGACCCGGAGTCTTGCTGCCCCACGTGCGCAGCGCCTTGAGGTCCTCGATCTCCAGGCCGAACCCGCCGAGGTAGAGCTGCGTGTAGAGCGTGATCGAGGAGTGCCCGCAGGAGAGCACGAACCGGTCGCGGCCCGGCCAGGCCGGGTCGGTGGGGTTGTGCCGCATGCGCTTCTGGAACAGCAGGTACGCCGCGGGCGCGAGGCTCATCGCCGTGCCCGGGTGCCCGTTGCCGACCTTCTGGACCGCGTCCATCGCGAGGCAACGCGCGGTGTCGACCGCCCGCTGGTCGAGTTCGGTCCACTCCAACGGGGTGCGGGTCGTGCTCAAGGCAGTCCTCTCGGGACGGGTTGGGGCTGGTTGGGAAGGCAACCCTTCGGTCACCGACGACGAGCCTACTCAGCGACCGTTAGACTCAGCGAGCCAGTACCACTGCTGTGCCCCTGCCATGCACATCCCCGCCCCCCGGAATCGAGGCCTTGCGTGACCGCGGTCGACTCCCACGTGAGCACTCCTCCGCTGGAGACCGTGCCGACCGGTCGGTGGACGACCCTCAAGGACGTGGCGGCGGCGTACGTCGGCTTGACGAAGCCGCGCGTCATCGAGCTGCTCCTGCTGACGACCGTGCCGGTGATGTTCTACGCCCAGCGGGGCGTGCCGTCGCTCGGCCTGGTGCTTGCCACCGTGGTCGGCGGCACGTTGTCGGCGGGCAGCGCCAACGCGCTGAACTGCGTGTACGACCGGGACATCGACGAGCAGATGCGCCGGACACGTCGTCGGGCGCTTCCGCGACACATCGTCACACCGCGCGCGGCCCTGCTCTTCGGACTGGTCCTGGCGGTGGTCTCGACGGTCGTTCTGGGCTTCTTCGTCAACTGGCTCTCGGCCGGCCTCGCCCTCGCGGCGTCGGCGTTCTACCTCTTCGTCTACACGATGGTGCTCAAGCGTCGTACGACGCAGAACATCGTGTGGGGCGGACTGGCCGGCTGCTTCCCCGCCCTGATCGGCTGGACGGCCGTGACCGGCGAGCTCGCGTGGCCGCCGGTGGTGCTGTTCCTGGTGGTGTTCCTCTGGACGCCGCCGCACACCTGGGCCCTGGCGATGCGCTACCGCGAGGACTACGCGTCGGTCGATGTGCCGATGCTGCCGGTACGCCGCTCCGGCGAGGCCGTCGCCCGGCAGATCGTCGCCTACTCGTGGGCGATGGTCGCGATGTCGCTGGCACTGTGGCCGGTCGCCGACACCGGCCCGGTCTACCCGATCGCAGCGGTGGTGCTCGGCGGGGCCTTCCTGGTCGAGGCACACCTGATGTGGGCCCGTGCGCGCCGCAGCGACGAGCTGAGCCGGATCAAGCCGATGCGGCTGTTCCACTGGTCGAACATGTACCTCTCGCTGCTGTTCGTCGCGGTTGCGCTGGACCCGCTGCTGACCCGCTGATGCAGGTGCGGTTCCGCCCGGGTCGCGTCGATGCGGGAGACGGCGCTGCCCTCCTGGCGGCGTTCGCGGCCGAGATCGCCGAGCTCTACGACGGTCTGGACATCGGGGCGCCGGGGATGCCGACCGCCGGTCCGGACGACCTCGGACCGCCCGGTGGCGCGTTTCTCGTCGGCTATGCGGGTGATGCCCCGGTGTGCTGCGGTGGCGTGAAGCGGCTGCCCGACGGTGCCTGCGAGCTCAAGCGGATGTACGTGGTGCCTGCGGCCCGACGACAGGGGATCGCGCGGGCGCTGCTGCACGCTCTGGAGGAGACGGCGCGCGAGCTCGGCTTCCGCACGGCGCGGATGGACACCGGCCCGAGGCAGCAACACGCGCTGGCGTTCTACGAGTCCGAGGGCTACCGCCCGATCGGCAACTTCAATGCCAACCCGGCCGCCAGCTGGTGGGGCGAGAAGTCACTCTGAGCCCAGCGACGCGCCTGCGGGCCGCTGCGCAGCCGGTTGGGCGGCGTCGGCAAGGGGGCGCTCCCGCACGGCGAGCAACAGCCAGGTCATCGCGGCCGCGATCAGCGCAGCACCGAGCATGTGCAGGCCGACCAGGACGACCGGGAGGTCGGTGAAGTACTGGACGAAGCCCAGCACCCCCTGGGCGACCTCGAGGCCGAGCAGCACGCGTGCCGCCCGGGCGGCCTCGCCCGGGACTCCGGCCACGGGCAGCAGCACGACCAGCGCGACCGTGAGGCCGACGAACAGGAACACCACGTCGGCGTGCGCCTGGGACACCTGGAGCGGGTCGAGTCCGTTGCGGGGAGCCTTCGCGTCACCGGCGTGCGGTCCGGAGCCGGTGACCACCGTGCCGATGTAGAGCACGACCCAGCCGACGGCGGAGTTCAACGTGGCGAGCATCGACAGCGGGCCACCGACGTACGCCGGCGCGGGGCCGTCGACGCGGCGCAGGAACAGCACCGAGAGCGCGATGATCAGCAGTGAGCTGACCAGGTGCAGCGAGACGATCCACGGGTTGAGGTCGGTGAGCACGGTGATGCCGCCGATGACGGCCTGCGCCGGGATGCCGAGCCCGATCACGAGCGCGATCAGCCGCAGGTCGCGCCGGCGGGACTGCCAGGCGGCCACGAACGTCGCGACCGCGATCGCGGCCAGCACGAAGGTGAGGGTCCGGTTGCCGAACTCGATCAGCGAGTGCGCCGACACCGCGTGGCGCGGCGTGAAGTCGCCCTCGGTCGTGCAGTGCGGCCAGGTCGGGCAGCCGAGGCCTGAACCGGTGAGGCGGACGGCGCCGCCCGTGACCACGAGCACGCCGTTGGCGACGAGGGTGGCCCAGCCGAGGGGACGCAGGTAGGGGTCGAGACGCACGATCACTCCCAGGTGAAGGTCTTCGCGGTGAGTGCGGTGCCGGCCACGCCCCAGAGCGCCAGCACGAGCAGGTCCAGCCCGGCCAGGTGGCCGTGGGTGAGGGCGGCGCGCATGGCCTCGCCGAGGGCGCCGGAGGGCAGCCAGGTCAGCGCGTGCCCGGCCCCGCCGTACGCGTCGGCGGGGAGGACGACGGCACCGCCGGCCATCAGCAGCAGGTAGACGAGGTTGGCGGCCGCCAGGGTGGCCTCCGCTCGCAGCGATCCGGCCAGGAACAGGCCGAGGGAGGCGAAGGCGAAGGTGCCCAGCAGCAGGACCAGCAAGGCCCCGGCGAGCGCGACGACGGTGGTGCGCGGGTGCCAGCCGAGGGCGAGGCCGACCACGCCGATCACGACGACCTGCATCAGCTCGACCACCAGCAGGCCACCGATCTTGCCCATCAGCAGTCCGGACCGGGGGAGCGGTGAGGCGCCGAGTCGCTTGATCACGCCGTACCGGCGCTCGAAGCCGGTGGCGATCGCCAGCGACGTGAACGCCGTGGACATCACCGCGAGCGCGAGGACGCCGGGCGTCAGCGCGTCGACGGCGCGCTCATGGAAATGGATGCCGATCCGGTGCGCTCCGGCCACGCCGCCGGCGAGGACCAGCACGGGGATGACGACGGCCAGCAGCAGCTGCTCGCCGTTGCGGACCATCAGCCGGGCCTCCATGGACGCCTGGGCGAGCACCTGCCGGGGCAGTGGTGCCGCCCCGGGCCGGGGTGCGAAGGTGCCGGTGCGCGGCCCAGTTGCGGGATCAGTCACGGGTTCAGTCACGGGGGAGGTCCCTCCCGGTCAGCTCGAGGAAGACGTCCTCGAGGTTGCGCTGGCCCAGGTTGAGCGACTCCGGTACGACGCCCTGCTCCTCGCACCAGTGGGCCACGGTGGCCAGCGTGGTGCTGTCCGCCGGGCCGGCGATCAGCAGGCTGGTCTCGCTGATCGGCGTGACGGTGACCCCTGGGTCGAGGGCGGCCGTCAGCGAGGCGGGAGCGCCCTCGGGGAACGGCTTGGTGACCATCAGGCGGATCGTTGCGGTGCCTCCGCGGGTGAGCTCCGCCGGCGTACCCGAGGCGATCATGCGGCCCCGGTCGATGATGTGGATCTGGTCGGCCAGCCGCTCGGCCTCGTCCATGTAGTGGGTGGTCAGCACGACCGTGACCCCGTCCGAGCGGAGCTCCTCGAGGAGCTCCCAGGTCGTCCGCCGGGCCAGCGGGTCCATCCCCGCCGTGGGCTCGTCGACGAAGACCACTTCTGGCCGGCCGACCACGGCCATCGCCAGGCCGAGGCGTTGCTGCTGGCCCCCGGAGAGCCGTCGGTACGGCGTCCGCCCGCAGTCGTGCAGGCCGAGCCGGTCCGCGAGCATGTCGACGTCCAAGGGGTGCGCGTGCAGCCGGGCGATGTGCCGGAGCATCTCCATCGCCCGGACTCCCGACCAGGCGCCGGAGCCCTGGAGCATCACGCCGATCCGGGGGAGCAGTGCCCGTTGCTCGGCCGATGGGTCCAGCCCGAGCACCCGGACGGTTCCGGCCTGCGGGCGCCGATAGCCCTCACAGGTCTCGAGTGTCGTGGTCTTCCCGGCTCCGTTGGGTCCGAGAACGGCGGTGATCGTGTGCGCCTCCACGGTCAGGTCGAGACCGTCGACAGCGACCTTGTCGCCGTACTTCATCACGAGGCCGGAGACCTCGACGGCAGGAATGGACGGCACCTCCGGAGTCTAGAAGGCGTCCGCTGAGACCACGCTGAGAGGTCCTGTGGCCTCGCTCACTCGGCGCGCGCCTTGGCCTCGGCGAGCACGTGGGCCTCGTCGCTGATCACGCCGCGCACCCCGATCGCGGTGAGCCGGTCCAGGCTGTCGAGGTCGTTGACCGGCCACGTCATCACGACCTCGACGTGCTCGTGGAGCCAGGCCACCACGTCGCGGTCGAGCAGGTCGCGGTGCACCGACACGCCGTACGGGCGAGGGCCACGGACGAGGCGGCGGCGCAACCGGAACATCTCGAACCGGTTGCGGGCGGAGAGCACCGGGCGGACGTAGGGCAGGTGCGCCATCGCGTCGACCGAGGGCCACCACCGGCCGCAGGCAAGGACCGGGCGATGATGACCGCCGTCGTGCAGCATCTTCGCGACGTTGCGGCCGGCCCAGGTCCACGGGCCTTTGAGGTCGAGCATGAAGAGCGTGCCGTGCTCGTCGGCCTCCAGGAGCTCGTGCAGGCCCAGCCGTGGGGCCGACCCGGAGACCAGCTCGCCCTTGTCCCACAGGAACGGCAGTGGTCCGGCGGTCTTGAGGTGGCGGACCTCGAGGCGGCCACGGTAGGTGTGGACGTCGCACTCGATGACGTCCACGCCGAGCTCGTTGGCAGCGTGCATCCCGGCCAGCGAGTTGCCGGCTCGGTGGGCGATGGCGAGGACCATCTCAGCCTCCTTTCGCCGGACGGCGCCGCCGGCGCTCCAGCCACAGGGCGGCCGCCTGACCGACCAGCACGAAGAGGATCCCGACGATGACGTCGAGGACGTAGTGGTTCGCCGTGACGACCACGGCGATCGACATCAGCACCGGTAGCAGGTAGCCGAAGAGGCGCACCAGCACCGAGCCCGCGGTGCTGGCGAGGCACATCCCCACGAGGAGGTTCCAGCCGGCGTGCAGGCTGGGCATGGCGGCGTACTGGTTGACGAAGGCGGGCGGCTGGAGGATCCGGTAGGCCTTGGAGGTCTCGGTCACCGTGTCGACCAGGCCCAGGCCTGCGAGCCGCGGCGGTGCCACGGGGAACGACGCGAACACCACCATCCCCATCGCCCCGGAGACCACCATCGCGTCACGCAACCGGAGCAGCACATCGGTGTGCCGGATGGCCAGCCAGATCATCGTGGCGATGATGACCGGCCAGTGGCCCCAGATGTAGATCCAGTTCGCGAGCGTCTGCAGGATCCCGGGATCGGCGAACGGGCGTTGCACCGTGCTCTCGAACGCGAGACCGAGGCTCTGTTCGACGGTGACGACCCGTTGCGCGTGTTCCTCGGCCAACTGCGGCGTCCCGGCGGTGAGGCCGCGGACCCCGAAGTAGACGACGACCGCGGCGATGATGAGGGCGGCCTGGGTGAGGATCCAGCGTGCGCGAGCGGGCGACGGTGTGGTCCTGCTCCGCCGATCGACCTCCCGGGCCAGCGCCATCACATCCCGCCTCCGTGCACCCACCATCTCCATCCTCCGACGAGGAGCGGAGTGGTGGTTGAGGCGAAGGTCCTGGTGAATCGGGCCGTCAGACCGCCAGGGCGGCCGGCTCAGGCGTCCGGTCGGCGATCCGCGTCTGGCGGCGGTGCACGAGGAGGCTCGCGCCCCCGAGAACGAGAGCAGGCAGCCAGGCCAGCACAGCCTTCAGAGCGACCGCAGCGGCCGCAGCCATCCAGGGAAGACCCAGGGCCACGAGCGCGACGACCAGGGCGCCGTCGCGCGGGCTGGCGCCGTTCGGGCCGGGTACGGCGGCGGCGATCTGGCTCGCGCCGAACGCGCCGAGGAGGGCGAGTGGCGACAGCAGGTGGCCGGTGGCGGCGACCGTGCCCAGCAGCAGGCCGGCGATGCTGAGCTGGTAGCCGGCTGACAGCACGAGCCCGATCACGAGCGCCTTCGGGCGTGGCAGCGGACCGCTGGGCAGCAGATCGGGCCGGACCCGGCGGACGACCAGCGCCGCCACGACGAGAAGCGCTCCCAGTCCGAGGGCGGCCAGCAGCATCCGCATCGGGAGCTCGGTCGCCGCGAACGCCACGAAGACGGCCAGCCCCACGGCGCCCACGAAGCGGTCGGCGCCGACGCTCATCAGCGCGTCGCCTCGGGGGAGGCCGCTGCGGGTCAGGCGGTGCACCCGCCAGACGTCCGCGCCCACGTGGCCGGGCGTGAGCAGGCCGAGCAGCTCGGACTCGGCGTACGCGCGCAGGTGCCAGCGGTGGCTGCGGGGACCGTCAGGTCCTGGCGGGGTGAGCGCACGCCACCGCAGGGGGCAGAGCGCGTACTTGCCGACCACCCAGGGAACGAGGCCCAGGACGATGGGCCAGGGGCTGACCCGTTGGAGGTGCGGCATGGTCAGCACAGGTATGGCGATCGCCAGGAGGATGCTGGCGACCAGCAGTGCCCGAGAGTGCAGCACTGCGCGTAGCGACATCGATCCCTCCCCACACCGGACGGGTGCATCCGGTGGCGTTTCGAGTGAGCCACAGCCTACGTCACATGCACAAGAACGCGGATGTTCTTCACGAAATGCGCATACCGGCGCAAACCACGGGCGCCGCGCGACGGGAGGGAGGTGTCGCGAGGCGCCCGTGGAGCTTCGGGTCAGCCCGGGGTGTTGGTGAGGTGGTCGACCTTCGTGGCGGTGATCTTGGTGTCCTTGGCATCCACCGGGACACCGAAGGCGTAGCACCGGATCGTGGCGGCCCCGGGGGAGCTGAACGTGTGCACCACCTGCAGCGCGAGAGCCGCGGACGTGGCGTTCCCGGTGGCGACCTGCTCGAGCGTCGGCCGCTTGAGGTCGGTGTCGCCGCCGGCCGCCAACGTGCACCGCGTGATCACGGTGTAGCTGGCGCTGTTGTTCTCCAGCCAGGTCGTCCCGTTGATGACGTAGCTCCCGGCGGGAAGGTTGAGCGACAGGACGGTCGGGTCCTGACCCGAGACCTGGCTCTGGATGTTCACGGCGGCATCGTGGTACGTCGAGAACGCCGACGTGCCGGCGTACGGCGCGGGGATCGTGCCCGGCGCGATGTCGGCAGCCGTCAGGGTGCCGTCGCGCACGTCGATGCTCTTGATGGTGTTGTTCTTGATCTGCTTGCTCGTGATCAGGTGGGCCGCGTACGCCGAGGTGCCACCGGAGGCGACGACGAGGGCGGTCGCAGCGGCGATGGTCGCGACGCTGCTCGTGCGGATGTGTGGACGACGCATGGTGTGTTCCTCTCGAGGATGGAGCCGGTCATGCGTAGGAGGGGGCGCCGGCGCCGGTGATACGTGGGCTGCTGTGGACGCTCTCGTGGTTAGGGGACCCTTATTTGAAACCCCTGCACCAATAACGGCACACTGGTGTTGTGGAAATCGGCGACCGGCTCGATCTCGGCGACGCGCCCACGCGCGAGCGTGTGGTCCGGTCGATCCTCGAGAGCGGTCCGTCGACCGCGGCGGCGCTCGGTGAGCGTCTCGATCTGACCCCGGCAGCCGTGCGCCGGCACCTCGACCACCTGCTCGCCGAAGGCGCCGTGGAGGCGCGCGAACCGCGCACGACCGCGGTGCGCGGTCGGGGAAGGCCGGCGAAGGTGTTCGCGCTCACGGAGAGCGGGCACGCCTACTTCGACCAGCAGTACGACGACCTGGCCGTCCAGGCGTTGCGTTTCCTGAAGGAGACCGGCGGCGAGGACGCCGTACGCGCGTTCGCCGAGCGGCGGGTCGCCTTCATCGAGGCCGAGTTCGCCGACGTGATCGCCGCTCATCCGGGCATGAGCCGGGCAGAGGCACTGGCCCGCGTCTTCACCAGTGAGGGGTACGCCGCGTCGGCGCGTCATCTCCCCCTGGTGAACGAGCAGAGTGTGGGGGAGCAGCTGTGTCAGCAGCACTGCCCGGTCTCCCACGTCGCCCACGAGTTCCCCCAGTTGTGCGAGGCCGAGACCGAGGCGATCAGCCGGGTGCTCGGCAGCCACGTGCAGCGACTCGCGACGATCGCGCACGGCGACGGCGTGTGCACCACCTCCATCCCCCACCCGGTCTCGACAGGCTCGACGACCGGGAGCGGGACCACGAGCATCGACAAGGAGAGGACGGTCTCGACGTGACCTCCATCGAAGAACTGAACCCGGAGCTGAAGGGCATCGGGCGCTACGAGTTCGGCTGGGCCGACTCCGACGAGGCCGGCGCCGCGGCCCGCCGCGGTCTCAATGAGGAGGTCGTGCGCGACATCTCGGCGAAGAAGAGCGAGCCGCAGTGGATGCTCGACCTCCGCCTGAAGGGCCTCAAGCTCTTCCACCGCAAGCCGATGCCGACCTGGGGCTCCGACCTCTCGGCGATCGACTTCGAGAACATCAAGTACTTCGTCCGCTCCAGCGAGAAGCAGGCCGCCAGCTGGGACGACCTGCCCGAGGACATCAAGAACACCTACGACAAGCTCGGCATCCCGGAGGCGGAGAAGCAGCGCCTCGTCGCCGGCGTCGCCGCGCAGTACGAGTCCGAGGTCGTCTACCACTCGATCCGCGAGGACCTCGAGGAGCAGGGCGTCATCTTCGTCGACACCGACACCGGTCTGCGCGAGCACGAGGAGCTGTTCAAGGAGTACTTCGGCACGGTGATCCCGGTCGGCGACAACAAGTTCGCCGCGCTCAACACCAGCGTGTGGTCCGGCGGCTCGTTCATCTACGTGCCCAAGGGCGTCCACGTGGACATCCCGCTGCAGGCCTACTTCCGGATCAACACCGAGAACATGGGCCAGTTCGAGCGCACGCTGATCATCGTCGACGAGGGCGCCTACGTGCACTACGTCGAGGGCTGCACCGCACCGATCTACTCGAGCGACTCACTGCATTCGGCGGTCGTCGAGATCATCGTGAAGAAGGGCGGCCGCTGTCGCTACACGACGATCCAGAACTGGTCGAACAACGTCTACAACCTCGTGACCAAGCGGGCGACCTGCGAGGCCGGCGCCACCATGGAGTGGGTCGACGGCAACATCGGCTCCAAGGTGACCATGAAGTACCCCGCGATCTACCTCATGGGTGAGCACGCCAAGGGCGAGACGCTCTCGATCGCGTTCGCCGGCGAGGGCCAGCACCAGGACGCCGGCGCGAAGATGGTCCACGCCGCGCCGCACACCTCCTCGAGCATCCTGAGCAAGTCGGTGGCCCGTGGTGGCGGCCGCACGTCGTACCGCGGCCTGATCCAGGTCAACGAGGGTGCGCACGGCTCGAAGAGCAACGTGCTCTGTGACGCGCTGCTGGTCGACCAGGTCAGCCGATCCGACACCTACCCGTACGTCGACATCCGCGAGGACGACGTGTCGATGGGCCACGAGGCCAGCGTGTCCAAGGTCTCCGAGGACCAGCTGTTCTACCTGATGTCCCGCGGCATGGCCGAGGAGGAGGCGATGGCGATGATCGTGCGCGGCTTCGTCGAGCCGATCGCCAAGGAGCTCCCGATGGAGTACGCCCTCGAGCTGAACCGCCTGATCGAGCTGCAGATGGAAGGGGCCGTTGGATGACGGCGCAGGTTCTGGCGAACGCCCTGGAGATGGAGAAGGTCGAGAGCCACCTGCATCCGGAGGGATCCTTCGACCTCGCCGACCACCAGGTGCCGACCGGCCGCGAGGAGATCTGGCGGTTCACGCCGTTGAAGCGCCTGCGCGGGCTCCACGACGCCGCGCCGCTCGACGGTGACGGTGTCGGGGCGGAGGCCGACGTACCGGCGGGCGTGACGGTCGAGCTGATCGCGCCGGACAGCCCGGTGCGCGGGTCGAGCGGTTTCGTGCCGACCGACCGGATCGCGGCGCGGGTGTGGGCCGAGGCGACCAAGGTCTGGGCGATCACGATCCCGGCCGAGGCGACGCCCGAGCAGCCGGTGCAGGTCACGCTGTCCGGCAAGGACGCCGAGACCGCCACCGCGAGCCACCTCGTCGTGCGCGCCGGCGCGCACAGCCGGGCCACGGTCGTGCTGCGGTTCGAGGGCTCGGCCACGCTGGCCGACAACGTCGAGTACGTCGTCGAGGACGGTGCCCACCTGACCGTCGTGACGATCGACGACTGGGCCGACGACGCGGTCCACGTCGGTCACCGGCATGCCCGGGTCGGTCGCGACGCGACCTTCCGGCACGTCGACGTCAGCTTCGGCGGCGACCTCGTCCGGCACGACACCACCGCCGAGTACGCCGGTCCGGGCGGCGACGTCGAGATGCTGGGCCTGTACTTCGCCGACGCCGGGCAGCACATCGAGCACCGGCTGTTCGTCGACCACACGGCGCCGCGCACGCGAAGCCACGTCACCTACAAGGGCGCGCTGCAGGGCGAGGGCGCGCACACCGTCTGGATCGGCAACGTGCTGATCCGCAAGATCGCCGAGGGCATCGAGACGTACGAGGAGAACCGCAACCTGGTGCTCACCGACGGCTGCCAGGCCGACTCGGTGCCGAACCTGGAGATCGAGACCGGCGAGATCGAGGGCGCGGGCCACGCGTCGGCGACCGGTCGGTTCGACGACGAGCAGCTGTTCTACCTGCGCTCGCGCGGCATCGCGGAGGCCGAGGCACGCCGGCTCGTCGTGCACGGCTTCTTCAACGACCTGATCCGCCGGATCGGCGTACCGTCCCTTGAGGAGAGCCTCACCACCACGGTGGAGGGTGAGCTGGCGAAGAACGTCCTCAACGCCGGCGAGACCGGGAGCGTCGCCTGATGGCGTGGGAGCGCGCGTGTGGCGTGACCGACGTCGCCGAAGGGGGCGTCGTCCGGGTCGAGGTCGACGGCCTCGCCGTGGCGATCGTGCACACCGGTGAGGACTTCTACGCCATCGAGGACGAGTGCAGTCACGCGGCCGTCGCACTCTCCGAGGGTGAGGTGGAGGGCTGCGAGATCGAGTGCTGGATGCACGGCTCGCGGTTCGACCTCCGCACGGGCAAGCCGACCGGCCCGCCGGCGACCGAGCCGGTCCCGATCTTCCCGGTGCGCCTCGAGGGCGCCGACGTACTCGTAGACATCGACTCCCCGCTCAACGCGGGCTGAAGGAGACACAGACATGGCAACGCTGGAGATCAAGGACCTGCACGTCCAGGTGCAGACCGAGGACGGCCCCAAGGAGATCCTCAAGGGCGTCGACCTG